>NZ_JBVHSK010000013.1:0-247841 GCF_055566415.1 Streptomyces sp. NPDC027663 | reverse complement strand
AGCCTGCTGCACTGGACACGCCGGATGATCGAGATCCGCAAGCAGAACCCCGCCTTCGGACTCGGGTCCTACACCGAGCTGCCGTCGTCGAACCCGGCGGTCCTGGCGTTCCTGCGCGAGTACGGCGACGACCTGGTGCTGTGCGTGAACAACTTCTCCCGGTTCGCCCAGCCCACCGAACTCGACCTGCGGACCTACGACGGACGCCATCCGGTCGAGCTGATCGGCGGGGTGCGCTTCCCCGCCATCGGTGAACTGCCGTATCTGCTGACCCTGCAAGGCCACGGCTTCTACTGGTTCCGGCTCACCCGAGTCGCATCCCGCATCGGCCGCCGCCGCTGAACACCCGGCGCCGAGGAAAGGACGCGTCACCATGCCGAAGACCATCACTCCCCGCCCGAGAACCGCTCCCGGCCTCGTCGGGCCCCTGGCGTCCCTGGGCGACCTGCTGCGCGACTGGCTGCCCAGGCAGCGCTGGTTCGCGGGCAAGGACCGGCCCGTCAGCGATCTGTCGGTGCTGTCCGTGACCGAGCTGTTCCCCGGGTGCCTGCACCTGCTGGTGCACGCCTCCCACGCGCCGGTGCCCACCCCCGGCGGCACTCCCCCGCCCGGCGACTGCTACCAGCTGTTGCTGGGCCTGCGCCAGCACCTCGCACCGCGGCTGGAGCGGGCTTTCATCGGTCGCGCCGGACACGGCCCGCTCGCCGGACTCGCCGTGTACGACGCGCTGCACGACCCGCGCTCGGCCCACCTGCTGCTGGAACGGCTGCGGCACCCCGGCCCGGCGGGCCCGCTGCGCTTCGAGGCGGACCCGGCCGCCCATGTGCCCGGTGGACTGCCCCCGCGGCTGCTGGACGCCGAGCAGTCCAACTCGTCGATCGTGTACGGCGACGCATACATCCTGAAGCTGTTCCGCCGTATCCAGCCCGGCGTCAACCCGGACCTGGAGGTGCCGGCCGCGCTGGCCGCCCAGGGCTGCAGCCGGGTGCCCGCGCCGGTGGCCTGGTTCACCACGACCGCGCCGCGCACGGCCACCCTCGGGGTGCTGCAGCCGTTCCTGCCGGACGCCACCGACGGCTGGACGCTGGCGCTGCGCGCACTCGCCACGGGCGACGACTTCACGGCGGAGGCCCGTGCGCTCGGCCGGGCCATGGCCGAGGTGCACCTGGCGCTGGCCGGGGCCTTCCCGGCGGGCGGCCCGGGCGAGAACGGCCGTACCGCCGAGGCGATGTGCACCCGGCTGGATGCCGCCGCGCACGCCGTACCCGGGCTGCTGCCCTTCGTACCCGGTCTGAAGGCCGCGTTCGCGGCGCTCGCCACGTGCGACACCGGGCCGCCCGCCCAGCGCATCCACGGCGACCTGCACCTCGGGCAGGTGCTGCGGGCCGGCCGCGACTGGTTCGTCATCGACTTCGAGGGCGAACCGTCCCGGCCGCTCGCCGAGCGCCGGGCACCGCAGTCCCCGGTGCGGGACGTCGCCGGGATGCTGCGCTCCTTCGACTACGCGGCCCGGCAGCGCCGCCCCTGGCGACCCGAATGGGCGCGCCGCTGCCGGGAGGCGTTCTGCGCGGGCTACGCGGCCCGCGCGGGCTGGGATCCACGCAAGAAGCACGCGCTGCTGCGCGCGCACGAGACGGACAGGGCGGTCTACGAGGTGCTGTACGAGGCGAGACACCGGCCCGACTGGCTGCCGGTTCCGATGGCGGCGATCAAGCGGCTCGCCGTGTGGGGAGGCTGAATCATGGCACTGCGTGACACCGCGCCTCCCGAGACCGCGGGCCCCGTGCCGCCTGCGGCCGTCCCGCTGGATACCGCCGACCGCGGCCGGCTCCTCGCCGGCGAGCACCACGATCCGCACGCCCTGCTGGGCGCGCACCCGGTGCCGGGCGGCACGCTGTTCCGGACGCTGCGGCCGAACGCGCGGGCGGTGAGCGTCGTGATCGACGGCAGGCGCACCGACATGTGGTCGGAGGGCGACGGCCTGTTCGCCACGGTGCTGCCCTGCCCCGAGGTCCCGTCGTACACACTGCTGGTGGCGTACGAGGACGCCGAGTACGAGGTGCACGACCCGTACCGCTTCCTGCCCGCACTCGGCGAACTGGACCTGCACCTGATCAGGGAGGGCCGGCACGAGCAGCTGTGGCGGGCGCTCGGGGCGGAGCCGATGGTCCACCAAGGCGTGGCCGGCACCCGTTTCACCGTGTGGGCGCCGAACGCCCGGGGCGTGCGGGTGGCGGGGGACTTCACCTACTGGGACGGCACGCAGTACCCGATGCGCTCGCTCGGCGCGTCCGGGGTGTGGGAGCTGTTCCTGCCCGGGATCGGCGTGGACACCCGGTACAAGTTCGAGATCACCTCCCGCTACGGGCACCGGTTCCTGAAGGCCGACCCGATGGCGCGGCGCACGGAGGTACCGCCGGACACGGCGTCGATCGTGACGGCCTCGCACTACGAGTGGGGCGACTCCGAGTGGATGGCGCACCGGGGTGACACGCCCGTGCACCAGGCGCCGTTCTCGGTGTACGAGGTGCATCTGCCCTCGTGGCGGGCCGGCCTGGATTATCGCCGGCTCGCCGAGGAACTGCCCGCCTACGCCAAGGAGATGGGCTTCACCCATGTGGAGCTGATGCCGGTCGCGGGACACCCCTTCAGCGGCTCGTGGGGCTACCAGGTCACCTCGTACTTCGCGCCGACGCCGCGGCTCGGCTCCCCGGACGACTTCCGGTACTTCGTGGACGCCTGTCACAGGGCCGGGATCGGCGTGATCATGGACTGGGTGCCGGCCCACTTCCCGAAGGACGACTGGGCGCTGGCCCGCTTCGACGGCGACCCGCTCTACGAGCCCGGGAACGCGACCCGGGCGGAGCATCCGGACTGGGGGACGTACGAGTTCGACTACGGCCGCACCGAGGTGCGCAACTTCCTCGTCGCCAACGCTGTGTACTGGTGCGAGGAGTTCCACATCGACGGGCTGCGCGTGGACGCGGTCGCCTCCATGCTCTACCTGGACTACTCGCGGGACTCCGGGCAGTGGGAGCCGAACGTCTTCGGCGGCCGGGAGGACCTCGACGCGGTCGCCTTCCTGCAGGAGATGAACGCCACCGTGTACCGGCGCTGCCCGGGCGTGGTGACCATCGCCGAGGAGTCCACCGCGTGGGACGGGGTGACCCGGCCGACGGACAGCGGCGGGCTCGGCTTCGGGCTGAAGTGGAACATGGGCTGGATGCACGACTCGCTGCAGTACATCCAGAAGGAGCCGGTGCACCGCAGGTACCACCACAACGAGATGACCTTCTCGATGGTGTACGCCTACAGCGAGAACTACGTCCTGCCGATCTCCCACGACGAGGTCGTGCACGGCAAGCAGGCGCTGGTGTCGAAGATGCCCGGCGACTGGTGGCAGCGGCGCGCCAACCACCGTGCGTATCTCGGCTTCATGTGGGCCCACCCGGGCAAACAGCTGTTGTTCATGGGGCAGGAGTTCGCGCAGGGCGCCGAGTGGTCCGAGGCGCACGGGCCGGAGTGGTGGCTGCTCGGTGACGACTACCACTCGGCCGGCGACCACCGGGGCGTAAAGGACCTCGTCCGCGAGCTGAACTCGGTGTACCGGGCGACGCCTGCGCTGTGGCAGCGGGACACCGATCCGGGCGGCTTCCGGTGGGTGCTGTGCGACGCGGCGGACGACAACGTCCTGGCGTTCTTGAGGTTCGCCGCCGACGGCAGCCCGCTGCTGGCCGTGTCGAACTTCTCTCCCGTCGTCCGGCACGACTACCGGTTGTGGGTCCCCGGCGAGTTCCCCGCCTGGCAGGAGGAGCTGAACACCGACGACGTCCGCTTCGGCGGCAGCGGCACGGGAACCGGGGGGCCGGTCGGGCCCGAGGACGGACTGCTGAACCTGACGCTGCCGCCGCTGGCCACCGTCTGGCTGACGCCGGAGCGCTGAACGCCGAAGGTGTCGGCGGCCGTCCGGGGGGCAGTCGAGGTCGTACAGAACGAGACTGCCCCCGTGGCACGGGATGGAAGAAGGGCGGCACCAGGTGCGCACCGTCGGAGTGGAGGAGGAACTCCTTCTGGTCGATCCGGACAGCGGCGACCCGAAGGCGCTGGCGGCGGCCGTCCTCGCCCATGCCGCCCAGGACGATCCCGGGCAGGACGTGTTCGAGAAGGAACTGTTCGGCCAGATGCTGGAGTTTGCCACGCATCCGCAGTCGGACATGGTTGCCCTCGGCGACGAGATCGTCAGGTGCCGCAAGGAGGCAGCCCGGCACGCCGGACAGATCGGCTGCGGGGTTGCCGCACTGGCCACTTCTCCCCTGCCGGTCAGCCCTGCACTCAGTGTGAACGAGCGCTACCAGTGGCTGGCCGAGCGGTACGGCGTACCCACCTGGGAACAGCTCGTGTGCGGCTGCCATGTCCATGTGTCGGTGGAGTCCGACGAGGAGGGCGTCGCAGTCCTCGACCGGATCCGCCCCTGGCTCCCGGTACTGCGCGCGATCAGCGCGAACTCCCCCTTCTGGCAGGGCCGCAACACCGGCTACGCCAGCTATCGCAGCCGGGTGTGGAACCGCTGGCCGTCGGCCGGGCCGACCGAGCTGTTCGGAACCGCCGAGCGGTACCACCGGCTGGTGACCGACATGGTGGACACCGGGGTCATCCTGGACGAGGGGATGGCCTATTTCGACGTGCGGCTGTCCGCCCGCTATCCGACGGTGGAGATCCGGGTGGCGGACGTCTGTCTCGGCGCGGACACCGCCGTGCTGATCGCGACCCTGAGCCGCGCGCTGGTGGAGACCGCCGCCCGGGAATGGCGGGCGGGCCGGCCGGCGCCGGACCCCGGCGTGAGCCTGCTCAGGCTCGCCGACTGGCAGGCGGCGCGGTTCGGCCTGGAGGAGGATCTCATCGACCCGGTCGGCATGCGGCCCCGGCCTGCCGCGCAGGTGCTGCGTTCCCTGCTGGAGCATGCCGCGGACGCGCTCGACGACAGCGGTGACGCGGTGCGCGCCGAGCAGGCCGTCGAGGAAGTGCTGCGGGTGGGCAACGGCGCACGTGAGCAGCGCAGGCTGCTGGAGCACACCGGCAGCCTGCGGGACGTGGTCACCGAGTGCGTGCGCCGCACCCAGGGCTGAGGATTCCGCTCAGAGGATCAGCACCAGGGCGTAGACCAGGAAGAACGCCGCGATCAGGGCCACCAGGAGCAGGATCAGCGTGAGGGGTGCCTTGGCCCAGCCTCTCTGCTGGACGTGCGGCTCCCGGGGCCCGGCCTCGGGCATGCTGCTCTCGGCGGGCGGTGTCTCGCCGGGCGGAACTCCCCCTCCGGGTTCCAGTCCGGTGGTGCGGTCAGGTTCTGGATCGGGGTTCACGTAGCTCATGTCTGCCGAGTCCCCAGGACACGGCCAGATCATCAGCCGATCACGACTTCCTCGTTCCGGGTACCGAACGCTGTCGCCTGGGCTACATTCGAGCACCGCCGACACCGAACCGGTCGGCGGAGTGACCCTCCGTACACCAGGAGCAGCGCATGCGGAACGTCGCCCTCGCTCCCTCCGTCACCCCGCCGTTCACCGGCGGCCTCGCCGACAGCATCTTCGAGACGGCGGACCGGAATCCCACTCTGCCGATGCTCGCGCGCCGAGCGGATCCCGCCGCGACCGTGTGGGAGGAGGTGACGGCTGTCGAGCTGCGGGACGAGGTGACCGATCTGGCCAAGGGCCTGGTCGCCGCGGGGGTCTCACCGGGCCACCGGGTGGCATTGATGGCCCGCACCCGCTACGAGTGGACGGTGTTCGCCCACGCGCTGTGGGCCGTGGGCGCCGAGATCGTGCCGATCCATCCGGCCTCCTCGCGCGACCAGGTCGAGTGGATCCTGCGGGACGCCGGCTGTGTGGCCGTCGTCGTGGAGGACGAGCAGGGCGTCATGACCGTCGGCACCGTGTGCACGCGGCTGCCGCGGCTGCGGCACGTGTGGCAGCTGGACGCCGGTGCCCTGGCCGACCTCGTGGACCGGGGCACGGACGTCCCGTACACCACCGTGGAGTCGCTGCGCCGGATCGTGCTGCCGGACGCCACGGCGGCCGTCGTCTACACCTCCGGCAGCACGGGCCGTCCGATGGGCTGTGCCCTGAGCCACCGCGGCCTCGCCTACCCGTGCGACACGCTGCTGGCCGGCTGGGGCCACACCGCCGCTCCCCCGGGCCAACAGCCGTCCGTGCTGGCCTTTCTGCCGTTCTCGCACGTCTACGGGATCATGATCATGGTGACGTGCGTGCGCGGCGGGGTCCTGATGGGACACGAGCCGGAGCTGACCGCGCCGGCGCTGGCGTCGGCCCTGACCTCGTTCCGGCCGACGTACCTGTACGGCGTGCCGTCGGTGTTCGAGAAGCTGTACAAGAATTTCCTGCGGGCCGCCGAACAGGCGGGCCGGGGCGCGCTGTTCGAGCGGGCCGCGCAGACGGCGCGGGACTTCGCCGCGGCCGAGGAACGCCGGCGGCTGGGCACCGGGCCGGGTCCGGGGCTCGACCTCAAGCTGCAACACGCCCTGTACGAGCGGACGGTGTACCGCAGACTGCGTGCGGCGCTCGGCGGCCGGGCGATGCGCGGCACCTCCGGCGGTTCCTCGCTCGACCGTGAACTGTGCCTGTTCTACGAGGGCATCGGGGTGTACATCAACGACGGGTACGGACTCACCGAGGTCTCCGGCGGGATCACCATGCAGCCGCTGGGCCGGGAGAAGTCCGGGACCGTGGGCCGGCCGCTGCCGGGCACCGAGGTCCAGGTGGCCGACGACGGGGAGATCCTGGTGCGCGGGCCCTCGGTGTTCCAGGGCTACATCAGCGACGAGACGGCGACCCGGGCCGCGCTGCGCGGCGGCTGGCTGGCCACCGGGGACATCGGGCGGCTGGACTCCGAGGGCTACCTGACGATCACCGGGCGCAAGAAGGACATCATCGTCACCAGCGGCGGCAAGAGCGTGGCGCCGGCCCCGCTGGAACAGCGGCTGCGCATGCACCCGCTGGTCCACCAGGCGGTGGTGATCGGCGACGACCGGCCGTGCGTCGGTGCCCTGATCACCCTGGACCCGGACTTCCTCGCGCACTGGCGGGCCGCACTCGCCCTGCAGGGCGACGCCCCGGGCCGGGAGGCGAGGGAGGAGAACGCGCTGCGGGAGGAGATCGCACGCGCCGTGGCCTCCGCCAACAGTGCGGTGTCCCGCGCGGAGTCCATCAGGGTCTACCGTGTCCTCCAGGAACCGTTCGCACCGGACAACGGACTGCTCAGCCCGTCCATGAAGCTGCGCCGGGACGCCATCGTGCGGCACTGGGCGGCCGAGATCGAGGCGATGTACGAGGCGCGCGCCCGGGTGCGGTGGAGCCCGCAGGAACCGGCCGACTGGGACGAGCAGGACGACGTCTTCCGCTGAGGAGGTGGCCGGCGGGGACCGACGGTCCGAAGGGAGACGGGTAGCCCGCGCCGCTGGGGGAACCCGCAGCGCAGAAGAGATCAGCAACGACGACCGCACTGGTCGGAGGGCCTGAGCCGCCCTCACCGGCCGGTGCCGGGGAATGCGAGATGGCGACGGAGCCGCGTTGGGACGAGACACCGCCCGCTGAGGAGAGGTACGAGCGTACGTTCTCCTTCCAGGGGGAGCTGCGCAACGTCACGGAGGCGCGGCTCGCGGCGGAGGACTTCCTGTGCGCGCTCGCCCGGCAGGCACCGCCGGGCGCGCACGAGTACTGGGACGACATCCTCCTGGTCGTGACGGAACTGGCCGCGAACGTGATCCAGTACGCGCCGGGCCCGTTCGACCTGCGCATGCGGCGCACCTTCGACGGGGTGCACGTGACGATGCGCGACACGAACACGACCAAGCCGGAGCCACGGCCCTTCCACCCGCGCACGGGCGGCGGTGGCATCGGCTGGCATCTGGTGCACACGCTCTGCACCCAGGTCAGTGTCGTCGTCCACGATGCCGGCAAGGACATCCACGTGTTCCTGCCGTGGTGACAGGTGTTCGACGTGTAGGTGTGCGTGAACCGGTTACTCCGCATCGGTGTGCGGGCATGCTGGTGCCCACACGTTCGTCTGCCTGCCGCACCCAGCTGGCGGAACGGCTGGAGGCACGGTGGGATCGGAGTCGGTTCGGCGATCCGGGGCAGGCGAACGGCGTCGAGTCGGACCGCCTGGAGCCGCAGAGAGGGATGGACACCGTGACACGACCCAGGATCCTGGTGGTTGGCGCCGGCTTCGCCGGAGTCGAGTGCGTTCGCCGCCTGGAGCGGAAACTCGCCCCCGGCGAGGCCGACGTCGCACTGGTGACGCCGTTCTCGTACCAGCTCTATCTGCCACTACTGCCCCAGGTCGCCTCCGGCGTGCTGACGCCGCAGTCGATCGCCGTGTCCTTGCGTCGCAGCCGGAAGTACCGCACCCGGATCATCCCGGGCGGCGCGATCGGTGTCGACCTGAGGGCCAAGGTGTGCGTCGTCCGCACCATCACCGACAAGATCGTCAACGAGCGCTACGACTACATCGTGCTGGCCCCGGGCAGCGTGACCCGCACCTTCGACATCCCGGGGCTGACCGAGCACGCGTTCGGCATGAAGACCCTCGCCGAGGCCGCCTACATCCGCGACCACGTCATCTCGCAGCTGGACCTGGCGGACGCCAGCGACGACCCGGCCGAGCGGGCCGCGCGGCTGCAGTTCGTGGTGGTGGGCGGCGGGTATGCCGGCACCGAGACCGCGGCCTGCCTGCAGCGCCTCACGCATGCCGCCGTGCAGCGCTACCCGCGTCTTGACCCGGGCCTGATCAAATGGCATCTGATCGACATCGCGCCCAAGCTCATGCCGGAGCTGGGCGACAAACTCGGCCGCAGTGCGCAGGAGATCCTGAAGCGGCGCGGCGTCGACGTCTCGCTGGGCGTGTCGATCGACAAGGCCGGCCCGGAGGAGGTCACCTTCACCGACGGCCGGGTGGTGCCGACGCACACCCTGATCTGGACGGCGGGCGTGGTGGCCAGCCCGCTGATCGCCACGCTCGGCGCCGAGACGGTCCGCGGGCGGCTGGCGGTCGACGCCGAGATGACCCTGCCGGGCCACGACGGGGTGTTCGCGCTCGGCGACTCGGCCGCCGTTCCGGACCTGGCCAAGGGCGAGGGCGCGGTCTGCCCGCCCACCGCGCAGCACGCCATGCGGCAGGGCAGGAAGGTCGCCGACAACGTCATCGCGACGCTGCGGGGGCAGCCCCTGCAGCCGTACGTCCACAAGGACCTGGGTCTGGTCGTCGACCTCGGGGGCAAGGATGCGGTGTCCAAGCCGCTGGGCGTGGAACTGCGCGGCCTGCTCGCCCAGGCGGTGGCCCGCGGCTACCACTGGTCGGCGCTGCGCACCAACGTCGCCAAGACCCGGGTGATGACCAACTGGCTGCTGAACGCGGTCGCGGGCAACGATTTCGTCCGCACCGGGTTCCAGGCCCGCAAGCCCGCCCGGCTGAAGGACTTCGAGTTCACGGATTCGTACCTGACGCCGGAACAGGTACGGGCCCGGGTGGGGGACACGGGCATCGACCACCCCTGAGGTGACGGGGACCACCGGGAGGCCGCCGGTCGTTCCGCACCGGATCGGCGGTCTTCTCAGGTGGACAGGAAACCTCACACGGACGGGACGCACCACGCACGGGCACGCCAACGCCCCTGTGGCCGCCGCGCTCGCCGCGGGCCGGCAGCTTCCGGCCCGCGTGCGATGCTGGGTCGGAGATCGATTTCCGGCACGGGAGAGAGCACGGCGGCGTGAGGGCAGTGGGACGGTCGGGACGGGTACGGATGTGGGACCGGATCGCTGCGTCCGATCCCGGACTGCTCCGGCTCACCGCGGGGCTGCGCACGGTCGCCGCCGTCGCCCTCACCCTCGCCGTGCTCGGCGTGCTGGGGGTCCCGGTGACCCAACTCGTCGCCGGGGCCATCGCGTCCATGGCCGCCACCTTCGCCGTCCGGGAGAAGCAGCGCGACCGGCAGGCCGTCACGCTCGCACTGGGCCTGCCGGTCGCGCTGGCGTCGGTGTCGCTGGCAGCGCTCCTCGGCCAACAGGTCGTCGCCGGGGACCTGTTCTTCGTCGTGCTCATCTTCTGCGCCGTCTACGGCCGCCGATTCGGGGACCGCGGTACGGCGCTGGGCCTGATCGGATTCCAGGTCTACTTCCTCTCCCTGTTCGTGGGCGCGACGGTGTCCGCGCTGCCCGCGCTGTACGGCGTCGTCTGCGTGGCGTTCGCCTGCAGCGCCCTCGCCCGCTTCGTGCTGCTGCCGCAGACCCCGGCGGGCACCCTGGACCGGCTGCGGCGGGCCTTCCGCGCCCGGCTCGCCCAGCTCCTCGCCGTTCAGGCCGGGTTGCTGGACGCCGGGCCCGACGAGGTCGCGAAGGTGCTGGAGGACCTGCGCACCGGCACCGCCCGGCTGCACGAGACGGCGCTGATGATCCAGGGCCGGCTGGAGGACGGCACGGCGGACCCGGCGGTGGCCCGGTTGCTCCAGCGCCGGGTCGCGGACGCCGAGATCGCCGCCGAGCGGCTCGGTCTGCTGCTGCTCACCGCGCGCAGCGCCGAGCGCACCGACACACTCACCCTGCATCTGCCGGGCGCCTCGCTGCCCTCCGCGGGGGAACCGCCGGTGCGGGACGAGGCGACGGCCGTGCTGCGCCGGGACCTGCAGGCGCTGAGGGTGCTGATGCTGCGTCCGGCCCACGAGGCCTCGGGCACCGCGCTCGCCCAGGTGCGCAACCGCCTGCTCGGCTACCGCGAGGAGGAGAACCTGCCCAAGGCCTCGCCGGCCGTGCAGGACGCCTTCCGGGGCCTCGGCGAGGCCGCCCGGGCGGCGATGGGCCTGCGGGTCGCACTGGACGGGCCGCAGGACGAGTCCGACGACTCACCGGCGACCGCCCGCTCGCGCGAGGAACTGGACGCCGAGGACGCGGCGATCGAGACCGGTGAGGTCGGCGAACCTCAGGAGGCGGAGCCGGCCGGGCTGAAGCGGCCCACCACCCGGGCCGCGGTCCAGGTGGCCGTCGGCTCCTCGCTGGCCATCGTCGGCGGTGAACTGCTGTCCAGTCAGCGCTGGTACTGGGCGGTGCTGACCTGCTGGATCGTCTTCGTCAACACCGCCTCCACGGGCGAGATCCTGGTGAAGGGCTACCGGCGGCTGCTGGGCACGGTGCTCGGCGTGGTCGCCGGCATCGGGCTCGCCGGACTGGTCGGGCACCACACCTGGACGGCGTTCGCGCTGGTGCTGGTGTTCATCTTCGCGATGTTCTACACGGCGCCCCTGTCGTACACGCTGATGTCGTTCTTCGTGACGGCGATGCTGGGCCTGCTGTACACACTGCTGAACACGTACAGCATGTCGGTGCTGGTGCTGCGGATCGAGGAGACGGCGCTCGGAGCGGCCTGCGGGGTGATCGCGGCGGCGGTGGTGCTGCCGGTGCACACCGACCGTCGTACCAACGACCTCCTCGTGGGCGTCCTGGACCGGCTCGCCGGCGTCACCCGGGCCGCCGTCGATCAGTTGAGCGGCGGAACGGGCGGGGATCTGGTGGAGCAGGCGCGGGAGCTGGACCAGGCGCTGGCCGACCTGCGCGCGGCCACCCAGCCGCTGACGCATCCGATCACCCCGCTCCGATCGCGCCGGGACACCGCACGCTACGTGGTGGCGCTGCTGGAGACCTGCGCGTACCACGCGCGCTCCCTCGCGGCGACGGCCGAGCTGCTGCCGACGCATCCGTCCATCGCGGCGGACCCCCGGCTGCGCGGGGCGTGCGGCCGGATCGTGCACAACATCGAGTCGATCGCCGCGCACGTCACGGACCCCCGGTCCGCGGAACGGATCGAGACCGGCCCCAGCATCGCGTCGATGCTGGGGCCGGGCACTCTGCGCACCCCGCGCTACGGCCGCGTGACCGACCGGGTGCTGCGCCATCTGCAGCGGCTGGACGAGGCGGTCTCCGGTCTGGCACGTCCACTGGACGTCGCCGGCAGCCCGGCGCAGCCGGCACAGTGAGCGTTCACCGCGGCTCGCTGCCGGGGTACCGGCTGCCGAGCACCTCGTCGCGGACCCGGGCGCAGCTGCGGCTGATCAGCCGGGAGACGTGCATCTGGGAGATGCCGAGCCGGTCGGCGATGCGGCTCTGCGTCATGTCCTCGAAGAAGCGCATGTAGAGGATGGCCCGCTCGCGCTCGGGCAGCCGGCGCAGCCCTTCCTTGGCGGCCTCCCGGTCGACGACGACGTCGTACGAGGTGTCGGCGGCTCCCAGGGTGTCGGCGATGCTGTAGCCGTCGTCGCCGGCGGACAGCTCGGCGTCCAGCGAAAGGGTGCTGAAGCTCTCCAGCGCCTCCATCCCTGCCGACACCTCCTCCTCGGTGAGGCCGGTGTGGGCTGCGATGTCGGCGACGGTGGGTTCCGGGCTGCCGGGGTTCTGGGTGAGTTCCCGCCTGGCCACTCGTACGCGGTTGCGCAGTTCCTGCACCCGGCGCGGCACCCGCAGCGCCCACATACGGTCGCGGAAGTGCCGCTTGACCTCGCCGGTGATGGTCGGCACGGCGTAGCTCTCGAAGGCCCCGCGGGAGGGGTCGAACCGGTCGATGGCCTTCACCAGGCCGAGCGCGGCCACCTGGCGCAGGTCCTCGACGGACTCGCCGCGATCGCGGAACCGGCCGGCGATCCGGTGGGCCATGGGCAGCCAGGCGGTGACGAGTTCGTCGCGCACCGCGTCCCGCTCGGGGCCGTCTTCCAGTTCCGCCAGCCGGGCGAACAGTTCCGCGGTCTCGGGGGCGTCGTCGTGGCTGCGCCGGGCGGGCGCCGCGGCGGCAGGGGCGGTGGTGCCGGCGGTCGTGGCGGGACGGCTTGTCGACATGTCGGTCAGCATGCGGAATCGCTCCTGAACGTGGTTTCAGGGCACGGCCGGAACCTGGTTCCGGGTTCTGGCCCGAACGGGGGGTGTCAGGGGTCGCCGCGGGTGAATAACCGGGCCCACCAGGAGGGGGCCCAGCCAGCCGTACTGGTCACCGCTGGGCGCGCGCCTCCGGTCCGAAGCACGAGATTCCGTCTGCCCCCCGGCCCCGCGGACAAACACCCGGGGACAGAACTTCGCCGGCCGCTTCGGCGCAGCGGTTCGCCGGCCGCTTCAGCGCAGCGCTACGACGGCCGTGATGCACTTGCCGCCGCGGGGCAGCTCCGCCACCCGGACATCCCGGGCCAGCCGGCACACGATGGGCCAGCCACGGCCGCCTGGGAGGGTGCGTTCGCGTTCGTCCCCTGTCAGAGGGGCGACGGGCAGTTCGTCACTGCGGTCGCTCACCGAGACCCGGACACCCGCGGGGTCCACCTCGACGTCGAAGCCGGTGATGCCGCCGCCGTGCACCAGCGCGTTGGTGGTGAGTTCCGAGGTGACCAGCAGGGCGTCCTCCAGGGCCTCGGGCGGGCACGGCAGGGCGCAGGCACGGCACCGTTCGGTCATCACGCGCTCGACGGTTCTGCGGGCGTCGGCGGGCCGGAGCGGTGGTCGCCGGCGGGGTTCCGGCCGGGTTGCGACGGCACTGGGCCGGTGCTTGTCGAGCATCCCTTCCTCCCTGAACGGCGCCCGGATCGCAAGGTTCTCTCCCCCTTCGGCTGACCCCGCAAGGCACCCTCAAACCCCGTCGGACGCGGTGCCATTCCCGGGCCGTGCGCGGGTACCCGGGCGGTATGACGGATGTGGTGGACGCGGCCGAGTTGCTGCGCAGGATCCAGCGGGGCCGCGCGTGCGCGGCGGAGGCGGAGCGGGCCTGGCAGGAGCGGGCGCAGCGGCTGACGGCGACGGATCCGGACGGCGCGCGGGAGGCGGCGGTGCGGGCACAGGCGTACGAGGCGGTGCTGCGGGTGCTGGAGGAGATCGTGAGCCCGGGCGGGGATCACGTACGGGTGGAGGGAGTGAAACAGGTCACCTGACCTGCTCTCGGGTAGGCACTGTCAAGAGAAATGATTTATTGTTCATCCATACGTGATGCACGGAGCGGCGCGGAACCGTCCTTCCCCCTCCTCATGTGCGTCACCGCATACGGCCCTGGCTGGCTTCCCCCGTCCAGCCAGGGCTTTTTGCTGCCCGCAGAAGGGTGGCAACGCGGAAGTCCGCCTCTTTCGAGGTGCTCCGGGCGGCGGAAACGGCTGAAATGGGTGTAGGCACCAGCACTCGATCCGCAACCGCCGCCAGGCGAGGAGCGCGCATGACCAAAGCGATCAAACTGCTCACCGCCTTGCCCCAGGCGCAGCGCGAACGCCTGATGGAGCTGGCCAAGGAGATCTCCTTCCCGGAGGACACCCGCATCTTCGAGGCGGGCGGCACCGCCGACCGGTTCTGGGTGATCCGCTCCGGCGCGGTCCATCTGGACCAGCAGGTCACCTCCCGGCAGCGCGTGGCCGTGGCCACGCTCGGCGCGGGCGACCTGCTCGGCTGGTCCTGGCTCTTCCCGCCCTACCAGTGGGACTTCGGCGCGGTGGCCTTCAGCAACGTACGCGCCTACGAGTTCGACGGGCCGTCGGTGCTCGCGCTGTGTGTGGAGGACCCGCTGCTCGGGCTCTCCGTGGTGCGGACGGTGGCCGAGATCCTCGCCCACCGCCTGGAGACCACCCGTGGCAAGCTCATGGACCAGTACACGATCCGGCGCCGCAGCGGCCTTCTCTAGGCCGCTGGGGCCGGTCCTCAGACGCGATAGCGGCGCAGCGCCGGGACGGCGAAGGCCAGGGCCGCCATCAGTACGACGACCAGCGCGCCGCCGCCCGCGACGGCGGCCCGGGGGCCGAACACCGAGCCGGCGGTCCCGTGCAGCACGTCGGCCAGGCGGGGCCCGCCCGCGACGACCACCGTGAACACCCCCTGCATCCGGCCGCGCATCTCGTCGGTGGCGGCGGACAGCAGGATCGCGCCGCGGAACACCATCGAGACCATGTCGGCGACACCGGCCACGGCGAGGAAGGCCACGGCGACCCAGAGGTTGCCGCTCAGCCCGAACCCGGCGACGGCCACGCCCCAGGCGACGACCGCTGCGACGACCATCCAGCCGTGCCGGCGCGCCCGCGAGAACACACCGGAGAACAGGCCGCCGAGCACCGCGCCGACCGGGATGCCGGCGAACAGCACACCGAGCGCGAGTCCCTCGCCGTAGGAGCCGTAGGTCTCCGCGGCCAGCTGCGGGAACAGGGCACGGGGCATGCCGAACACCATGGCGACGATGTCGGCGAGGTAGGACAGCAGCAGCACCCTGTGCCCGGAGATGTACCGGAATCCGGCCGCTATCTCGCGCACTCCGGCCCGGCGGGCGGCGGCCTCGCCGAGCGGCGGCAGCGCGGGCAGCCGTACGACGGCCCACACCGTCACGCACAGCGCCACCGCGTCGATCAGATACAGCTCGGGCAGTCCGATGACCGGGATGAGGACCCCGGCGAGCAGCGGGCCCGCCACCAGACCGGTCTGCATCACGGTCGAGCCGAGCGCGCCCGCGGCGGGCAGCTGCTCAGCGGGGACCAGCCGGGCTACGGAGGCGTTCCGGGCAGGCGCATTGAGGCCGAAGAACGCCTGCTGGAGCGCGAGCAGCACCATGAGGACGGCGACCGAGTCCAGGCCCGTGACGGCCTGCGCCCAGAACAGCAGCGAGGTCACCGCGATGCCGGTGTTGGTGACCAGCATCAGCTTGCGGCGGTCCACCGTGTCGGCGACCGCCCCGCCCCACAGCGCGAACGCCACCATCGGCACCAGGCCCGCGAGGCTCGCGTAGCCGACCCAGGCCGACGAGTGGGTGATGTCGTAGATCTGCTTGGGTACGGCGACGGCGGTGAGCTGGCTGCCGACGGCGGTGACGACGGTCGACGACCACAGGCGCCGGTAGGCGGGGATGCGCAGCGGGCGGGTGTCCATCGCCCACCTGCGCCAGCCGCGCCGGGGCGGGGCCGCCTCCGCCGCCGGAGCTTCGGTGTCGGTCGCGGTGCTGCTGCTCTCGCTCGTGTCCACGGATGTCCTGGGTGCTCGCTACATCTTTTCTTTTCGAGAGCCTGACTATTGCAGGACCGGCCGCGCGGTACGAACGGATTCGGCCTCAGGACCCGGCGACCAGGGCCACGCCCAGCCCCAGCATGGTGAGAGCGACCAGACCGTCCAGGACCCGCCAGGCGGCGGGCCGGGCCAGGAACCGGCCGAGCAGCCGGGCCCCGAAGCCGAGCGCGGCGAACCAGCACAGGCTGGCCAGCGCGGCGCCGAGCCCGAAGGTCCAGCGCAGTGGGCCCCGGTCGGCGGCCAGCGAGCCGAGCAGGAACACCGTGTCCAGGTAGACGTGCGGGTTCAGCCAGGTCATCGCCAGGCAGGTCAGCACCGCCCGGCGGCGCGACCCGGCCACCTCGCCCTCCGCATGCAGTCCGGCGCCCGGCTTGAGCACCCGGCGGGCGGCCAGGACGCCGTAGCAGAGCAGGAAGACACCGCCGACGACCCCGACCGCCCGCAGCGCGCCCGGCCAGGCCACCACGACCGCGCCGACTCCCCCGACCCCGAGCGCGATGAGCAGGGCGTCGGACAGGGCGCAGATGCCGACCACGGCGAGCACGGCGTCCCGCCGCACCCCCTGCCGCAGGACGAAGGCGTTCTGGGCGCCGATGGCGACGATCAGCGAGAGGCCGGTGCCGAATCCGGCAGCCGCGGCGGTCACAGCGTGGTTCATGGGACCGACGCTAGGAAACCTCCGCCTGCAAGTACAGCTAAAGATTTTTACGTACCCTTAGCTGCTGTGATGACAGAGCTTCCTCTGGAGCAGGTGCGGACACTGCTGGCGGTGATCGACGAAGGCACGTTCGACGCTGCCGCCGCCGCGCTGCATGTGACGCCGTCGGCGGTCAGCCAGCGGGTCAAGGCGCTCGAGCAGCGCACCGGCCGGGTGCTGCTCCAGCGCACCAAGCCGGTGCGGCCCACGGAGTCCGGCGCGGTGCTCGTACGATTCGCGCGGCAGCTCGCCCGGCTGGAGCGGGATGCCTGGGGCGAGCTGGGACTGAGCGGCACCGGGGAGCCGACGCGGGTGTCGGTGGCGGTGAACGCGGACTCCCTGGCTACCTGGTTCCTGCCGGCGCTCACGCGGGTCGCGGGCCTCTGCTTCGAACTGCACCGGGAGGACGAGGGCCACACGGCGACGCTGCTGCGGGAGGGGCTGGTGATGGCGGCGGTGACCTCCTCGCCGGACCCGGTGCCCGGATGCACGGTCCATCCGCTCGGCAGGATGCGCTATCTGCCCGCGGCCGCACCAGAGTTCGTCGAGGCCCATCTGGGCGGGCGGCCCCTGCCCGAGGCGCTGCCCGGGGCGCCCGTGGTGGTCTTCGACCGCAAGGACGACTTCCAGGACGGTTTCGTCCGCCGGCTGGGCCGCGCATCCGCCGGCCCGCTCCGGCACTTCGTGCCCACCTCCGAGGGGTTCCTGGAAGCGGTCACCGCGGGACTCGGCTGGGGCATGGTCCCGGAGGCGCAGGCCGGTCCGCTGCTGAGGCAAGGAAGGCTGGCCGTGCTCGCCCCCGGCCAGTGGATGGACGTGACGCTCCACTGGCAGCAGTGGAAGCTGGACTCCCCCGCGCTGGCAGCCCTGGCCGACGCGGTGAGGGCGACCGCGCGCGAGGCGCTGAGACGCTGAGGCGCTGCCCCTGCGACCGCACGGCGCCGGGCCCTGAGACCGGGAGGCACTGAGGCGCTGCTCCTGAGAGCGGGAGGCGCTTAGGCGCTTAGGCGCTGTTCCTGAGAGCGGGAGGCGTCGGCTCCTGAGATCGTGAGGGGTTGAGGCGCTGCCCCTGAGATGCTGAGGCGCCGGCTCGCAGAAGACCGGGCGAGCTGTCACCTGGCGGGCGCCCGGGGGGCCGTGGCGGAGTACCGTGGTCCCGCGGTGGTGCGGCAGCCACCGGGCGGCCCGTCGGCCGTGCCGAACTCCCCGCCACCGGCGCCCGGTCGGGCGCTCCGGTGGTCTTCCCGCCCTGCCTCCCGGCCTGTTGACCGCGCACGGTCCCCCTCGGGACCGGCGCGCCGCCCGGGGGATGCTGAGTGCGATCGCCGGTGCCGGATCGCGATCGTCGCCCGATCCGCCACCGGTTGAGCCGTTTCACACCGTCCCGACCGGTCACCCGAATCCGGAGAACGCATTCGACAGGACACGGACGACACCGATCCGATCCAGGAGACTCCGATGGACAACTGGCGCGAACATGCCGCGTGCCGCCACGAGGACCCCGACCTGTTCTTCCCGATCGGTACCACCGGGCCGGCGCAGGTGCAGACCCAGCAGGCCAAGGCGGTGTGCGCGGGCTGCCCGGTCCGGGAACAGTGCCTGGACTGGGCGCTGGACACGGGCCAGAGCATCGGGATCTGGGGCGGTACGACGGAACTGGAACGGCGGTCGCTGCGCCGCCGCGCCCGCTCCCGGCCACGCTCCGGCTGACCCCCCGTGCCGCGCGGTGGGGGCCCAGCGGCCCCCGCGGCGCGGGGTCCCCCACTCCCGTTCCTGCCGGGCCACCTCGCCCTTGGCCGCGTCGATCACCGTTTCGGCGATCCGGCACAGCGGCTCGGCATCGGCCACGAGCGGCTCGTTGCCGGGGCCCCGGCCCGCCTCCCTTCCGTCGAGGACTCAGGGGCGCACGCCGGGGCCCCTGTCGTGGTCCTCGCCACTGCCACGGCTCTGACCGTCGCGCTCGTCGCCGCTGTCACCGCTGCGCTCGTCACCGTCCTCGCCGCTGCGCGCGCCTCCGCGCTCGTCGCCGTCCGCGCCGCTGCTCCAGTCGCCGGGCGCCGGTGTGCCGGGCAGTCTCAGGGTGAACGTCGCGCCCGCGCCGGGCTCGCTCGTGGCCTCGGCCGTGCCGCCGTGGGCGGCGACCAGGTGGCGCACGATCGGCAGGCCGAGACCGCTGCCGCCGGTACGGCGGCTGCGGGACTTCTCGGCGCGCCAGAACCGGTCGAACACCCGCGGCAGGTCCTCGCGGGCGATGCCCTGACCGGTGTCCGTGACGGTGAGGACGACGTCGTCGCCGTCCCGGTGGGCGCAGAGCGTGACGCTGCCGCCCGTGGGGGTGTGGCGCAGCGCGTTGGATACGAGGTTTCCGAGTGCCTGCCGCATCCGCACCGGGTCGGCGTCCAGCCAGGCGGCGTCGTCGGCCTCGGTGCGCAGGGCTACCGCTGAGGCGTCGGCGGCGACGCGGTGAGCCGCGGCCACCTGGTCCAGCAGGTCGGCGGCCCGCAACGGCTCGCGGTGCAGGCGCAGGGTGCCGGCGTCGGCGGCGGCGAGGTCCTGCAGGTCGTCGATGATCCGCTGCAGGACGAGTGCCTCCTCGTGCAGGGAGTCCAGCAGGGCCGGGTCGGGGTCGACGACGCCGTCGCGGAGCACCTCCAGCCAGCCGCGGATGTTGGTGAGCGGGCTGCGCAGTTCGTGCGCGATGTCACTGACCATGGCCTTGCGCTGGGCCTCCAGCCGCTCGCGGCGCTCGGTGAGGTCGTTGAAGGCCTCGGCGAGGATGCCGGTCTCGTCCCGGGTGGTCACCGGCACGCGCACGTGCTGTTCGGGCGGCTGCTGCGCCGCCACGGTGAGCGCGCGCAGGGGCCGTACCAGCCGGACGGCGAAGAGGGCGGTCACCGCGACCGTGACGGCGAGGACCAGGCCGGCCACACCGACGACCTTGCCCTTGTTGGAGGGTGACATGTCGAACCGGGCCGGGTTCTGGTCGCCGATGCCGAGGAACAGCTCGGCGACCGGGGCGGCATAGGGATCCAGCTGAGTGCGACGGGCCGTCTGAACGCAGTTTCGTGCCGTCCGTGCGGCCTTCCCGGTGGCGATCTCGGAGTACTTGGCGAGCAGGTAGCCGCCGCCGAACGGATCCCGGCCGCTGGGATCGAAGGTGAGGAAAGGCCGTCCCCCGCCGAGGTGCAGTCCGGCCTGTCCCAGACAGGGCCGGGCGAGTTCGGACAGCGCGTCGAGGGCCCTTCGCTCCGTGGGCGTGGGGGTGTTGAGCCGTCCGTCCTCGCACACCGTCGCGCCGTAGCCGGACGGATCGCTGCCGTCCGCCGGGGAGACGACCGGCCGCCCGCTCGTGGTCCGTACCGTCGTGGCCTGCAGGCCGTGGCGCTCGTAGCACTGCTTGCGCCGGGCGGCCAGCGCGTCCAGGCCGGTGCGTTCCTTCGCCGGGAGACGGTAGGGACCCACCAGGCGCGGGTCGATGCCGCTGAGCTGGGCGCCGCTCTCGGTGTAGGTGTCGGTGCGCAGCGGGTCGACGGTGGCGGCGGGCCGGGGCGGCAGCGGGGTGCCGCGGGGCGCGGAGTCGGCGACGAGGGTGCGGTCGGCGGTGGTGAGGGCGATCCGGCGTCCGGTCCGGGCGGCCAGCTCCCTGACGGTGTGCCGGACACCTGCCCAGTCCGCGTGGGTGGCGGCGTAGCCGCTCAGCTGGGCGAGGATGCGGTTGTCGGCGGCGAGGTCCTGGCCCTGCTCCTCCTTCAGCGCGCTGGTGGTCGTGGTGACCGCCAGCCAGGCGGTGGCGGCCACCGAGCAGACGGCGATCAGCGCGGAGACGAACAACAGCCGGACGAGCAGCCGTTTCCGCAGCGGAATCCGGCGCTTCACGAGCGCCCGCCCGTCAGCCCGCGTTCCCCGGCCCTTCACGCACGCCCGCCCGTCAGCCCGCGCCCCCGCCCCTTCACGCACGCCCGCCCGTCAGTCCGCGCCCCCCGCCCCTTCACGACGCCCGCCCGTCGGCCCGCGCCTCCCGGCGCTCCGGAGCGGCCTGTTCGTCGCTCCGGGGCTCCGGCCGCCTCATGGGCGTGCGCCGCTCAGTTTGTAACCGACGCCGAACACCGTCAGCAGCCGGGCCGGACGCCGTGGGTCGGCCTCGATCTTGCGACGCAGGTTCATGATGTGCACATCGACGGCCCGCTCGGTGGAGGCCCGGTCGAAGCCGCGGGTGCAGTGCAGCAGCTGCCGCCGGGTGAACACGCGCTCCGGCTCTCCCGCCATGGCCAGCAGGATCTGGAACTCGGCCGGCGTGCACTCCACGGGTGCGCCGTCGCAGCGCACCTCGTGACGTACCGGGTCCACGCTGATCCCGCCGGCCCGTACGACGGGATCCTCGTCCCGGGCGCCGGCGCCGCGCCCGCTGCGCCTGAGCACCGTACGGATCCGCGCCATCAGCTCGCGCGGGCTGTACGGCTTGGTCAGGTAGTCGTCGGCGCCCAGGTCGAGGCCGAGCAGCAGATCGTCCTCGGTGGAGCGTGCGGTGAGCATCACCACCGGGATCTCCGGGTGCTCGGCGCCGCCGCGCAGCGTCCGGCAGACGTCGAAGCCGTCCAGGACCGGGAGCATGAGGTCCAGGACGACGAGGTCGGGCCGCAGTCGGCGGGCCGCGTCGAGTGCCGCCGCGCCGTCGTGCACCACCGTGGCGGTGTGTCCCTCGGCCAGCAGGGAGCGGCGGATGAGTTCGGCCTGCTTCTCGTCGTCCTCGGCAACCAGTACATGTGCGTACACGAGTTCGGATCCTAGGCGGCTCAGTGCGCGAGCCAGTCGGCGTACCCCATGACGACGACCGGATGCCGGCCGGGGTCGAGGGTGCGCAGCAGTTCCTTCATATGGGCCTTGGCGAGGCTGACGCAGCCGTGCGTGGGGCCGCCGTGGTCGACGTGCAGCCACACTCCTCCGCCCCGCTTCGCGCCGAGGGGCCGGGTCCAGTCCAGGGGCGAGGTGCCGGGCCTTCGGTTGTAGTCGATGGCGACGACGTAGGCGAAGGAGCCCTCCAGCGGTTCGCCCTCGAATCCGGTGCCGGGCGAGTGGAAGCTGCCGGAGCGGTGGTACGGGAGCCTGCTGCCGGGGTCCGGGAGCAGGCCGCCGGCGTCGGAGAGGGTGAAGACGCCGAGCGGGGAGCGCAGGTCGCCGATCAGGTGGCGGGCGCTCCAGCCGTGCAGCGCGTTGTGGGCGGGCCAGGCGGGACCGGCGTGCCAGCCGTCGGGGGTGCGCTGGTGCAGGACGACCGTGGCGAGCGGGGAGTTCTTGCCGCGCCCGGTGACGACGACGGCCTGCCCGCAGCGCCCGGGTATCGCCGCGGACCGCTCGGGGCCGAGGCCGGGTATGCCCTGCGGCTTCGCTTCCGCGGGGGCCTCATGAGGGGGCGTCGGATTCGTGGACACCTCATGAGAGGGCGTCGGCGCCGGACGCGAGGGCGTCCGGCGCTCGGTCGCCGCGGCCCCGCCGCCGCAGCCGGTGAGCAGCAGCGGGGAGGCGAGGAGTGCGACGGCGGTTCTGCGTCGGATCATGGGTCGACCTTGGCCGACGGTTGTTTGGAACTGGTCAGGACTCAGCGGCTGTTCGGCTTGCCGGGCGTGTACAGCCAGGTGTGGAAGAGCCTCTTCAGCCGCTTGCCCGACTTCTGCTCGGCAAGTCCGACGAACTCTGCGGTCGTGCCGTGCCCGCCGCGGTGCCCGGCCGTCCAGGCGCGCAGGATCCGGAAGAAGTCGCGGTCGCCGACGGCCCGGCGCAGTTCGTGCAGGGCCATGGCGCCGCGGGCGTAGACGGGTGTGCCGAAGATGTGTGCGCCGCTGCCGGGGTCGCCGGGCGGATAGGCCCACAGGTCGTCGCTCGCGGGGCGGGCGTAGAGCGCGTCGAAGGTCCGCTGTGCGCTCCGGCCGCCGTGCTGCTCGGCGTAGAGCCACTCGGCGTAGGTGGCGAAACCCTCGTTCAGCCAGATGTCCTTCCAGGCGGTCAGCGAGACGGAGTCGCCGAACCACTGGTGGGCGTTCTCGTGGACGAGGGTGTCGAGGTCGGGCGCGGAGTCGTAGACCGGCCGGGTCTGGGTCTCCAGGGCGAAGCCGACCCCCGGGGCGTGGTCGACGATCGAGCCTGCGGCGCGGTACGGGTACGGCCCGAACAGTTTGCTCTCCCACTCCAGCACGGCGGGCAGTTGCTTGAGCACAGGCGCGGCGGCGCGCGCCTCGCGGGCGTCCACGGCGTTGTAGACCTGGACGCCGTCGCGGGTCGTGTACCGCTCGACCCGGAACCTGCCGATGGTGGCGGTGGCGAGGTAGGCGGCCATGGGCTGGGTCTCGCGCCAGCGGAAGGTGGTCCGCCCGTGAGCCGTGCGCTGCCCGAGCAGGACGCCGTTGGCGACGGCGGTGCGTCCCTGGGGGACGGTGATGGTGAAGTCGTAGGACGCCTTGTCCTTGGGGTGGCCGTTGGCCGGGAACCAGGTCATCGCGCCCTGCGGCTCGCCCGCGACGAACGCACCGTCGTCGGTGGGGATCCAGCCGTCCGCCGCGCCGTCGGGGTCGGTGACCGGTTTCGGGGTGCCGTGGTAGTCGACCGTGACGCGGAACTCCTGGTGCGCGCGCAGGGCGTGCCGCGGGGTCACGACGAGTTCCTGGCCGTCGCGGCGGAAGGTCGCCGGCGTGCGGCCGACGGTGACGGCGGTGACCTTCAGGCCCTTCAGGTCGAGGTCGAAGCGGGTGAGCCGCTGGGTGGCACGGGCGGTGAGCACCGTGGTGGCGTCCAGGCGGCGGGAGGTGGTGTCGTAGCGGAGCGTCAGGTCGTAGTGGCGCACGTCGTATCCGCCGTTGCCGCTGAGCGGGAAGTAGGGGTCGCCGGCGCCGGCTGCGCCGGTGGTGCCCGGCGCGGCGGTTCCGCCGGCGCCTAGGAGTGCCGCTACGGCGACGGGGACGGTGGCGAGGACGGCGGTACGGCGTCGGGCGGGCTGTCTGCGCGGTGGCGTCACGTGCGCTCCTCGGGGGGCTGGCCGGTGATCGAACTGGCGGCCACCCTAGGCGCGGAGGGCGCTTCGCTTCCCCCTGGTTCCGGTCAAATCACGTCGCGTCGCCGACCGGTGGGCGGGGCGCTCAGGAGTACGCTCGCCGGACCGTCCCCCATCCCGGAAGGGGCCCCGTCGTGAGTGTGCGTGTGCGCCGGATCTACGAACCGCCCGAGCCCGAGGACGGCCTGCGCGTGCTGGTCGACCGGTTGTGGCCGCGCGGCCTCGCCAAGGACGCGGCGCACGTGGACGAGTGGCCCAAGGGGCTCACGCCGTCGAGCGAGCTGCGCGCGTGGTACCACGCGGGCGAGGGCTCGTACGAGGAGTTCCGCGCCCGGTACGAGGCGGAACTTCAGGCGCCGGAGGCCGCCGAACTGCTCGACGGCCTGCGCACGTCGGTCCGCGAAGGGCGCGTAACGCTGCTGACGGCGTCGAAGAAGCCGGAGCAGAGCCACGCGTCCGTGCTGGTGGAGCTGTTGCGGGGCTGAGTTCAGGCCGTCTGGCGCGCCGCCGCTCGCCCCGCGGCGCGCCCGGAGAACAGGCAGCCGCCGAGGAAGGTGCCCTCCAGGGCGTTGTAGCCGTGGACTCCGCCGCCGCCGAACCCGGCGACCTCGCCGGCCGCGTACAGCCCCTCGACCGGCGTGCCGTCGGTGCCGAGGGCGCGGGAGTCCAGGTCGGTCTGGATGCCGCCGAGGGTCTTGCGGGTGAGGATGCGCATCCGGACCCCGATGAGGGGGCCCGCGGCGGGATCGAGCAGGCGGTGCGGGCCGGCGACCCGGCCGAGCCGGTCGCCGATGTAGCGGCGGGCGTTGCGGATGCCCTGGACCTGGGCGTCCTTGCTGTAGGGGTTGGTGATCTGCAGGTCGCGTGCCACGATCTGGCGGCGCACCTCCTCCGCGTCGAGCAGCGCCTTACTGGTGAGGGCGTTCATCTTCCCCACCAGCTGCTCCAGATTCCCGGCGGTCACGAAGTCGGCGCCGCGGTCGAGGAAGGCCTGCACCGGGGCGGGGGCGCCCTTGCCGAGCAGCCGGTCGCGCAGCACCGCCTTGCGGTCCTTGGCGGTGATGTCGGGGTTCTGCTCGGAGCCGGAGAGCGCGAACTCCTTCTCGATGATCTTCCGGGTGAGGATGAACCAGGAGTGGTCGTAGCCGGCGATGTCCTCGGTGGTGCGCAGGTACTTGAGGGTGCCGAGGGTGTCGTAACCGGGCAGACAGGGGTCGGGCAGCCGGCGGCCGAGGGCGTCGAGCCAGATGGAGGACGGGCCGGGCAGGATGCGGATGCCGTGGCCGGGCCAGATGGGGTTCCAGTTCTGCAGGCCCTCGGTGTAGTGCCACATGCGGTCGCGGTTGACGAGCCGTACGCCGGCCTCGGCGCTGATGTCGAGCATGCGGCCGTCGACGTAGGCGGGGACGCCCGTGACCATCTCGGCGGGTGGCGTGCCGAGCCGCTCGGGCCAGTAGCGGCGGACGATGTCGTGGTCGGCGCCGATGCCGCCGGTGGTGACGACGACGGCCTGGGCGGTGAGTTCGAAGTCGCCGGCGCGGTCGCGGTTGGAGGCGACGCCGCGCGGGGAGTCGTCGGGGGCGAGGAGGGTGCCGCGGACGCCGCGGGCCGTGCCGTCCTCGATGACCAGCTCGTCCACCCGGTGGCGGTGGTGAAAGGTGAGCAGCCCGTCCCGGGCGGCCTGCCGGGCGTACCGGACGAAGGGCTCGACCACGCCGGTGCCGGTGCCCCAGGCGATGTGGAAGCGGGGCACGGAGTTGCCGTGGCCGTCGGCCCGGAGGTCGCCGCGCTCGGCCCAGCCGACGGTGGGCAGCAGTTCTATGCCGTGGCCCTGGAGCCAGGACCGCTTCTCGCCGGCGGCGAACTCGACGTAGGCGCGGGCCCAGCGCACCGCCCAGGAGTCCTCGTCCTCCAGGCGGTCGAACTGCGCGCTGCCGCGCCAGTCGTTCCAGGCGAGGTCGAAGGAGTCCTTGATGCCGAGGCGGCGCTGCTCGGGCGAGTCGACGAGGAAGAGTCCGCCGAAGGACCAGAACGCCTGCCCGCCGAGGTCGGCGGCGTTCTCCTGGTCGACCAGGGCCACCCGTCGGCCCCGGCTGGTGAGTTCGTGCGCCGCGACCAGGCCGGCGAGACCCGCTCCGACGACGATGACATCCGCGTCCATGGCGACTGTGTCCTTTCCGAGGGGGCTCATGCCGGGGCCGCGCCGCCGTCCGTCAGCAGCGCGGTGAGCAGCTGCTTGAGCCAGGCGCGGGCGGCCTCGACGTCCCTGTCCAGCAGCAGTTGGGTGGTGACCCCGTCGTACGCGGCGACCACGGCGTGCGCGGCGCCGTCGGCGTCGCCCAGTACGGCGGGGAGTTCGGTGTGGCCGCGGGCCCGGAAGAGCCGGTCGGCGATGGCCTGCCGGAGCAGGGCGCGGTGGTCGAGGAGGGCCCGGGCGACGGCGGGGTCACGGGCGGCGTGCACCAGGAAGTCGGTCTTCACCAGGAGCCAGTCCACGTCGAGCAGCAGCACCTCGGTGACCCGGTCCACGGAGGCGGGCACGTCCAGGTCGGGGCCGTCCCGGCCGAGCGCGTCGGCCACCTGGGAGGCGATGAGGTCGGCGCGCTCCTGGTACAGGGCGAAGAACAGCTCGTCCAGCGTGGCGAAGTTCGAGTAGAAGGCGCCGCGGCTGAATCCGGCCGCCTCGCAGACCTCCTCGATGGAGACCCGCCCGAAACCCTTGGCGGCGAACACGGCGAACGCGGCGTCGAGCAGCCGGGCGCGGGTGCGGACCCGGCGCCGGGTGACGCGCTTGGGTGTCTCGTCCATGCCTTCCCTCGCCACCGGCCTCGTTCCCTCTTGCCACCGCTCTCCGTTTCGATACACGAATGTATCGGATACGTCGATGCATCGAAAGGGGCTGACAGGTTCGGACGAGAACGAGACGGGGCGCCGATCACCCGGAGGCTCGGGGAGACCTGGCGATCGCCCGGAGGCCCGGAGAGACCAGGCGGTCGATCGGAGGCTCGGAGAGACCCGGCGGCCGCTCGGAGGACGCGCAGGAGATCGAGCGACCGGCCGGAGGGCGCGCAGGACTATCAGAATGGAACGTACTTTCGATTCAGGAGTACGCTGGGTTCATGTCCACGCACCTCCAGGGCTCCCTGTTCGACCAGACCGACGAGCTGCGGCTCGGCCCGCTCGGCGGGCTGCGCCGGACCGAGCTGGGCGGCGGCGCCTGGATCGACGTCCTGCCGGGCTGGCTGAGCGGCGCGGACGCCCTGTTCGAAAAGCTGGCGGCGGACGTCCCATGGCGGGCCGAACGCCGCAAGATGTACGACAACGTGGTGGCCGTCCCGCGCCTGCTCGCCTACTACGCGGCACAGGACCCGCTCCCCCACCCCGCCCTGACCGAGGCCCGCGCCGCCCTGTCCCGGCACTACGCCGAGGAGCTGGGCGAGCCGTTCACCACCGCGGGGCTCTGCTTCTACCGGGACGGCCGGGACAGCGTGGCCTGGCACGGCGACCGCATCGGCCGGGGCGCCCGCGAGGACACCATGGTCGCGATCCTCTCCGTCGGCGAACCCCGGGATCTGCTGCTGCGCCCGGCGGGCGGAGGCGGCGGCACACTCCGGCGGCCCCTCGGCCACGGCGACCTCATCGTCATGGGCGGCTCCTGCCAGCGAACCTGGGAGCACTGCATCCCCAAGACCTCCCGCGCCACGGGACCGCGCATCAGCATCCAGTTCCGGCCGCAGGGAGTGAACTGAAGCGTCCGGTCAGCCCCTCCTGCGGGACACCGGCGGATCTGGTTGGCTGTCCCCGACGGTCGCGGCACAGGGCTCGGAGAGATCATGCGGGCAGAGGTACACCAAGTCGCCGACGGCACCTATCTGGTGCGCGGCAACCACGTCAACTGGGTGATCCTGAAGGACGGTGACACCGTCACGCTGGTGGACACCGGGTATCCCGGGGACCGGCAGGGGGTCCTGGAGTCGCTGTCCGCGGTGGGCAGCTCGCCGGAGGCGGTCGCCGCCGTGCTGATCACCCACGCACACAACGACCATCTGGGCTCGGCCGAGTACCTGCGCAGCACCCACGGCACCCCGGTGTACCTGCATCCCGCCGAAGTGCCGCACGCACGGCGGGACTTCCTGCATCAGGCCACCATCGGGGACGTCGTACGCAACGCCTGGCGGCCCGGTGTCGTGCCCTGGGCCGTGCATGTGATCAAGGTGGGCGGCATCGCGCACAATCCCGTCAGCGCGCCCGAGCCGTTCCCGGCCGAGGGGCCGCTCGACCTGCCCGGCCGGCCGGTGCCCGTGCACACCCCCGGACACACGAACGGCCACTGCGTGTACCACCTGCCCGGGGCGGGCGTCGTGATCTCCGGGGACGCCCTGGTCAGCGGGCACGCCACCTCGCGGATCAAAGGGCCGCAGCTGCTGCTCGACTTCTTCCACCACGAACGGCCGCGGGCGCTGGAATCCCTGGAGCTGATCGCCGCACTCGACGGCGACACCCTGCTGCCCGGCCACGGCCCCGTCCACCACGGCTCGGTGCGGGCCGCGGCCGAGCAGGCCCGGGAGCGGGCCTCCTAGCAGCGGCGCGCGGGGCCCTGGGGTCCGTGTCATGGCCTTGCAGATCAGCGCCACGAACCCGGGGCACGCCGCGCTCCTGCTCGTCCTGCCCCGGGACACGTCCCTGGAGGAGTGGCGTGGCGGGAGCCGACCCGCACCTCGGTGTGTCCGGCGGGCGTCCTGCCCGGGGTTTGCACCGCCCTGGAGCCGACCGCGCCCGAGCAGCTCACTCGTGCGGGACGACGGCCACCGGGCAGTCCGCGTGGTGCAGCACCCCGTGCGCGACCGAGCCGATGCGGGCACCGACGGCCGTACGGTGTGCCCGGCGTCCGACGACCATGAGCTGGGCCCGGCCGGCCATCGACAGCAGCACCTGGCCGGCGCTGCCCATCTCGACGTGCTCGGCGACAGGCACCTGCGGGAACCGCTCCCGCCACGGCTGGAGCGCCTCGGCCAGCGTCTGCTTCTCGTACGGTTCGAGACCTCCCGCGTCGTCGAGCAGCTTGAGCGAGCCGGGGCTGTAGGCGAAGACCGGCGGCAGGGTCCAGGCCCGCACCGCGCGTACGGTCGCGCCGCGGGCCGCCGCCGTCTCGAACGCGAACCGCAGCGCCGCCGCACTGTCCTCGGGGCTGCCGTGCTGGCCGACCACGACGTCCCGGCCGGCCGCCTCCGCCACGGGCCGGTCCCCGGCGCGGACCAGGACCACGGGCCGGGCCGCCTCAGCGATCACCTGCTGGCCGACCGAGCCGAGCAGGAACCCGATGACCGGTCCGTGCCCGCGCGAACCCAGCACCAGCATCTCGGCGCCGGCCGCCGCCTTCACGAGCGCGTCGACGGCCGCGCCCTCGACGACGTCGACGGTCACGGAGGACTCCGGATGCCGCTCCGAGACCGTGCGCACGGCCTCCGCCACCCCCTCCGACACCCAGCCGTGCTGGGTGTCCCGGTCCGCGGTCGCGAGCGCCTCGGCGTAGCGCCAGGCGTGCACCACGCGCAGGGGCAGCCCCCGGCGTACGGCCTCCCTGGCCGCCCAGTCCAGGGCGGCCAGGCTCTCCGCGGTACCGTCCACCCCTGCCGTGATCGGGAGTGTCATGCGTGGGCCTCCTCGAGAAATCGATCGGCTGCGGAGTCAGTCTTCCCTAT
This sequence comes from Streptomyces sp. NPDC027663, assembly GCF_055566415.1. Taxonomy (NCBI): domain Bacteria; kingdom Bacillati; phylum Actinomycetota; class Actinomycetes; order Kitasatosporales; family Streptomycetaceae; genus Streptomyces; species Streptomyces sp. NPDC027663. The sequence continues at coordinate 218,339 of NZ_JBVHSK010000013.1, read as the reverse complement.
GCTGCGGTCATGTCCTTGGAATGGGAGCAAGTGATCGTCGACGCGGCCGATCCGGTGGCGCTGGGCCGCTGGTGGGCCGAGGCGCTGGGCTGGGTGGTGGTCGACGACGCCTACGACGAGTTCGAGATCCGGCCGGCTCCGGACCGGCTGCCGGGGCTGCTCTTCGCGGCGGTACCCGAGAAGAAGACGATCAAGAACCGGCTGCACCTCGACTTCCGCCCGGACGACCAGGCGGCCGAGGTGGCCCGGCTGTTGTCGCTCGGCGCTCGGCATGCCGACGTCGGCCAGGGCGAGCAGCCGTGGGTACTGCTCGCGGATCCCGAGGGCAACGAGTTCTGCGTGCTCGGCGAGCGCCCGCGCTGATCACGGCCCCTGCCTGGTACCGGAGCGAACCCGGGCGATCGAACATACGATGGCTTGGTACCGGTGCGGTGGTCCCCACGACACCGGCCGCCGGGACCGACGCTCGGGGTGGGAGACGTATGGCACAGGCCGCCGACAGCGCGCGGACCGTCATCCTGACCGTGGACGACGACCCGGGGGTCTCCCGTGCCGTCGCCCGCGACCTCAGGCGGCGCTACGGCGAGTCGTACCGGATCGTGCGCGCGGAGTCCGGGGAGTCCGCGCTGGAGGCGCTGCGCGAGCTGAAACTGCGCGGCGACCTGGTGGCGGTGGTGGTGGCCGACTACCGGATGCCGCAGATGAACGGCATCGAGTTCCTCGAGCAGGCGCTCGACGTGTATCCGGGGGCGCGGCGCGTGCTGCTCACGGCGTACGCGGACACCAACGCGGCCATCGACGCGATCAACGTCGTCGACCTCGACCATTATCTGCTCAAGCCCTGGGACCCGCCGGAGGAGAAGCTCTATCCGGTGCTGGACGACCTGCTGGACGCCTGGCGCAGCAGCGCCTACAAGCCGGTGCCCAGCACCAAGGTGGTGGGCCACCGCTGGTCGGCGCGGTCCTCGGACGTGCGGGAGTTCCTGGCCCGCAACCAGGTCCCCTACCGCTGGTACTCGGTGGAGGAGCCGGAGGGGCAGCGGCTGCTGACCGCGGCCGGGCAGGACGGGCAGCGGCTGCCGCTGGTGATCACCCCGGACGGTTCGGTGCTGGTCGAGCCGGAGGCGCCGGAGCTGGCCGCGCGCGTGGGCCTGGCGACAGCGCCGACGGCCGACTTCTACGACCTCATAGTGATCGGCGGCGGTCCGGCGGGACTCGGCGCGGCCGTGTACGGGGCATCGGAGGGGCTCAGGACCGTCCTGGTGGAGCGGTCGGCGACCGGCGGGCAGGCCGGGCAGAGCTCCCGGATCGAGAACTACCTCGGCTTCCCGGACGGCGTCTCCGGTGCCCAGCTCACCGACCGGGCGCGGCGGCAGGCGGCCAAGTTCGGCGCCGAGCTCCTGACCGCGCGCGAGGTGACCGGGCTGGAGATCAACGGAGCGGCCCGCATCGTACGGTTCGCGGACGGCTCGGCGATCGGGGCGCACAGCATCATCCTGGCGACGGGCGTGCAGTACCGGCAGCTGGAGGCCCAGGGCTGCGCCGATCTGACCGGCTGCGGGGTGTTCTACGGTTCGGCGCTGACCGAGGCGACCGCCTGCCAGGGCCATGACGTGTACATCGTCGGCGGCGCCAACTCGGCGGGCCAGGCGGCGATGTACCTCTCCCGGTTCGCCAAGTCGGTGACGCTGCTGGTACGCGGCCCCGACCTGTCGGCGTCGATGTCGTACTACCTGATCCAGCAGATCAACGACGCGCCGAACATCTCGGTGCGCAGCCGGACGGTGGTCGAGTCCGCGCACGGTGGCGAGCGGCTGGAGAGGCTGACGCTGCGTCATCTGGAGACCGGCGAGACCGAAGGAGTCGACGCCGAGTGGGTGTTCGTCTTCATCGGCGCCGCCCCGCTGACCGACTGGCTCGGCGACACCGTGCTGCGCGACAAGCGTGGCTTCATCCTGGCCGGGCCCGACCTGACCGCCGACGGGCGCCCGCCGGCCGGCTGGGAGCTTGACCGGCCGCCGTACCACCTGGAGACCAGCATTCCCGGCGTGTTCGTGGCGGGCGACGCGCGCGCCGAGTCCGCCAAGCGCGTCGCGTCCGCAGTCGGAGAGGGAGCCATGGCCGTGATGCTCGTCCACCGGTATCTGGAGCAGTCATGAGCGGGCAGGTCATGCCGTGCAGTCCGCAGGAGATCAGCTCACTGTTCCTCTTCGAGAAGCTGAGCCCCGAACAGCTGGGACGGCTGTGCAGCCACGGGCGGGTGGAGCTGTTCCAACCCGGCCCGGTGTACACCGAGGGTGACCCCGCCACCTGCTTCTTCGTGATGATCGAGGGTACGGTCGTGCTGTCCCGCCGGGTCGCCGGTGACGACGTGGAGGTCACCCGGAGCTCGCAGCCCGGGGTGTACGCGGGCTCGATGCAGGCCTACCTGGGCGACCGGGTGCAGCAGGTCTACAACAACTCGATGCGGGTCACGGAGCCGACCCGGTTCTTCGTGCTGCCTGCGGACCTCTTCGCGGACGTCATGCGCGAGTGGTTCCCGATGGCCGTGCACCTGCTGGAAGGCCTGTTCTTCGGCGTCAAGAACACCCAGGCGATGATCGGGCAGCGGGAACGGCTGCTGGCGCTGGGCTCGTTGTCGGCAGGGCTGACGCACGAGCTGAACAACCCCGCCGCGGCGGCGGTCCGGGCCACCGCGACGCTGCGCGAGCGGGTCGCGAAGATGCGCCACAAGCTCGGCATGATCGCCGAGGGCTCCTTCTCCCGCGACTGTCTGGCGAACCTGATCGAGATCCAGGAGCGCACCGCGGAGCGGGTGGCGAAGGCCCCGGCGCTCAGCCCGCTGGAGGCCGCCGACCGGGAGGACGTGCTCACCGACTGGCTGGAGGACCACGGCATCGACAACGGCTGGCAGGTGGCGCCCACCTTCGTCCAGGCCGGACTCGACGTCGACTGGCTGGAGCAGGTCGCGGCGGCGGTGGACGGGGAGATCCTGCCCGGCGCGGTCGGCTGGCTCAACTACACCATCGAGACCGAGCTGTTGATGAACGAGATCGAGGACTCCACCACCCGCATCTCGCACCTGGTCGACGCGGCCAAGCAGTACTCGCAGCTGGACCGGGCCCCGTACCGAGAGGTGGACGTGCACGAACTCCTGGAGAGCACCCTGCTGATGCTCTCCGGGAAGATCGGGCCGGACATCAAGGTCGTGAAGGAGTACGACCGCACGCTGCCGCCGGTGCCCGCCTATCCGGCGGAGCTGAACCAGGTGTGGACCAACCTGGTCGACAACGCCGTCTCGGCCATGAAGAGCGAGGGCGGTGAGGGCATGTTGACCGTGCGGACCGCACTGGACCACGAGCGGCTGCTGGTGGAGTTCCGCGACACCGGGCCCGGCATCTCCCCGGAGATCAAGGACCGGATCTTCGACCCGTTCTTCACCACCAAGCCGGTCGGCGAGGGTACCGGCCTCGGCCTGGACATCTCCTGGCGGATCGTCGTCAACAAGCACCACGGCAGTCTGCGGGTCGAGTCGGTGCCCGGCGACACCCGCTTCCAGGTGCTGCTGCCCCTGACCGCCGAGACGCCCGACGAGGAGACGGCATGAGCAACGACGACGCGATCGACCCGGCGGTCCCGCCCAGCGGCACGGGCTGCGTGGAGTGCGACGAGGCGGGCGGCTGGTGGTTCCATCTGCGCCGGTGCGCGCAGTGCGGGCACATCGGCTGCTGCGACGACTCCCCCGCCAAGCACGCCACCGCCCACTACCGGGCGACCGGGCACCCGGTGATCCGCAGCTTCGAGCCGGGCGAGGACTGGTTCTGGAACTACGCCACCGAGGAGCTGTACGCCTCCGGACCCGACCTCGCACCGCCGGCGAGCCACCCGGCCGACCAGCCGGCCCCGGGCCCGGCCGGTCGGGTCCCGCAGAACTGGGCACAGACGCTGCGCTGACGCGCAGGCACGCGGCACGCCCACCGACGGCGGGAGCGGACGGGCGGCGCCGACCGGAGTGGCGGGCGAGCGCCGACCGAGGTGGCGGGCGATCGCCGGCAGGCCGTCCTCTCCCCCTCCGCTCGCTCCAGCCGCCCGGCCCCGCCCTCTTACTGGACGCGGGCGGGGCGGCCGTCGGGGCGTGGAGGTGTGCGGGGTGTCAACGGCGCCGGAAGGCGGGCGAGACCGTCGTCGGCTGCGTGGGCGGCCGAGCCGGCGCCTGGGGCGGACGCGCTGTCGGTGGCGCGTGTCAGGATGGGGCCGTGCCGCAGACCGCCTTCACCACAGCGCCGTTGATCGGCCGGGACGACGAACTGGCCCGGCTCACGGGCGTGCTGGAGCGCGCCCGGGGAGGCGCGCCCGGCGCCGTGCTGCTCGCCGGGGACGCCGGGGTCGGCAAGACACGGCTGCTGGACGAGGTCGCCGGGCGGGCGGCACGGGCCGGGGCCACCGTGGTCACGGGGCACTGTGTGGACCTGGGGGACGTCGGCCTGCCGTACCTGCCGTTCACCGAGATGCTCGGCGTGCTCGCCGCCGACGCGCGGTTCACCGCCGTACTGGGGGCGCATCCGGCGGCGGACCGGCTGCTGGGCGCCGGCCCGGACGCGGATGACGGGGCGGACGGGCGGCTCAGGCTCTTCGAGGACGTCGCCGGGCTGCTGGCCGACCTGGCCGCGGTGGCGCCGCTGCTGCTCGTCCTGGAGGACCTGCACTGGGCCGACCAGTCCTCCCGGGACCTGCTGCGCTTCCTGCTCAGCCGGGGCGTGCCGCACCGGCCCGGCGGCGGCACGGAGCGGCGGCTCGCCGTCCTCGCCTCCTACCGCGCCGACGACCTGCACCGCCGCCACCCGCTGCGACCGCTGCTGGCCGAGCTGGTGCGGCTGCCGGCCGTGGAACGCCTGGAGCTGCGGCCCCTGCCCGATCCGGAGGTCGCCCGGCTGGTGCGGTCCCTGGAGGACCGTCCGCTGTCCGACACCGTCGTGCACGGCATCGTCGCCCGCGCCGAGGGCAACGCGTTCTACGCGCAGGAACTGCTCGCCGCGGCCGGCGCGGACACGTGCGGGGTGCCCAGCGGTCTGGCCGACCTGCTGCTCATCCGGGTCGAGCAGCTGTCCGAGACCGCCCAGCAGGTGCTGCGGACCGCCGCCGTGGCCGGCCGGCGCGTAGAGCACGAGCTGCTGCGCGAGGCCGCCGGGCTGCCCGAGGAGGCCCTGGAGACGGCGCTGCGGGAGGCCGTGGGGCACCAGCTCCTCGTCCCCGGGGACGCGGGCACCTACGCCTTCCGGCACGCCCTCACGCGCGAGGCGGTCTACGCCGATCTGCTGCCCGGCGAGCGGTCCCGGCTGCACGGGGCGTACGCCCGGCTGCTGGCGTCCCGCGACCGGGCCCCGGAGACGGCGGCGGAGCGCGCCCACCACGCCCGCGAGAGCCATGACCTGCCCGGGGCGCTCGCGGCCCGTCTGGAGGCCGCCGACCACGCCCGGCGGCTCGGCGCCCCCGCGGAGGAGCTGCGGCACTTGGAGGCGGCCCTGGACCTGTGGCCGTCGGTGCCCGCGGCCGACCGGCCCGCCGGGGAGGGGCTGGACCGGATCACGCTGACCCTGCGCGCCTCGGCCGCGGCGGCCCATGCCGGGGAGTTCCACCGCGCGGTCTCGCTGACCCGGGCGGCGCTCGCCGGGGTCGGCCAGGACACCGACGGGGAGCTGGCCGCCCGGGTCCGCTACACGCTGGCCGGGAACCTGCTGATCGTGGACAGCCTGACGGCGGCGTTCCGGTACAGCAGCGAGGCGCTGGCGATGATCCCGGCCGATCCGCCGTCGCGGACGTGGGTGTGGGCGGCGGCCACGCATGTCGCGGCGGCCCGGCAGGTGGGCGAGGACGAGACCGCCCTGCGCATCGGCCGGCAGGCCCTGCGGGTCGCCGAGGAGCTGGGGGTGACCGCCGCCCGGGCCGATCTGCTTGTCTCGCTGGCCGTGACCGAGGACGGCGGCCGGCGCTCGCGGGCGGGCCGGGAGCGGCTGCGGCAGGCCCGGGAGCTGGCCCGCACCGCGGGGAATGCGCCGGTGGAGATGCGCGCGCTGTTCAACCTGGCGATGGGCGCCTTCGAGGCCGGTGATCTCGCGGAGTGCCTGCCGCTGCTGGCCGACGGTCTGGACGGGGCCCGCCGGGCCGGCCTGCTGTCCTCGGCGTATCCGCTGGAGCTGCGCTACCTCCAGCTGCTCGTGCTGTACACGCTGGGCCGCTGGGACGAGTGCGTACGGTCCGCGGCCGAGGCGGCCCCGGACCTGCCCGCGCGGGCCGGCGCCTTCGCGACGGGCCCGGCCCTGTACGTGGCGTTCGCCCGGGGCGACGCGAGCGCCGTCGAGCGGGCCCGGGCGCTGCTGGAGGGGCCCTTCGACTGGATGGGGGCGCTCGTCGCGGGCATCGTGCTCACCGATGCCGCCGTGCGGGACGGCGACCCGCTGACGGCCACCGAGCGGCTGCGGACGACGGTCGCGGCCCTGAGTGACGGCACGACGCGCCGTCCGGGCGTGGCGGTCCGGCTGGCCGCGCTGTGTCTGACGGCGGTCGCCGACCGGACCGTGGAGCTGCGCCGCCGCGCCGACGGCGACGCGGAGGCGGCCCGCTGGGCGGAGACCGCGGCCGGTCTCGTGGAGCTGGCGCGGGCCACGGCCGGGCAGGACGAGGAGGACTTCGCGCAGGGCCCGGAGGGTCAGGCATGGCTGGCCCGCGCCGAGGCGGAGTGGGCGACGGTCGCGTCCGGGCCGGATCCGGCGGCCTGGGAGAAGGCGGTCGCCGCGTTCGGGTACGGCGATGTCCACGAGCAGGCGCGGTGCCGGCTGCGGTATGCGCAGGCGCTGCTGGCCGTGGACCGCAGGGCGGACGCGGCGCATCAGGCGCGGCTGGCCCGGCAGGCGGCGGAAGGGCTGGGCGCGGCACCGCTGCTGGAGGGGATCGACGCGCTGACCCGCCGGGCCCGCCTCGGAACCGGGCCGGCCGGCGCGGACCAGGCGCCGCTGACCGCGCGGGAGCAGGACGTGCTGCGGCTCCTGGCGCGGGGCCGCAGCAACCGGCAGATCGGCGAGGAGCTGTTCATCTCCGGCAAGACGGCCAGCGTGCACGTCTCCAACATCCTCGCCAAGCTGGGCGCCGCGAGCCGTACGGAGGCGGTGGCGGTGGCCTACCGCCGGGGCCTGATCGCACCCGAGCCGGCCGGGTCGGGGTGACCCGGCCGGTACCGGTTCAGCGGGGGCAGTCCAGCTTGTCCGGGTCGACGGCGTCGGCCACGGCCTGCATGCCCTTGTCGTTGGGGTGCAGATGGTCACCGCCGTCGAAGAACGGCAGGATGCGCTCGGGGTCGTACGGGCTGCGCAGGATGTGGTCGAAGTCGGCGACGGCGTCGAACTCCCCGCTGCTGCGCAGGAACCGGTTCACCTCCTGCCGTACGGCTTCGGCGGCCGGGTCCCACTCGGACCAGCCCTTGAACGGGCCGACGGTGGACGCGACCACGCACTTGCCCGCCGCGTGCGTGCGCCGGGCGATGCTCCGGTAGCCGTCGATGAGGTCGGCCGCGGTGACCCCGGTGTGCGCCTTGAGGTCGTTGACGCCCTCGAAGAGGAACACGGTCCGCACGCCGGGCTGGGCGAGGACGTCCCGGTCCAGCCGCTGCAGGGCGGCCTGCCCGGCGCCGTCCGCGAGGAGCTTGTTGCCCGAGATTCCCTCGTTGGCCACGCCCTGTACTGCCGTGCCGGCCGTGCCGAGGCGCCGGGCGAGATAGTCGGGCCAGCGGCGGTTCAGGTCGGTGGAGGACTGCCAGCCGTCGGTGATGGAGTCGCCGAGCACGGCCACGGCACCGTGGGCCGCGGGCGAGGACCGCACGGCGACGGAGTCGATGTACCACCAGGAGCCGGTCGTTCGCGTCCAGTTGGCGCCGCTCTCCTCGGCGGTGTGGGCGCCCTGGCCGGTGTACGACGTCTGCATGGCCATCCAGTGCCCCGTGGCCGGGCCGGCCGCGTCCGGGGTGTGCAGGCTGACGACCAGGTCGGTGCCGGCCGGTATCCGGCCGGGCAGCGGGTCGCTCCAGGCGACGGCGCCGGCCGGGACGGTGACCGTGCGGGCGCCGCCGAAGGTGAGCGGCCGGTTGCTGCCCGGCCGCAGGGCGGCGCCCCGGCTGCGCAGGCCGGCGTGGACGCCGTCGAGGGTCAGTGGCCGGTCGCCGAAGGCGTTGGTGAAGCGGACGCGCAGGTCGCTGCCGCCGACGCTGGTGCGGACGACGAGCCGGTAGCCCTGGCCGGCTGTGCCCTCGCCCATGCGGTCAGCGCTGGCCGCCCAGGTCACGACCCCGGTGGCCCGGGTCGCCGAGGGTGTGGCTGCCCGGGCTGGCGGCGCGGACTGGCAGGCGACCGCGGTGAGCAGGGCTGCTGCGGCGCGGCAGCCGCGCCCGAACCGGCCGGTCACCGGGCGAAGTCCCGGAGCGTGACGGACCCGCCGGGTTTCATGCGGACCGTCCGGGACGTACCTGCGTATCCCACGGAGGTCATGGTGCCGCCCACGCTGCGGATCCGCACCTCGGTGGGTTTTCCGTGCCGCCAGTCCAGGTCGACGAGGAAGCCGCCGCGGGCCCCGGCTCCGGTCACCGAACCGGAGGCGGCCCAGGCGTCCGGGAGGGCCGGCAGCAGCTCCAGGTGCCCCGGCCTGGAGTGCAGCAGCATCTCGGCGACGGCCGCCGGGGTACCGAAGTTGGCGTCGATCTGGAAGATGCCGCGGCCCTGTTCGGCCTCGTAGATGTCGAACAGGTTGGGGGCGGTGGCGTTGCTGCCGTCGGTCGAGGGGCGCAGGTTGTTCACGATGAGCTGGTACGCCTTCTCGGCGTTCTTCAAACGCGCCCAGCACAGGGCGCGCCAGGCGTTGGCCCAGCCGAAGCTGTTCATGCCGCGTGCGGTGAGCAGGGCGGTGGCGCCGGTGACGATGTCGGCGGGGGTGGAGCCGTCGGGCCGGATGCGGTCGCCGGGGAACAGGCCGACGAGCGGGGAGAGATGCCGGTGGGTGGTCTCCCCGAGGTCGTCCGGGGACATCCATTCCTCCAGCCGGCCCGTCCTTGCGCTCACGACGGGGAGGTAGAGGCGGTCGCGCAGGTCGCCGACGGTGCGGGCGTAGCCGGGGTCCCGGTCCAACTCGGCCGCGGCGGTGCGGAAGTTGCCGAAGAGCGCCCACACCAGTTCCTGTGCGTAGGTGATGCCCTTGGCGTCGAGCGGGCCCTGCTCCGGCGACCAGTCGCTGTCGGCGGTCAGTACCTCCCGGCCGCTGTCCGGCAGGGTCGTGGTGAGCAGCCGGGCCTCCCAGAACTCGCAGGCGCCCTTGAGCAGCGGGTAGATCTTCTCCAGGTGGGCCCGGGAGCCGGTGTACTCGTAGTGTTCGAACAGGGAGTTGCACAGCCAGGCGTTGCCGGCCGGGTGCCACCACCAGCCTCCGCCGCCGTGGGGGTTGGTGGAGATGGCCACGGTCCAGCCGGCGTTCCTGCCGCTGGAGTTGCGGTAGCGGTTGCGGGTGTCGTCGAAGAGTCTGCGGGTGAGGTCGGTCCAGGAGGGGAGCTGTGCCACGCAGTAGTCGGTGAACGCGTCGAAGCAGGGGGACAGGCCGGTCCGGTCGGCCATCCAGTAGTTCATCCGGATGTTGATGTCGGTGTGGTAGTCGCCCATCCGGTCCGGAGGGTGTCGTTGCGGCCGCCGGTCCACATCGTGGCGTCGGTGACGAGGAGGAGTTCCCGTCCGGGGTCGTTGGTGGCGAGGGCGCCGAGGCGGCCGTTGCCGACGGGCAGGCCCTGCCGGATCTGCGAGTGCTCGTCGGCGGGGGCCTGCCACCACAGTCGGTGCCGGTCATCGGCTGCGGGCAGCCCGGCGGGGCGCGGCGGGGCGGTGAACGCGGGCAGTGCGGCGAGGGCCCCGGTGGTGGCGAGGGCGAGGAAGCCGCGTCTGCTGGGTGGATGGTCCATGGCGGGTTCCGATCACTGACGGGGGGACGAGGGCACGTCGATGCGGTCGATGTCCGGGGCGTAGTCGGCACCGCTGTCGAAGGTGACGGTGTTGGTGCCGGCCCTCAGGGTCACGGGGACGCTGACCGTCTCGACGGTCCCCCAGTCGCCGGTGGAGGGGAACCGGTGGCGGGTGGCGGCGCCGGAGTTGGCGGAGACGCTCACGGCACGGGCGTCGCCGCTGACGTAGGCCACCTGGATCAGATACGTACCGGGCTTGCGCACGACGATGTCGTTGAAGCGGAGGGTGGCGCCGGCGTAGAGGTCGCCGACCTTCCTGCCGCCGGAGCAGGCGGCGCAGTCGGCGACGGAGGCCCGGCCGCCGAGGGTGTTGGCGCCGGCCTCGGCCTCGTGGCCGGTGGTGGTGAGGGCGCTGCCGTGCGGGGTGACGGTGAACAGGCGGGAGCCGTGGGCGGGCAGGGCCTCGGTGATCTTGTTCTTGCGGGAGCCGAGGTTCTCGTGGTTCCACAGGTCGCGGACGGCCGCCTTGCCGGTGAAGCCGAGGGCGGAGAAGTCGGCGGTGACGGAGGACGGGGAGTCGGCGAGGTTGAACAGGGCGACCGTGTAGGTGCCGTCGGGGTTCTTCGCGGCCCACACCTGCTGGGGGTCGGAGGGGGTGACGGGCCGGGCGGGCGGGGAGTTGCCCTGGTCGACGGCGATGACCTCGCGGTCGGTGAGGAGCTTCACGCCGTAGTCGTCGAGCCTGGTGAGGTCGTCGCCGGTGTAGAGGGGGGACTTGGCGATGGCCCACAAGGTGGCGTACGTCTGCCGTTCGGCCTTGGTCAGGCCGTCCATGGTGCCGTTGCCGACGTCGAGGGAGTCGAGGTCGTTCCAGCCGCCGGGGCCGGCGTGCCTGGTCCAGCCGGGGGTGTCGTCGAAGCGGTCGTCGACGGAGTTCTCCCAGCTGACCAGGGTGTTGCAGTAGCACTCGACGTCGGTGTCGACGCGCCAGCCGCTCGAGTACTTCTTCCAGTCGGCGGCGTGGCCGATGTCCAGGGACCAGGACAGTTCCAGGTGGACGGGGCGGCCGGTGCCGGCGATCGCCTTCTGCCAGGCGGCCACGTCGGCAACGTTGTCGTAGTTGTCGCCGCTTCTGGAGGAGCCGGGTCCCACGCCGTCGAGCTTGAGGAAGTCGTAGCCCCAGGAGGCGAGCAACTGGGCCTGGGAGTCCATGTACTTCTGCGCACACGGCCTGCCGAAGTCGATCTTGTAGGCGCTGTCCCAGCCGTTGGTGGTGCGCAGGTCGCCGTAGACGATGTCGGCGGTGGTGCAGCCGTCGGCGTGCCGGATGGGCACCTTGCCTTCGCCGTAGGCCTCCTTCTCCAGGCCGGCCGGGAGGTAGATGCCGGCTTTCAGACCGAGGCCGTGGATGTGGTCGGCGACCGCCTTCATGCCGTGCGGGAAGCGGACGGGGTCGGCCTGCTGGCGCCCGTAGGCGTCGAACCGGGGCTTCCAGTCCTTGTCCCGCCACCATCCGGAGTCGATGGCGACGTACTCGTAGCCGTACGGCGCGAGCTTCTCGGCCAGGGCGTCGGCCTGCTTCAGGACGTTGGCCTCGGTCAGGTAGCTGTAGTCGCCGTCCGGGTTGAGGCCGGGGTACTTGGACGACTGCATGCTCCAGCTGGACCAGCCCATGTAGGGCTTGGCGGCCAGCACCGGGACCGGGACCGGCGCGGGCTCGGCGCCCGCGGTGGCCGGGAGTGCCGTGGCCAGGCCCGTGGTGAGGGCCAGGACGAGGGCGGCTCTGAGCCCGCGTGCGGGCAGGACGGGGTACGAGGGTGACCGCATGGGCCGTACCTCCTGGGTGGGTTCGGGTCGGGGCGGCTCAGCCCTTTCCGCTGCTGGGTGCCTGGGTGATGAAGGTCTGGATGGCGGCAGCGGCAGCACCGCGCGCCCACTCCTCGAAGGGCAGCGGGCGGGTCTGTACGTCGCACCGGGCGGCGGACCCGAAGGCGGCCGCGGTGAACGCCTCCCGGATCTGCTCCGCGAAGAGGTCGTAGGCGGCGAGTCCCTCGCCGGAGATGATCACGCGTTCGGGGCCGAGCAGGTTGGCGACGGTGGCGATGGCCCGGCCGATGGCCTCTCCCGCCCTGGCGTACACCTCGCGGGCCCCGGGCACGCCCTCGTGGGCCAGTGCCAGCGCCTCGCGGCCGTCGGCGACCGGGCGGCCGGTCACTTCGCGGATCCGGGCGAGGATCGCGCCGTCCCCGGCGATCGCCTCCACGCAGCCACGGTTGCCGCAGTGGCAGAGGGGACCGGCGGGGTCGACGACGAGGTGCCCGATCTCGCCTGCCACGCCGTGGGCTCCGGCGACCACCCGGCCGTGCACCACGAGTCCGCAGCCGATGCCGGCGCCGACGGTGACCACGGCGAAGCCGGTCAGCCCCGCACCGGCTCCGAACCACTGCTCGGCGACGGTCAGCGCGCGCACGTCGTTGTCGACGGTGACCGGCAACCCGCAGGCAGCACTGACGAGTTCGGCGAGCGGCACGTCCCGCCATCCGAGGAACGGCGAGTAGCGTACGACGCCCTCGGCGCGGTCGACGTCGCCGGACACGGCGATGCCGAGGCCGGCCACCGGGGCCGCCGACTCGGCGGCGTGGGTGAGGAGTTCGTGCACGAGGTCCGCGGTCGCGGACAGCACGGGGCCCGGCGCACGGTCCGGCAGAGGGGTGCGGCGGGCGAGCCGGATACGGCAGCACAGGTCGGTCAGGACGGCGATCAGCTCGTCGCCGGTCGCCTTCACGCCGATGAAGAGGGCGCGTTCGCCGTTGACCCGGACCAGGCCGGCGGGCCGCCCGAGTGCCGGGCGGGACTTCTCGCCGGTGTCCTCCCCCGGGCCGCCGCCCTCGGCGAGGTATCCGGCCGCCAGCAGGGGGCGTACGGCCTTGGTCACGGCGGCCGGGGACAGCCCGGCCCGGCGGCCCGCCTCCAGGCGGGTCAGGGGGCCGTGGGACAGGACCGCCGTGAAGACCTGGGCGGCGGCCGGCGTGTGCGCCGGGAACGTCTCGGCGTGCGGGGTCGAGCGCATGGCCGGGAACCTAGGGCCCTTATTTTCCGCTGTCAATGAAAGAAACAGCGGCTGTTACGGACGCAGTCGAGGCGTCCGCCTGCGCCCCTGTACCCCCGTGCTGGCGTGCTCCTGCGGGAGCGCACCTGCACCCGGCCGCGCCCGCCTGTACCCGGACATGCGGATGCCCCGCGCGAGGCGGGGCATCCGGTGGTGCTGGTGTGTGCCGGCGTCCGTCAGTGGGCGCGCGGCGTGTTGGCGGCGGTGACGTTGACCGCGGCCCACGACTTGTCGACCGTCTTGTACTCGGTGCTGTTCGAGCCGTACAGGTCCTTGGCCGCCTTCAGGGTCGCGGTGCGCGCCTGGTGGAAGTCGGTCGTGGAGACCATGTAGCGGGTCAGCGCACGGTAGTAGATGGCGGTCGCCTTGGTGCGGCCGATGCCCTTGACCGTGACGTTGTGGTACGTCGGCGAGTTGTAGTTGACGCCGTTGATCGTCTTCTTGCCGCTGCCCTCGGCGAGGAGGTAGTAGGCGTGCGACGAGACACCGGAACCGGCGTGCACCTCGGTGTAGTAGGTGTCCGCCGACCAGTAGTCGATGGTGCCCTCGAGCTTGTCGAGCGACGGGTGGTCCAGGCGGCGCAGGAACTTCTGCGCGAGGCCCAGCTTCTCACCGACCAGGTAGTCCGCGGTGTCCTTCGAGTTCTTGGCGTAGAACTCGACGTTCGAGCCGAAGATGTCCGCGAGCGACTCGTTCAGCGAGCCCGGCTCGCCGTACTGGTTGCCGTCGGAGTCGACGAAGGTCGGCTGCAGGTTGGCGGTCGCCTCCACCACGCCGTGGGTCAGCTCGTGACCGGTGACGTCGAGGACCACGAGCGGCTTCTTGAACATCTGGCCGTCGCCGTCGCCGTACAGCATGCAGTTGCAGGTGGGGTCCCAGAACGCGTTGGCGACCTTGTTGCCCCAGTGGACCATCGCCTGCGCGGGCTTGCTGTTGTTCGCGATGCCCTTGCGCTTGAAGGTGCTCTTGTAGAAGTCGAGCGTCTTCGTGATGCCGTACTGGGCGTCGGCGGCGGCGCTGACCCGGCTGGTGGTCTTGCCGTTGCCCCACACGTTGGACGTGTTGGTGAACTTCGAGCCGGAGCTGAACTTCTCCGTGTACGAGCCCTTGGCGTCCCGGGTCTCGGTGCCGTACCGGTTCGGGTCCTTGAGCTGGTAGTGCCCGCGCGAGGTCTGCGTGGTGGTGAGACCGACGGTGCCCACGAAGAGGGTCTTGCCGGTGCCCTTCGCGGCCGACGGGTAGGCCGCCGCACCGGAGGAGGACGAGCCGACCAGGCCGGACGTGGCGGAGAGGGAGCCGGCACCGGTGGCGGGATCGGCGGTCTCGCCGCGCTCGCGCAGGGTGTCGAGCAGCTTCGGCGACAGGAACTCGTCCTGGTCGGGCGTGTTGCTGCGCACCTTGCCGGTGATCGCGTCGACGACGACCGTGTGGGAGCCGTCCTTGTCGGTGACGGAGACCTGGTAGGCCAGGGCCGCGGCGCCACCGCGGGCGTCCAGCACGAGCTGGGCGCTGCCCGCGTCACCCTTGGCGGCCTGGGCGGCCTTGGCGGCGGCCTGGCCCGCGGTCAGCTTGGCCTTGGTGGCGGCCGGCTTGACGGCGTGGGCGGCCGCACGGGTCACGCCCGTGTAGGCGAGCTTGCGGTCGAGGTGGACGATCAGGTCGCCACCGAGGACCGGAAGTTCGTTGTGGGTGCGAACGAAACGGACGTGCCGGGCACCCTCGGGGTCGATCATGACGTCCTGGGCGTGCAGTGCATCGCCCTTCGAGACGCCGGTCGCCGAGGCGTGGGCGAAGGCCGCGGTGGTCGCCGCCTTCACCACCACCGTGGCGTTCGAGGCGGCGGAGGCGGCGGACCGCTCCACGCCGGTGGAGGGACCCGCGAAGGCCGTGCCGGCCAGGCCCGTGGCAGCCGTCGCTACCGCGACGGCGACCGCCACGGTGCGTATGTGCGGTCTACGCAATCTGATCAGGGTTCCTTCGTTCGAAGGCGGCAGGGATCCCCAACCGCCTTGAGGCATGGCGCAGTTGGCGCCACGGGGGCTGTTCCGGCCCCGGGGGGTAACCCTGGCGGATCAGTCATGTGCGCGTAAAGCCGGAATGATCCATTTCGCGAACTTCTATGGCAATCCTTTACGAATGGGCGCCACAGAGTGATCACAGGAGCACCAACTGTGTGTCGGCTGTGGAGACGTTGCCTCAATCCTCTAGGTTCCCAGGGCGGAATGTGACCGATATCGCATCAGGAAGCGTACCGATGGGAGTGGGTAGGGGATGGTCTCAGCAACGGTGGGGCGGGGAGCGGTCCTCGGAGCGGTCGCGCTGTCGCTCCTCGCAGTCCCCGCGCAGGCCGCGACCGGGGCGCCGGACACCGCGGGCCTGGCCGCGGTGCTGCGTTCGGTGGTGGCCCAGGGCGCACCGGGCGCGCTGGCCCGGATCGACGACCACGGCCGGACGTACCGTGTCACACAGGGCATTGCCGACCGAAGCACCCAGCGGGTCATCAACACCGACGACCGGTTCCGGGTGGGCAGCGTCACCAAGACCTTCTCGGCCGTCGTACTGCTCCAGCTCGTCGACGAACACGAACTCGCCCTCGACGCGCCGGTCAACCGCTACCTGCCCGGACTGCTGCCGGACGACCGCATCACGGTCCGCCATCTGCTGAGCCACCGCAGCGGCCTGTACGACTACACGAACGACATGTTCGCCGACAGCGTCTCCGGCTTCGAGGCGGTCCGGAAGAAGGTCTTCACCTACCGCCAACTGGTCGCCCTCTCCCTGAAGAAGCCCCGCACCAACGCGCCCGGCGCGGCCTACTCGTACTCCAACACGAACTTCGTCGTCGCCGGCCTGCTCATCGAGAAGCTCACGGGCCGGTCCGTGCAGAGCGCGTACCAGAACCGCATCTTCAAGCCGCTGAAGCTGAACGACACATTCTACGTTCACCCGGACACCGCCATGCCGGGACGATACGCCCGTGGCTACCTGACTCCGGACAAGGCGGGCGCACCGCTGGTCGACGCGACCACACAGACCGTGTCCTGGGCGCAGAGCGCAGGAGCCGTCATCTCCAGCGCACGGGACCTCGACGCCTTCTACGGCGCCCTGCTGGGCGGCAAACTGCTGTCCGCCCCGCGGCTCGCCGAGATGGAGCGCTTCGTCAAGGTGACCGGCACGACGGCGTACGGGCTCGGACTGCGACGGCGCGACCTGTCCTGCGGGCTCTCGGTGTACGGACACACGGGCGCGGTGCAGGGCTACTACACGTACGCCTTCGCGACGAAGGACGGCGGCCGCAGCCTCACGGCCGTGGCGAACACGTCGAACAACGGGAAGGTCCTCGACACGCTGGCGGGTGCCTTGGAGTCGGCGTTCTGCGGCAAGCCGGCGGGCAAGGCGGAGCAAGACGGAGCAGGTACGGAGGATCCCGGCCCGGCGCCGGCCGCTTCACCGTGACACCGGGCCGTCGAGCGGGGCCCCGGGGTTCTCGCCTGCGTGGGGAAGCCCCGCCGTGCGGGCCGGGGCCGGGAGCCGTTCGCCCTCGATGTCGAGGTGGGGCAGCAGCCGGTCCAGCCACTTCGGCAGCCACCAGCCCGCCCGTCCGACGAGGGCCAGGACGGCCGGGACGAGCGTCATGCGGACCAGGAAGGCGTCGACGAGGACACCGAAGGCGAGGGCGAAGGCGATCGGCTTGAGTATGGTGCTGCCGCCCGGAACGAAGCCGGCGAACACCACGGACATGATCAGCGCGGCGGCGGTGACCACGCGGGAGGCGTGCCGGGACCCGGCCAGGACGGCATCGCGTGGCGCGGCGCCGTGGACGTACGCCTCGCGCATGCGGCTGACCATGAACACCTCGTAGTCCATGGCGAGTCCGAACAGAACGGCCATCACCAGGATGGGCAGGATGCTGACCACCGGCCCGTTCTCGTCGGCCCCGACCAGGCCCGAGAGCCATCCCCACTGGAAGACGGCCACGACCGCGCCCAAGGTGGCGGCGACCGAGAGCAGGAAGCCCAGGCCGGCCTTCAGCGGCACGACCACCGAACGGAACACCAGCAGCAACAGCAGCAGGGAGAGCCCGACGACGACGAGGGAGAAGGGGGCCAGTGAGCTCGCGAGCCGGTCGGACACGTCGATGTTCACCGCCGTCGTACCGGTCACCGACACCTCGGCACCGATCCGCTTCCGCCACCCGCTCGCCTCGTCGCGCAGGTGCGCGACGAGGTCCTTCGTCCTCTCGTCCGTCGGGCCGGTCGTCGGCACCACCTGGATGACGGCCACGTCGCCGTGCCGGACGACCTGCGGCTCGCCGACCGCGGCGACGCCGTCGGTGGCCTTCAGGTCGTCGACCAGGGTGGCCGTGGCCTGCCGCGGGTCGTCGACGCGGGCGGTGTCGGCGCGGATGAGCAGGGGGCCGTTGAAGCCGGGGCCGAACCTGTCGGACACCAGGTCGTACGCGTGCCGCCGGCTGCTGCCCGCCGGGGCCGAGCCGTTGTCGGGCAGGGCGAGCCGCAGGTCACGGGCGGGCAGGGCGACCACCAGCAGGCCGGCGAGCACCGCGACCAGGGTGAGCAGCGGGCGGCGGATCGCGGCCCTGCCCCAGCGTTCGCCCATCGGCCGGCGTACGCCGGGCTCGGTGCCGTGCGCCGCCTGCTCGCGCCGGGCGGCGCGCGAGTCCGGCTTCGGGCGCAGCCGCTCCCCGGCGAAGCCCAGCACGGCCGGCAGCAGCGTGACGGAGGCGCCGACGGCTACCAGGACGGCGGCGGCGCCGGCCAGGCCCATGACAGTGAGGAACGGGATGCGTACGACGGCCAGGCCGCACAGGGCGATGATCACCGTGAGACCGGCGAAGACAACCGCGCTGCCCGCCGTGGCGGTGGCCCGGGCCGCCGACTCCTCGGCGGCCATGCCCGCGGCCAGTTGGGAGCGGTGCCGGGAGAGGATGAAGAGGGCGTAGTCGATGCCGACCGCGAGGCCCAGCATGGACGCCAGTGAGGGCGCGGTGCTGGAGACGGTCAGGACGCCGCTCAGCGCGGACAGGCCGAGCAGGGTGACGGCCACGCCGCCGATCGCCGTCAGCAGGGGCATGCCGGCCGCGAGCAGTGAGCCGAAGGTGAGGGTGAGCACCACGAGGGCGACGGCGGCACCCGTCAGTTCCTTCGTGTGGCCGGTGCTCGTGCCGCTGCCGTACGCGGTGCCGCCGATCTCGACGGTGAGGCCGGTCTCCTCGGCGTCCCGGGTGGTGGTCTCCAGCGCGGTGAGGCTGCCGTCGTGCAGCCCGGCGCGGGAGACCTGATAGCGGACCTGGCCGAGCGCGGTGGTGCGGTCCGCCGATATTGCCTTGCTGTGCACCGGGTCGGTGACGGACACGACCTGCGGGGCCTTGTCCGCCCGGGCCATGGTGGAGCTGACGGCCTCGGCGTACCGCGGTTCGGTGATCTTGTGGCCCGCGGGGGCGACGAAGACGATCTGGGCGCTGGTGCCGGCCGCCGGCGGCAGCTCGGTCCTGAGGCTGTCCATCGCGGTCTGGGCCGGTGAGCCCGGGACGGTGAACTCGTCGTCGGTTTCGCCGCCGACGGTGATGACGCAGGTGACCATCGCGGTCAGCACCAGCAGCCAGGCGGCGAGCACCGCCCTACGGTGCCGGAAGGCGCCCCGGCCGAGCCGGTGGAGGAGTGAAGGCATGGGAAACGGGCTCCTTGCGAGGAACTTGGGGGGCTGAGCGGCACGTCCGGGGAGGAGCCCTCGTACGGGGAGGACCTCGTACAGGGGGGAGGCTCCGGGGTCAGGCGGAGACGGCGGCGGGGCCGCCGCTCAGGGTGAGTCGCAGCCCGCTGTCGGTGACGGTGAGCCGGCGCGGCCGGAGGCTCAGCGGGAGGTCGGTCAGGGGGATCGTGCGGGCGGCCCTCGCGGTGGCCGTCCCGGCCAGGGCGTCGGGGAGAGGGGTGCCGGCGTACGAGGGCCGGCCGGGGACGAGGTGGATCGTCCGCCCGCGCAAGGTGGGTGTGACGGGGACGGTCAGGGCGCCCGAACGGCCCAGGTGGACGACGAACCGTCCGTGCGCCGGGTCGGGGACGACCACGCTCGCCGGGCGGCCGCCGCCGGTGCCGGCCAGGGAGGCGGCATCGGCGTCGACGGTCACGGTGGACGAACCGACCGTGCCCCCCTTCCCGCTCCGGCGCACCTGGTGCAGGTGGGCGTCGACGGTGAGGCCGGTCATGTGCCGGGCGGCCACCCCGTCGGCGGTCAGCTCGACGTCGGGGAGCGTCCCCCGGGCCAGCTGCCACAGCGCGGGTGTGCTGCCGAGGCCGACGTCCGGGGTGGTGCCGAGCCGCTTCCCGGCGACGGCTGCGATCCGGTCGGCGATCCGGTCCCGGACCACCGCTTCGGCCGTGCCGGTGAGGGCGGCCGCCAGGGCGAGGACGGCGGCCAGAGCGAGGGCCGTACGCCGACGCGCGCGCGGCCGGGAGGCCGGCGAGCCAAAAAGTGTCATGACTGACACGATAGCGGAAGTGTCAGGGCTGACACTTTTCCGGGAGCACCGACGGCCGGGGACCGGGCGGCCGACGTGTCAGGATGAGCGCGTGGAGCAGCGGGAAGTGCAGGAGATGGGCAGGCGGGACCGCAAGAAGGCCGCCACGCGCCGGAGTTTGCTCCGCACGGCCACCCGCATGTTCGCGGAACGCGGCTACCAGGAGACGACGGTCAGGGACATCGCCGCCGCTGCCGGGGTCACCGAGCGCACCTTCTTCCGGTACTTCCCGTCCAAGGAGGACCTGGTCTTCGCCGAGGTCCTGGACTTCGTGCCGCTGCTCGTGGAGGAGATCGCCGGGCGCCCGGCACCCGAGCCCGCCTACAGCGCCGTCCTCAACGGCCTGGTCGCCGCCGCCGCACGCCTCGACGACGGCCTGGGCATCCTCTTCGTCGGTGCCCCGCCCCGCACTCTGGCCACCGGAACGCGGGGCACCGGCGTGCTCACCGCCTTCGAGGACGGCATCGCCGAGGCTCTCGAGGACCGGCTCGCCCGGCAGTCGCCCGACGAGCCGGCCCGGGCGCGGGCCCTGCGCGCCTCGGTCCTCGCCCGCGCCTCGGTCGCCGCCGTGCGCAGTGCCCTGATCGCGTTCGCGACCCGCGACGGCGGGCTGGCCGAGCCGCTCGCGGTCGAGGAGTTCGGGCACCTGCTGCACGAGGCGTTCGCCGTCCTTCGCAGCGGCGGTGCGTGACGGACACCGCGGGCGGACCGGCTTCGTGGGCGGCAGGCGGGCCGGCTCCGCGGGCGGCGGGCGGACCGGCTCGCACGGGACGCGGCGGTCCGGTGGCCGAACCGGTACCGTCCGCGATCTTGGCGGAATGCCTTCCTCCGGGACACCATGCCCCGCATGAAGGGTGATCTTTTTTCCAGCCGGCACATGGCGCAGCCGGCCGTGCAGCCGGGTATGTCCGTCGAGAACGCCAAGTGCATCAAGTATGCGGTGAACGGTGAGATGTACGCGCGGCAGGGCGCGATGGTGGCCTACCGCGGCGACCTCAGGTTCGAGCGCAAGGGGCAGGGCGTCGGCGGCATGCTCAAGCGTGCGGTCACCGGCGAGGGACTGCCCCTCATGGCGGTGCGCGGTCAGGGCGAGGCCTGGTTCGCGCACGAGGCGCAGAACTGTTTCATCGTGGAGGTCGAGCCCGGTGACCAGTTCACCGTCAACGGCCGCAACGTCCTGTGTTTCGACGCCTCTCTGTCGTACGAGATCAAGACGGTGAAGGGCTCGGGCATCGCCGGCGGCGGCCTGTTCAACAGCGTGTTCACCGGGCAGGGCCTGCTCGGTCTGGTCTGCGAGGGCAACCCGCTGGTCATTCCGGTGTCCGCGCAGGCGCCGGTGTACGTCGACACGGACGCGGTGGTCGGCTGGACCGCGCACCTGCAGACCTCACTGCACCGCTCGCAGTCCATCGGCTCGATGCTGCGCGGCGGCTCCGGCGAGGCAGTGCAGCTGATGCTCCAGGGCGAGGGATACGTCGTCGTGCGGCCGAGCGAGGTGACACCCCAGAAGGCGCAGCAGCACTGAGCCCGGGAAACACCGGAAGGCACAGCGGCACCGAACCTTCACAACTGATGCGTGCCGTGCGGGCAACCCCCGTCGGCGTACCGACGTCTTGATCGACAACAGACCGAGCCCCGGCCCTCGGGCCGGGGCAAATTTCCGAGACGCTATACACGTCATGTATACACTCCGTGTATAGAAGGGTACGCATGTACGGCAAGGCTTTCGCCCCGGAGTACCAGGGCGCCCTGACCACCCTGTCCGTGAACTCCTCGCTGGTCGACGTGCTGGCCGAGGGCACCGAGCAACTGCGCGCGGCCGAGCGGGCGGGCCGCCCGGGCGAGGCGGCGCGCTGCGGGCTCGCCGTCGCGGAGGCGCACCGGCGGCTCGGCCATGTGCGCGACGCCGACCGGGCCTGGAAGGCGAGCTACCGCGCCGCCCGGGACGCCGGGGACACGGCGGCCATGGCCTGGGCACTGTGGAGCGGCGGCACCCTGGCCCGGCAGCGCGGGGCGTTCCCGCTGGCCTGGCGGCTGCTGGGACTCGCGGCCGAGTTCGGTGAGCGCGGCGGCGACGTCGTGGTGCGCGGCTACTCGCTGGCCGGTCTCGCGGAGACCGGCCGGATCCAGGGCGACTACGACGCGGTCGGCCGGCTGCACGAGCAGCTGCTGGCCGAGGCCCGCCGGCGCGGGGAGGCCCGGCACACCGTGTGGGCCCTGGAGGGCATCGCCCAGATGCACCGCAACACCGGCGACTACGACCGGGCGTACGCGCTGTTCGAGGAGGCGGCGGAGATATCCGCGCGGGCCGAGGACCGGCGCGGGCACGCCTGGGCGCTGCGCGGACTGGCGGACGTCCTCTCGGTGCGCGACGGCGCCACGGAGCGGGCGCTGGAACTGCTGTCCGAGGCGGAGGCCGGCTGCCGCGAGATGAACCTGTCCAGCGCGCTCGCCTACAACCACAAGATGCAGGGCAACGTCCTCTACCGGGCCGGACGGTACGCCGAGGCGCGGGACAGGTACGAGCTGGCGCTGGCGGAGTTCCGGACGATGAGCGAACCGCGCGGCGAGGCGCTGTCCCGGCTCGGCCTCGCCAAGGCCCTGGCCCGGCTGGGCCGCGACCGCGCCGAGACGGCCGCCGAACTCGCCGGTCTGGCCCGGACGCTGGAGCGCAGCGGGCTGCGGCACGCGCGGGAGATGGTGGCCCGGGCCCAGCGGGAGTTCGGCCTGGACGCGGAGGTCGTGCGATGACCGCGCTCACCTCGCCGGTGCAGGAGTCGGCGCGGCCCGTCCTGACCCGCTGCCGGGAACTGGTGCGGCCCGCGCTGGAGGAGGCGGTGGGGCGGCTGCACCCGTGGGTGGCCGAGATGGCCGCGTACTCCTTCGGCTGGTGCGAGGTCGGCGGGGCGCCCGCAGGCGCGTCCGGCGGCAAGGGCGTGCGCCAGGCACTGGCGGTGCTCGGCGCCGAGGCGGCGGGCGCCGACGGGCGGGCCGGTGTTCCCGCGGCCGTCGCGGTGGAACTGGTGCACGCCTTCTCATTGCTGCACGACGACATCATGGACGGCGACACGACCCGGCGCCGCCGCCCCGCCGTGTGGCAGGCGTACGGCACGGGCCCGGCCGTACTCGCCGGGGACGCCCTGTTCGCGCTGGCCGTCGAGACCCTCGCCGCCGCGCCCGAGGCCCCCGCAGCGGTACGGCTGCTCTCGGCGGCCCTCGCCGACCTGGTGCACGGGCAGGCGGACGACCTGCTGTTCGCCACCCGGCCGTGGACCGGCCCCGAGCGGGTGACGGCACAGGAGTACCGGGCCATGGCGGAGGGCAAGACCGGCGCGTTGCTGGGCTGTGCCCTCGCGCTGGGGGCCGTGCTCGGCGGGGCGCCCCGGGCCACGGTCGCCACCCTGGACCGGGCCGGGCGGCATCTGGGGGTCGCCTTCCAGCTGGTCGACGACGTGCTGGGTGTCTGGGGCGATCCGGCCGTCACCGGCAAGCCCGTGGGCAGCGATCTGCGCGAGCGGAAGAAGACGTTCCCCGTGCTGGCCGCGCTGGACTCCCCGACGGCCCGGCAGTTGCCCGCGCTGCTCGGTTCGCCCGAGCGTGCGGAGGAGGCCGCCGCGCTGATCGAGTCCGCGGGGGGCCGCGCGGCAGCGCTGGACGAGGCCCGCGCCCACACGGCCGCCGCTCGGACACTGCTCGCCGGCGCGCCCCTGGCCGGCGGCGCCGCCGGGGACCTGGCCGGGCTGCTGGACCTCCTGGTGGGCCGCGAGCTGTAGGCCCGTGCTCTGGGATCGTGCCCGGCTGCGAAACGGCGTTGACCCGCGGTGTCCCGCCGGGTCAAGGTGCGACCGGCGCGGTTCCCGATCCGCGCCGGAAGGGTGAAGCACCTTGATCGGCATCTCGGACATCGAAGCCGCCGCGCAGCGGATCGCCGGACACGTCGTACGGACCCCCACGGTGGCGAGCTGGGGCCTGACCGAGCTGCTCGGCGTACCGGTCACCGCCAAGCTCGAACTCCTCCAGCGCACCGGCTCGTTCAAGGCCCGCGGGGCCACGGCGAAGCTGCTGTCGCTGAGCGAGGCCGAGCGGGCGGCGGGCGTGGTCGCGGTGAGCGGCGGCAACCACGGGATCGCGCTCGCGGTGATGGCCGCGGCCCTCGACGTGAAGGCGACCGTGGTGATGCCCCGTACCGCGCCCGCGCGCTCCCTCGCACTCGCCGAGGACGCCGGGGCGTCGGTGCGGCTGACCGACGGCATGGACAGCGCCTTCCGGCTGGTGACGCGGTTGCGGGACGAGGGACTGACGTTGGTCCATCCGTTCGACGACCCGGTGGTCATCGCCGGACAGGGCACGGTGGGGCTGGAGTTGGCCGAGGACGCGGACGGCATCACCGACGTCGTCGTCAGCATCGGCGGCGGCGGACTGATCGCCGGGATCGCCGCGGCCCTGCGCGCCCGGCGGCCCGGGGTGCGCGTCTGGGGCGTGGAGACCGAGGGCGCCGAGGCCATGTCCGCGGCGCTGAAGGCGGGCGGTCCGGTGCCGGTGCCGCTGTCGTCGCTGGTGACCACGCTCAGCGCGCCCTCGGTGTCCCGGCTGACGTACGACCATGTCTCGGCGCTCGTCGAAGAGGTACTGGTGGTGCCGGACCGGGACGCCGTGCGGGGCTGTCTGGACCTGGCCGAGCACGCCAAGGTGTGGGCGGAGCCGGCCGCGGGCTGTCTGCTGCCGGCGGCCCGGCAGGTCGCGGCGCGGGTCGGCGACGGCGCCCGGATCGCGCTCGTGGTGTGCGGGGGCAACACGACAGCCGCGGAACTCACCGGATGGGCCGGGCGCTTCTCCCTCCTGTGAGCCTTCGGCCGCGGATTACCCTCGGTAACAATCAGGTCGAACGGTCGGCCGGTGCGACCATCTCAAACCGCAAGCCCTTTCGAACGACGGAATGGAAGGCCCTCGCCGTCCCCGAGTTGAGAATTCTTTGAACGCACCCGGGCGCGCCTCGCGTACCTCTGGGAAACACGAGGCAGGGGTGTCAGCGAGGGATGACCATGGCCAAGGCGCACGTCTCCGCACACGAGTTGGTCGCCGGGCGGTACCGGCTGCTGGAGGTCTTCGCCCGCGAGACGAACCGCCTGTGGTGGTACGCCGAGGACGTGACCGCCGGGCAGCCGCGCCTGCTGACCCAGACCGCCCTGCCGGAGCCGGCCGCCGAGGACACCGCGCGCCGGGTCACCGCCCGGGTCGTGCGCACCTCCGAGACCATGCGACTGCTGCGCCCGGGCCGGGTCGCCGCAGTCATGGACGCCGTGGTCGAGGCGGGGACCCTGTGGACGGTCACGGAGTGGATCGGCGGCACGCCGCTCGGCGAACTCCTGGCCCACGAGGGCTCACTCCACCCGGTCCGGGCGGCCCGGCTCGGCCTGGAGCTGCTGGACGTGCTCCAGGCCGCGCACGACGAGGGCATCACGCACGGCGAACTGAGTCCCGGCCAGGTCTTCGTCCGCGAGGACGGCCCGGTCGTCGTCACGGGGTTCGGGCTGGCGGGCGCGACGCTCGTCCCGCGGCTCACGGCACCGTCGTACGCCTCGCCGGAGCAGGCGCGTGACGAGCGCATCGGCCCGGCCGCCGACCTGTGGGCGCTCGGCGCGCTGCTCTACACGATGGTCGAGGGCCGCCCGCCGTTCCGGGACCGCGGCCGGCCCGACGCCACGCTGAGGGCCGTGGACCGGCTGCCGCTGCGCACCCCGCTGCGCGCCGGTCCGCTCAGCCAGGCCGTGCAGGGGCTGCTGCGCAAGAACGCGCGGGAACGGCTGACCCGGCCCGTGGTCCGCGAGGCCCTGATCCGGGCACTGAGCGAGGACACCGACGCGGACCGGGAGCCGGTGCCCGCGCCCCGGGTGCGCGGCGCCTACCGCGGCATGCGCCACGCCGGGCCGGGGCGGAACAGACGGGTCGTGGCCGCCGGGGCCGCGGTGAGCGTGGTCGCCGTGGCCGCCGCGGTGCTGGCCGCGGCCGGGGCACTGCCGGGCACGGACACGGCCGCGGCCCCGCCCCGGACCACCGCCCCGGCCACACCCGCCGACCGTCAGACCGGCGGTGACACCAGGCCCACGCCCACCGCCACGCCGAGCGCCCCGGCCTCCCCCGCGCTGCCGGCCGGCTACCGCCCGTACACCGCCCCCGAGGGCTTCGCGGTGGCGCTGCCCGAGGGCTGGAAGCGGCTGACCACCTCCCGGGTCACCGACCTCGCCTACCGCGTCACCTTCGGCCGGGACGACGACTCCCCCGCCCTCGCCGTCACCTACAGCGAGCGCGTCGGACCCGACCCGGTCGCCGTCTGGCGGGACGACGTCGAGCCCGGCCTGGCGGAACTGCCCGGCTACCGTCGTGTCGGCACCATCCGGGCCACCACCTACCAGGGCCGCAAGGCCGCCGACCTGGAGTGGCTCGCCGGGTCCGGGGACGAGCGGGCGCACACCTTCGGGCGGGGCTTCCTGCTGGGCGGCCGGCGGGGCTTCTCGCTGCGCTTCACCACACCCGCAGGGACCTGGGACGACGCGGCCAACCGGCTGGCGCTGAAGACGTTCCTGCAGACCTTCCGTACGCCAGAGGACTGACGGGAGCGGCCCGGCCGTTTTCCGGCCGTCGAGCCGGGGACTCGCTCCCCATGGTGCACATCGGATACACGATGATGACGGAGCAGACCGGCCCCCGTGACCTGGTGGACCACCTGGTGCGGGCGGAGGAGGCCGAATTCGACTTCTCGGTGATCTCCGACCACTACTTTCCGTGGCTGCGCTCCCAGGGGCACTCCTCGTACGCATGGAGCGTGCTGGGCGCGGCCGCCCAGGCCACCTCGCGGATCCCGCTGATGACCTATGTCACCTGTCCGATCCTGCGCTATCACCCGGCGATCGTGGCGCAGAAGGCGGCGACCGTGCAGTTGCTGTCCGAGGGCAGGTTCCGGCTCGGCCTCGGCGCCGGTGAGAACCTCAACGAGCACGTCGTCGGCGGCGGCTGGCCCCCGGTGGACGTACGCCACGAGATGCTCGAAGAGGCGGTGCAGATCATCCGCGCGCTGTTCGAGGGCGGCCATGTCACCCACCACGGGCCGCATTACGACGTGGAGTCGGCCCGTCTGTGGGACCTGCCGGAGCAGGCTCCGCCGATCGGCATCGCCGTGTCCGGCGAACAGTCCTGCAAGCTCGCCGGACACCTCGCCGACCTGGTCATCGCGACCGAGCCGAAGGCGGCCCTGCTGGAGGCCTTCGACCGGCACGGCGGCGCCGGCAAGCCCCGGGTCGGCCAGCTGCCGGTGTGCTACGACCCCGACCGGGACACGGCGGTCAAGCGCGCCCACTCCCAGTTCCGCTGGTTCGGCCTGGGCTGGAAGGTGAACGCCGAACTGCCGCACCCCGATTCCTTCGAGGCCGCGACCCAGTTCGTCACCGAGGACGACGTCGCCTCCGCCATCCCGTGCGGCGACGACCCGGACGCCTTCGTGGAGGCGGTACGACCGTATGCCGAGGCCGGGTTCGAGGAGATCGCCCTGGTGCAGATCGGTGGCGACTCGCAGCCGGCGTACCTGGACTGGTCGGCGAAGACCCTGCTGCCCGCGCTGCGGGAGGCCTTCGGCTGACACCGTGCCGCACGGCAGGCCCTCGGCAGCCGCCCGGCCGCCCTGCGCGGCGGCCGGGGAGACGGGAGCGGCGGGAATCAGTCGCACGGGTGAGCATCTCGGGCTCTGCCGGGGTACTAGAGGGCTCTACGCGCCGTTCGTTCCCGGAGGCCCCCGCGTGAACTCGTTCGTGCACAAGACCCTGGTGGTGGAGTTGCTCGCACCCGGCACCGGCCGGTGTCCGGTGCTGGCCCACCTCGGCTACGACGCCGACGACCCGTTCGCCGTCACCGCCGTCTTCGCCCACGACGGCCGTGTGCTGGCCTCCTGGCGACTGGACCGGGAGATGCTCGCGGACGGCCTGGAGGGGCCGGTCGGCGTCGGTGACGTGCGGCTGCGGCCGGCCGCCACCGGTCTCTGGCAGGAGCTGCGGCTGGAGTTCTTCGGAGACACCCGGCCGGACGGCACCCGGCATCACGCGGTGGTGTTCGCGTGGGCGCCCGCGGTCGCCGCGTTCCTGCGCGAGACCCACCGGATCGTCCCGCCGGGTGAGGAACGGATCCCGGTGGACGCCCTCCTCGAGGAGATCCTCTCCGCGGGCTGAGTAGCGGTACTCATGTCCCGGCCGCGGCCCGCCGCCACGATGGGGGCTCCACGACATCCTGAGCCAAGGAGCCCCGCAGTGACCGCAGTTCACCCCGCCCCGCTCCCGACCCCGCGCCGCGTGCCGCCCGCCCTGTTCGCCGGCGTGGTGGCCGTCGGGCTGGCCGTGTCGGCGTGGGGCGTGCACGACCGCACCACCTGGTTCCTGGAGACCGTGTGGGCGCTGGCCGGACTGCCCCTGGTGGTGCTGCTCTGGCGGCGCTTCCCGCTGACGGGGCTGCTGTGCGGGCTGCTGACCGTGCACGCGCTGGTCCTCGCGGTCGGCGGCCACTACACCTACGCGCAGGTCCCGCTGGGCGACTGGGTGCGCGACACCTTCGGCCTGGACCGCAATCCGTACGACCGCTTCGGGCATCTGATGCAGGGCTTCGTACCGGCCGTGCTGGTCCGGGAACTGCTCAGCCGCACGTCGCCGTTGCGTGGCAGCCGCTGGCTGGCACCGCTCACGGTGTGTGCCTGCCTGGCCTTCAGCGCCTGCTTCGAGCTGCTGGAATGGCTGGCGGCCGAGATCGGCGGCAGCGGCGCGGACGCGTTCCTCGCCACCCAGGGCGATGTGTGGGACACCCAGTGGGACATGTGCTGCGCGCTGATCGGTGCCGTGCTGTCACTGCTGCTGCTCAGCCGGCCGCACGACCGTCAGCTGCGGGCGCTGACGAGCCGTCCGTCGCCCTCCGCGACGGAGTGAGCCGGACCGCTCAGGCGCCGCCCTCCTTCGGCTCGCACATCCGGCGGGCGGCCTCGACGACCGCGGAACGGTGCACGGCCAGTCGCTCGGCCGGCCAGGACCGGCCGGCCTCACCCGGACCGGCGCCCTCGGCGGCCCAGAACCACGCCTGGGCCGCGGCGAGGACCATGCTCAGCAGGTCGTCGGGCTGCATCTCCCCGGCGAGCCGGCCACGCTGCTGCGCCTCGGCCACCGCGGCGATCTTGCGCCGGTAGGCCTCGGTCTCCAGTCCCGTGGCGGCGGGGCGTTCCAGCAGCTTCCACAGACGCAGTCGCATGAGGTCCGGGCGCGCGACCAGGTGATCGAAGATCGCGCCGGCGTATCCGGGCAGGTCGTCGACGTCGAAGGGTACGGATTCGGCGCCCGCGGTCATCGCCCTTTGCAGCACCTCGTCGAACAGCTGCTCCTTGTTGCCGAAGTAGACGTAGATCAGCCGCTTGTTCGCCTCCGCGGCCTCGGCGATCCGGTCCACGCGGGCACCGGCGATGCCGTAGGCCGCGAATTCGGCGAAGGCGGCATCGAGCAGCCGGGCCTTGGTGGCGCTGGAGTCCCGTGTCATGCCCACCACCCTACCAAGTAACTATCTGGTTATTGACGTCCCGCGGAGCCTGGCGTACGGTAGGTATCTATCCAGTTAGTTATCGAAAGGGAACCGTCATGGAACACCGCGCACTGGGCAGCCAGGGCCTGACCGTCGGCATCCAGGGCCTCGGCTGCATGGGGATGAGCGCCTTCTACGGCGCCACCGACGAGACCGAGTCGCTGGCCACGATCGACCGGGCGCTGGAGCTGGGCGTCACCCTGCTGGACACCGCCGAGAGCTACGGCCCCTTCGTCAACGAACAGCTCCTCGGCAAGGCGCTCGCCGGACGCCGGGAAGCCGCCGTGGTCGCCACCAAGACCGGCGTCGAGTTCACCGACGACGGCCGGGCGGTGGGTCTGAACGGCCGGCCCGAGTACGTCCGCCGGGCCCTCGACCGCTCGCTGCGGCATCTGGGCACCGACCACGTCGACCTGTACTACCTGCACCGCATCGACCCCGGGGTGCCGGTCGAGGAGACCGTCGGCGCCCTGGCCGAGCTGGTCGCGCAGGGCAAGGTCCGCCACATCGGCCTGTGCGAGGCATCCGCGCGGACCATCCGCCGGGCCCACGCCGTCCACCCGCTGACCGCGGTCCAGACCGAGTACTCGCTGTTCGAGCGCGACATCGAGCACAACGGGGTGCGCGACACCCTGCAGGAGCTGGGCATCGGCCTGGTCGCCTACTCCCCGCTGGGACGCGGCTTCCTGTCCGGTGCGATCACCAGCCCCGACGACTTCGCCGAGGACGACTGGCGCCGGACCGACCCGCGCTTCCAGGGCGAGAACTTCGACCGCAACCTCGACGTCGTCCGCGAGGTCCGCCGCATCGCCTCCGACAAGGGCGTCACCCCGTCGCAGCTGGCGCTCGCCTGGGTCCGGCACCAGGGTGCGGTCGCCATCCCGGGCACCAAGCGCCGCCGCTACCTCGAAGAGAACATCGCCGCGACCGGGACCACCCTGACCGGCGCCGACCTCGACGCGATCGAGGCGGTCGCCCCTCACGGGGCGGTGACCGGCGACCGTTACACGCCCGAGCTGATGGCCACGCTCAACGGCTGAGGCCATGCACTTGGCGGTCTCCGAGGTGCTCGTCCGCCGCTAGCGCTTCGCGCCGCCTGGTGGCGGTCCCTCCGGTCGCCGGTCGTCGGTGCGGGCCGTGTGCCTGCGGCGGGCCCACAGCGGCAGGCCGTACCAGCACACCAGGTACCAGGCGACCACGGCCGCCACCAGGTACGGCACATAACCGTCGTGCGTGGCCACCCGGAGGATCAGCAGCAGGGACGACGTCATCGTGGCGAGCAGCAGGACCAGGCCGACGAACGTCATCCGGGACGCCAGCCGTACCGCCTGCGGCTTGACCCTGCGGCCGGAGACCAGGCGGTGCAGGGACACCGGTCCGATGAGGGCGCCGGTCGCGCAGGCGCCCAGAACGACGGTCACGATGTAGATCGTCTGGTCGACGGTCGCCAGCCTGCCGTACTTGGGCTGGAAGACGACGGTCAGCAGGAAGCCGAAGAGGATCTGTACGCCCGTCTGGGCCACCCGGACCTCCTGGATGAGCTCACCCCACATCCGGTCGGCCCGTTCCTCCTCGGTCTCGTTGCGTCCCCTGCGCCGTCCTGCCTCAGTCATGCGGTTGCGTGTAACCGCGCGCCCGCCGCTTCAAACGGTCCGCGCACCCGCGGCTACCAGCGGTGCTCGACGTGGTCCTTGATCCAGCGCTCGTACAGCTCCCGGATCGCGGTGAACGTCTCCCGCGGCAGCGGCGGCAGCTTCGCCGCGGTGGCGTTGGCGCGGGCCTGCCCCGGGTTGCGGGCGCCGGGGATCACCGTGGTGACGCCGTCCTGCTCGGTGATCCAGCGCAGCGCCAGCTGGGCGGGCGTGTACCCCTCGGGGGCGAGCGCGGCGAATTCGGCGGCGGCCTCGACTCCGGTGCCGAAGTCGACGCCGGAGAAGGTCTCACCCTGGTCGAAGGCCTCGCCGTGCCGGTTGTAGGTGCGGTGGTCGTCGTCCGCGAACACCGTGTCCTTCGTGTACTTGCCGGACAGCAGCCCGGAGGCGAGCGGCACCCGCGCGATGATGCCGACGCCGGCCTCGCGTGCGGCGGGCAGCACCTCGTACAGGGGCTTCATACGGAAGGGGTTGAGGATGATCTGCACACTGGCCACGTTCGGCCGGGCGATCGCGGTCAGTGCCTGTGCGCAGGTCTCCACACTCACCCCGTACGCGGCGACGCGCTCCTCCTCCACCAGGGTGTCCAGGGCGTCGAACACCGCGTCCGAGGAGTAGACCGGGGTGGGCGGGCAGTGCAGCTGCACGAGGTCGATGCGATCGACGCCGAGGTTGCGGCGTGAGCGGTCGTTCCAGGCGCGGAAGTTGTCCAGGACATAGTTCTCGGGGATCTGTTCGACCCGGCGCCCCATCTTCGTGGCCACCAGCACGTGCAGATCGGGACGGCCGCGCAGGAAGGAGGCGATGGTCTGTTCGCTGCGGCCGTCGCCGTACACGTCGGCCGTGTCGAAGAAGGTGACCCCCGATTCGGCCGCCGTCTCCAGGACGACCAGGGCCTCCTTGTCGTCCACGTCGCCCCAGTCGGCGCCCAGCTGCCAGGTGCCGAGGCCGATCACCGACGCCCACTGGCCCGACCTGCCCATCACGCGTTCGTCCATGGCGTCAGTCTGTCATCCGGTACGAGGTCCCGCGGGCGGGCCGCTCCGGCATGAAGGTGTGCGTTGCTCACCCGCACGGGCGAAGGGGCATCGGCGGACGGGCAACCGCCCGACGGTACCGCCCGGCGTGATCACGTGATCGATCGTCCAGTGGGCAACTTTTCCTTCCTCAAGGCCGGGCCCCGCCCGGCGGGCCGCCGGGCGGTTCAGCACCCGGGCGTCAACTGCGCCTGCACGACCGGCCCGTAGCGGTCGGCGACGGTGTCGGTGCCGGTCTCGCGCAGGTGCGGGCCGCGGGCGATGCCGTACATCACGCCGAGGCCGACGAGGGCGGCGACGGCGAGTTCGGCGCGCAGGCCCGCGTCGGGGCCGGTGAGCCGCTCGGCGAGCCGTTCGGTCACGTGGGCGCGGAAGTTGGCGCGGAGGATGTCGCCGTGGTCACCGTGCAGCGGCGCGAAGGCGATGCGCAGCAGCGGGTCGGCACCGCGGTCCCGCTGGCTGGACAGGACGTGCCGGACCATGTGCCGGCCGAGGTCCTCCAGCGGGGCGTCGAGCAGGGCGTCGGCGTCGGTGTCGAAGGACATCACGCGGGCGAACAGGGTGTCCTTGTTGCCGAAGTACTTCAGGATCAACGGCGGGCTGACGCCGGCCCGTTCGGCGATGTCCTTGAGGGTGATGTCGGCGTGCGCGTGCCGGGCCAGGAGGTGGCGGGCCGCCTTGAGGATGGCGGCCTTGGTGGCCTCGGCGTCCCGGCGTGCGGGGGCGGGCGGCGGCCCGGGCGGTGTGGTCATGGTCCTCATGCTCCCTCCATCGCCTCGTCACGGGCGCCCCGGGTGGTGCCCCGGGCCCGCCGGGTGCCGCCGGCGGGGCCGTCGCCGGGGATGGACAGGGCCGCCGCGCAGCCCGCGAGGGCGATGACGCCCGCCATGGCGAAGGCGAGCTGGTAGCCGTGCAGGGTGGGTACGGCGATGCCGCCGAGGGGGCTGCTGTGGTGGACGAGGACGGCGGCGACGGCCGCGCTGGAGACGGCCTGGCCGATGGTGCGCATGAGGACGTTGACGCCGTTGGCGGAGGCGGTCTGGGCGGCCGGCACGGCCCGCAGGATGAGGGTCGGCAGCGCGGAGTAGGCGAGCGTGGTGCCGGTGGCCACCACGGTGGCGCCCAGAATGATCATCCACAGGTCGCGGCTGTCGGCGATGCGGAGCGCGTAGCCGCAGGCGATGACGGCGGCGCCCAGCGCGAGCGTGATCCGCGGGCCGCGTGCGGCCGAGATGCGGGCCGACAGCGGGGAGAACAGCAGCATGGTGACGCCGCCGGGCAGCAGGCACAGACCGGTGGCGACGATGGACAGGCCGAGGCCGTAGCCAGTGGCCTTCGGGGCCTGCACCAGCTGGGCGGTGACGAGTGAGTTGGCGTAGAAGGCGAACCCGGTCAGCAGGGCCGCCACATGGGACAGGCCCACCCGGGGCCGGGTCACCAGCCGCAGGTCGACCAGCGGCCGTGCGGTGCGCAGCTGCTGCCACCACCACAGGGCGAGGACGACGCCGGCCCCGGCGAACAGCCCGAGGACCCGTGTGCTCCCCCAGCCCCAGGTGCCGCCCTGCGAGACGCCCAGCAGCAGGCACACCAGGCCGGCGGCGAGACCGAGTGCGCCGAGGACGTCGAACCGGCCGGGCTCGCGCACCGGGGACTCCTTCACCGCCCACCAGGTCGCCGTGACGCCGAGCGTGCCCAGGGCGCTGGTCAGCCAGAACATGGTGTGCCAGTCGGCGTACTGCACGACCAGCGCGGCGAGCGGCAGGCCGAGGGCGGCGCCGATGCCGACGGTGGAACTCATCAGGGCGACCGCCGATCCCCGGCGCTCGGGCGGGAGTTCGTCGCGCAGGATGCTGATGGAGAGCGGGACGACCGAGGCGGCGGCGCCCTGCAGTGCGCGGGCGGTGATGAGCACGCCGATGTCGGAGGAGAGCGCGCACATGACGGAGCCGACGGTCATCAGGGCGAGCGCGGCGGTGAGTACCCGGCGCTTGCCGTACATGTCACCGGCCCGGCCGAGCACCGGGGTGAGGACGGCGCCGGAGAGCAGGGTCGCGGTGACCGTCCAGGAGACGGTGGCGGCCGACGCTCCGGTGAGCCGGGGCAGGTCGGGCAGCAGGGGGACGACCACCGTCTGCATGACCGCCATGAGGATGCCGCCCGACGCCAGCACCGGGATGGTGAGCCGGTCGCGGAGTCGGGGGGCCGGCGTACCGGTGCCGGGCGGCGGGGCTATCGGGGCTGACTGGTCCATCGGCACTCCTGGGCGGCACGAATACGAGGTGAATGGCCATTCACCCTATCGAGTGAATGGCCATTCACCAACTTTTCCGGGCCGAATGGGCGTCGGGCGGCTCAGGTCAGGTTCTTGCCGTAGGCGCAGAGGCTTTCGGAGCCGGGCGTGGCTCCTTCGGGTGCAGGCCGGCGCCGACGCGCCCACGCCCGGTGCGCGGGAGATCCTCCGCCTTGCGAGGCACCGCACCGGACGCCGCGGCCTGGTCCGACCTGACCCGAACGACACCTAGCGCCGGCGGGCGTGCAGCGCACGGGCCGCGCGGGGGCCGAGCCAGCGCTTGAGCCTGCGCAGCACCTCCAGCTGTCCGGCCGCCTTGTCCAGGCCGTAGTACAGCTGCGGCGGGACGTACGGCAGCAGCGGCGAGTGGCGCTGGCCGAGCAGGGCGAACATCCGGTGCGGGGGCAGCCGGATGTAGCGGGGCAGGTTCTCGTACCACTGGGCGCTGTAGCGGGCCGCGCTCTGCACGGACAGCAGCTCTGCCTGGCGCGTGCGCTCGTAGGCGGCGAGGGCGTCGGGCAGGCCGGCGTGCTCCTGCAGGGCGCCGGCCAGGCACATGGCGTCCTCCAGGGCGAGGGTGGTACCGGCGCCGATGGAGTAGTGGGTGGTGTGGGCCGCGTCGCCGAGCAGGACCACGTTGCCGTGGTGCCAGGTGCGGTTGGTGAGGGTGCGGAAGTGCAGCCAGGAGGCGCCGGAGCGGGCGACGAGGGGGTGGCCGTCGAGCACGTCGGCGAAGAGCTTCTCCAGCAGGGCGAGCCCCTCGCCCTCGTCGGCCCGGTCCAGGCCGAGGCCGGTGAACGTCTCCGGGGAGCACTCGACGACGCAGGTGCTGTGGGAGCCGCTGTAGCCGTAGCCGTAGGCCCAGATCCAGCCGTGCTCGGTCTCCGTGAAGGCGAACGTGAAGGAGTCGAAGACCCGGGTGGCGCCGAGCCAGATGTAGTGGTTGCGGCCCTCGGTGATCCGGGTGCCGAAATGCCCGGCGTGGCGGGTGCGCAGGGCGCTGTGCACGCCGTCGGCCGCGACGACGAGGTCCGCGTCCGCGGGCGGCTCCGTCAGCTCGCTCTCGAACTCCAGTCGGACGCCGAGGGTGCGGGCCCGGTCGGCGAGCAGGTCGAGCAGCCGGTGCCGGCCGATCCCGAAGCCCTCGTCGCCGCGGTGACGGGTCATCATGTCCCCTACGCGGGCGATGCCGTCGTTCCAGCGAACGGAATGGGCCTCGATCGCCCGCGCCGTCTCGGGGTCGCGCTCCTGGAGCTTGCCGAGGAGGCCACGCCAGTACGTCACACCCCACCCGTAGGTGGAACCCTCGGGGTTGCGTTCGTGGACGGTGACGTCGTGGGACGGGTTCTGCCGCTTGAGCAGGATGGCGAGGTACAGGCCCGCGGGCCCGCCTCCGACACAGACGACCTTCACGTGCACACCCCTGACAGTCACCCGACGTGCTCGAACGGCACCGGAGGGTAGCAGGCCGGACGGGCCGTCCGATCGCGTCAGTTTGCCGTGGTGAGCCGCGCCACTCGGACGGCGGGCACCCGCAAAGGATCAGCGGAAAGCGGGGGCGCGCGGCAAGGAATTCCCCA
The DNA here is from genome assembly GCF_055566415.1 of Streptomyces sp. NPDC027663. Lineage (NCBI taxonomy): Bacteria > Bacillati > Actinomycetota > Actinomycetes > Kitasatosporales > Streptomycetaceae > Streptomyces > Streptomyces sp. NPDC027663. The sequence continues at coordinate 182,551 of NZ_JBVHSK010000013.1, read as the reverse complement.
TTCCGCTCCAGGCGGGCACGCCGCCAGAGCAAGATCATCTTAGTTCAAGCCTATACGACATGTAGCTAATTGTCCGAATCTCAGCCAACCGGTTCCAGATGATTTCTTCCGCTCCGGAACAGCCCGATAGGCATGCGTTCGTCACCACTCGACCACTCTCCCGAAGGACCCGCATGCCCGACATCACCCGGCGCCGCGCGCTCACCGCGGCAGCCGCCGTCGCCGCGACGGCCTCGGCCGCCACCCTGGCCACCCATGCCGCGTCGGCTGCCGACCACCACCGGGCCGGCTCGCCCGATACGTTCGACGAGGTCTACAAGGGCCGCCGGATACAGGGCCGTCCGGCGAGCGGAGGCGGACATCACCACGAACACGGCGGCGGATACGCGGTGTTCGTCGACGGCGTGCAGCTGCACCTCATGCAGAACGCGGACGGCACCTGGATCAGCGTCGTCAGCCACTACGACCCGGTGGCCACCCCGCGTGCCGCAGCCCGTGCCGCGGTGGACGAGCTGCAGGGCGCAGCACTGCTGCCGTTCCCCGCCAACTGACCGCCCGCCCCCGCAAGGACTTCCGGAGCCACCCGCACCATGACCGTACGCAAGAACCAGGCCGCCCTGACCGCCACCGAGAAGAAGCGGTTCACCGACGCCCTCATAGAGCTCAAGCGCAGCGGACGCTACGACGACTTCGTCCGCACGCACAACGAGTTCATCATGGCCGACACCGACAGCGGTGAGCGGACCGGCCACCGCTCCCCCTCATTCCTGCCCTGGCACCGCAGATTCCTGCTCGACTTCGAGGAGGCTCTGCAGGCGGTGGACTCCTCGGTGGCACTGCCGTACTGGGACTGGAGCACCGACCGCACGGTCCGCGCCTCGCTGTGGGCGCCGGACTTCCTCGGCGGCACGGGGCGCAGCAGCGACGGCCGGGTGACGGACGGCCCGTTCGCCGCGTCCACCGGCAACTGGCCGGTCAACGTACGCGTCGACGGCCGTACGTTCCTGCGCCGCTCGCTCGGCACCGGCGTGCGCGACCTGCCCACGCCCGCCGAGGTGGAGTCGGTGCTGTCGATGGCGACGTACGACATGCCGCCGTACAACAGCTCCTCCGACGGCTTCCGCAACCACCTGGAGGGCTGGCGCGGGGTCAACCTGCACAACCGGGTCCACGTCTGGGTCGGCGGGCAGATGGCCACCGGGGCCTCCCCCAACGATCCGGTGTTCTGGCTGCACCACGCCTACGTGGACAAGCTGTGGTCGCAGTGGCAGCAGCGCCACCCGAGCGCCTCTTATGTGCCGAAGGGCAGCACAGCGAACGTGGTGGACCTGAACGACACCATGAAGCCGTGGAACTCCGTGCGTCCGGCGGACCTGCTGGACCACACCAAGTTCTACACGTTCGACGCCTGATCAGGCCTCGGCGGTACGGCACTCCGGGTGGCCCCAGCCCTGCGCGTTCTTGGCGATCTTCTCGCCGGCCGCGTAGGACCGGCCGCACAGGCAGCGGCCGGGGAACTTCGCGCTGATCGTGCGGGAGGACGCTGTGCCGCCGGTGCGGCGGGGCGCCTTCCTGCGCGGCGCCCCGGCCGCCGGCGTGCCGGAGGACGGCGGGGGTTCCGGCGAGCCGAGCGCGCTGCCGGCCTGCTCCTGGACGGAGGCCGCCTGGCTGGCCGCGCGGTCGGCGAAGTCGTTCAGCGGGTCGCCGTCGACCTGGTGGGCCGGGACGTAGCGGAACTCCACGGACCGGCCGTCGAGGAGTTCGTCGATGCGGACCACCAGGTCCTGGTTGGCGACCGGCTTGCCGGCGGCCGTCTTCCAGCCGTTGCGCTTCCAGCCGGGCAGCCAGGTGGTGACGGCCTTCATCGCGTACTGGGAGTCCATCCGGACCTCCAGCGGCACGTCCGGGTCGACGGCGGTGAGCAGCCGCTCCAGGGCCGTCAGTTCGGCGACGTTGTTGGTGGCCCGGCCGAGCGGGCCCGCCTCCCAGCGGGCCGGGGTCCGCTCGTCGTCCGAGACCACCCATGCCCATCCGGCCGGTCCGGGGTTTCCCTTCGAAGCCCCGTCGCACGCGGCCACCACTCGTTCACGCATGCGCTCGATCATGCCATGGCGCGGGGAGCGCCGTCGCGGGCCGGTCAGACGTCCTTGATCTGCGGCATCTCGCCCTCGGTGGTCGTGATGTCGATCACCGAGAAGTCGGCGCCCTGCGGATCGCTGAGCGCCGCGAACCGGCCGAAGGGACTGTCCATCGGCCCGAAGCGGAGGACGCCGCCCAGCTTGGTGGCGCGGGCGACGGCCGCGTCGCAGTCGTCGACGGTGAAGTAGACGTTGACGTACGACGGCACCTCCGGCGGGAAGTCGTCGGTCATGCGCATCCGGCCGAGGACCGTGTCCTCGCCGACGTCGAACATCCGGAAGTCCACCGCGTCGTCCTCGATCTCCTTCATCCGGTACGGGAACACGGCGGAGAGGAAGGCGTCCGACTGCTCCGGGTCACGGGTGAAGACCTCGGCCCAGCAGTAGGCGCCGGGCGTGGCCGTCGCCTCGAAGCCCTCGTGGGTGCCGGCCTGCCACACGCCGAAGACCGCTCCGCTGGGCTCCCGGGCCAGGCACATCGTGCCGAATTCGCCGACCTGCATCGGCTCCATCAGCACCTCGCCGCCGTTCTCCCGGATCTTCCCCGCGGTGGCCGCGGCGTCCGGCGAGGCGAAGTACAGGCACCACTGCGACTGGCCCTCCTGGCCGGGCATGGGCGGGACGACGGCCGCCACGGCCTTGCCGTCCACGTAGGCCTGCGTGTAGTGGCCGTACTCCGACGACGACTCGCCGAAGGTCCAGCCGAGAACGTCACCGTAGAACCGCTTCGCTCCCTCGACGTCGCTGAACATCGCATCGGCCCAACAGGGCGTTCCTTCGGGTTGCACGGCCATGATCAGGACCCTCCTGGTCTCTTCCGGGCGCACTGTGCCCCCACAGGCGTTCCGTCCCGAACCTCACGCTAGCCATCCCACTGTCGGCCCGCGCGCCGAACGGGTGAGCCGCCGGACACTGGAGGTGGCAGCCCCTGCCCAGGGAAGGGGGACGCGATGACGGCGGCGACGATGCGCGCGTGGTCGGTGGTGCGGCCCGGGCCGGTCGAGGGAGACCCGCTGCGGCTCGTGGAGCGGCCGGTGCCGGTGCCCGGCGCGGACGAGCTGCTGGTGCGGGTGCTGGCCTGCGGCGTGTGCCGGACCGACCTGCACGTCACGGAAGGCGATCTTCCGGTGCACCGGGCAGGGGTGGTGCCCGGACACGAGGTCGTGGGCGTCGTCGCCGCGGCCGGATCCGCGGCGCGGGACTTCGCCGAGGGCGACCGGGTGGGCGTGGCATGGCTGCGCCGGACCGACGGGGTGTGCGCCTACTGCGCCCGGGACGCCGAGAACCTGTGCCCGCACTCGCAGTACACCGGCTGGGACGCCGACGGCGGTTACGCCGAGTACACCACCGTCCCGGCCGCTTTCGCCTACCGGCTGCCCGGCGCCCTGGACGACGTGGCGGCCGCACCCCTGCTGTGCGCCGGGATCATCGGTCTGCGGGCGCTGCGCCGAGCCGGCCTGCGGCCGGGCGGCCGGCTCGGGCTCTACGGCTTCGGCGGCAGTGCACATCTGTGTGCCCAGGTGGCGCTCGCCGAAGGAGCCACCGTGCACGTGCTGACCCGCGAACCGGCCGCGCGGCGCCTGGCCCGGGAGCTGGGAGCCGCGTCCGCGCGGGACGTGTCCGGGCCGCCGCCGGAACCGCTGGACGCGGCGATCCTGTTCGCCCCCGCCGGCGGCCTGGTCCCGGTCGCACTGCGCGCCCTGGACCGGGGCGGGGTGCTGGCGATCGCCGGCATCCACCTGAGCGACATACCGCCGCTGCACTACGAACGTGAGCTCTTCTACGAGCGTGAGCTGCGCAGTGTCACCTCCAACACCCGTGCCGACGGGCGGGAGTTCCTGGCGCTGGCCGAGCGGTACGGCGTGCGGGCGACCACCCACCCCTACCCGCTGTCCCATGCCCCGAGGGCCCTGCGGGACCTGAAGGCCGGCCGCTTCGACGGGGCCGCCGTGCTGGTGAACGACCTCTCCGCGGCCCCATCTCCCTGACCCCCCGGGCATGAGAGCGGGCCACCGGCGCGCGATCATGCAACGCGCCCTTTTCCGCCCCGGACGACGGGTTTGAGCAACCAAGACACGCAACCGCCCCATTTGCGCCGTACCGGAAGATCACCACGGCTGTTTGGCTTGTCGGTGCGCACCACCACCTCGCACACCACCGGCCTTCCAGGTCACCCGTGTTCACCTCTCAGCTGGAGGGAATGTGTCCACACCGGACAGCGTCATCGGTTCCGCCGTCGACGAGCCCGATCCCGCCCCGACCGCCGACGGGCAGCTCACCAGTCTCAGCACCCGGGCGGCACGCCAGCTCGCCACGACCACCAAGTCCGAACCGCAGATGCAGGCCATCACCTCGCGATGGCTGCTGAAGACCCTGCCGTGGGTGGACGTCAAGGGCGGCACCTACCGGGTCAACCGGCGCCTCCAGCTGCGCACCGGACGCGGCAGGGTGAGCTTCGAGCAGAACGGCGGGGACGACATCCGGGTCATCCCGCGGACCCTCACCGAACTGCCGATCCTGCGCGGCTACGACGACCTGGAAGTGCTGACGGAGGTCGCCGGGCGCTTCCAGGCCCGTGAGGTGCGCGCCGGCCAGGTGCTGTTCGAGGCGGGGCAGCCGGTCACCGAGGCGTACCTGGTGGTGCACGGCCGGTTCACCCGGTACGCGGCCGGCAAGTACGGCGAGGAGGAGATCGTCGGGGTCGTCACCGACGGCGACCAGATGGGCGACGAGGCGGTCGGCCAGTCCGACCCGCTCTGGCTGACCTCGGTCCGGGCGGAGACGGCGGGCGTGGTGCTGGCGCTGCCCTGGGCGGTCGTCCAGGAGTTCATGGAACGGGCCCCGTCCCTGGGCGCCCATCTCCGCGCCTATGTCGACCGCCAGCGCCTGCCGATGAACCGCAAGGGCGAGGCCGAGGTCCCGGTGCAGGCCGGCCACGTCGGCGAACCGACCCTGCCAGGCGGCTTCGTGGACTACGAACTCGCCCCGCGCGAGTACGAGTTGTCGCTCACCCAGACCGTACTGCGGGTGCACTCCCGGGTCGCCGACCTCTACAACCACCCGATGGACCAGACCCAGCAGCAGCTGCGCCTCACGGTCGAGGAGATCCGCGAGCGCCAGGAGTGGGAGCTGGTGAACAACCGCGAGTTCGGGCTGCTGCACAACATCGACTACGGGCAGCGGATCAGCTCCTTCACCGGCCCGCCCACCCCGGACGACATGGACGAGCTGCTGTCCATGCGCCGCAAGACCAAGGTGTTCCTGGCACATCCGAAGGCGATCGCGGCCTTCTTCCGGCAGTGCAACCGGCGCGGACTGGTGCCGGGCACCGCGAACGTCGACGGGCACGAGATCCCGGCCTGGCGGGGGGTGCCGATCTATCCGTGCAGCAAGATCCCGATCAGTGACGACCACACCAGCAGCATCATCGCGCTGCGCACCGGAGAGGCCGACCAGGGTGTCGTCGGCCTCTACCAGACCGGCATCCCGGAGGAGTTCCAGCCCGGCCTGAACGTCCGGTTCATGGGCGTCAACGAACAGGCCGTCATCAACTACCTGGTCACCGCCTACTACTCGCTGGCCATTCTGGTCCCCGACGCGGCGGGGATCCTGGAGAACGTCCAGCTCGGCCGCACCGCCGACTGACGGCCTGGAGCACATTCATGAGCACAACCGCCCACTCCTACGTCCTGCCCGGGCCGCCGAACATCGCGCAGAGCCTCAGACCGGCCAAGCGCACCGGGGCGATCCCCGGACTGCACTACCGGCCCGCCGCGCCCGCCGACCCGGCGAAGGCCGCCGAGCTGGACCGCCGCCTGGAGGCCTGGGCCCGTGAGCTGGATCTGTTCCCCGAGGCCTGGCAGGGGGACTTCTCGGACTTCCAGTTCGGCCGGGCCGTCGTACTCCAGCATCCGGGCGGCCTCGACCTGGACCGGCTCACCGCCGCAGGCAAGCTGCTGCTCGCCGAGAACATCGTCGACTCCTGCTACTGCGAGGAGGACGAGGGGCGGGGTGGATCGCGGCGCGGCCTCGGCGGCCCGCTGATCATCGCCCAGTCGGCGCTCGACCCCTTCCACGGCATCCCGGAGCTGGAGGAGGAGTGGCGCGAGGGCATCCGGGCCGACGGTCCGCTGCGCTCCTACCACTACGCACTTCAGGACTTCGCCGGCTTCGCCACGCCCAGCCAGACCGACCGGTTCGTGCACGACATCGCCCGGCTGCACCTCGGATATCTGGGCGAGGCGGCCTGGATGGAGACCCGGTACACGCCACGGGTCTGGGAGTACCTGGTGATGCGGCAGTTCAACAACTTCCGGCCCTGTCTGTCGATCGTCGACGCGGTGGACGGCTACGAACTGCCCGAACCGGTCTACGCCCGGCCGGAGATCCAGCGGATCACGGCGCTGGCCTGCAACGCGACCACGATCGTCAACGACCTGTACTCCTTCACCAAGGAGCTGGCGAGCGATCCGGATCATCTCAATCTGCCCCAGGTCGTGGCGGCCAACGACCGGCGCGGACTGAAGGCGGCCTATCTGAAGTCCGTCGACATCCACAACCGGATCATGGAGGCCTTCGAGGAGGAGTCGGCCGCCCTGTCCGCCACCTCGCCGCTGGTCGCGCGCTACGCCGAGAGCCTGGCCGCCTGGGTCTCCGGCAACCACGAGTGGCACTCCACCAACACCCGGCGCTACCACCTGCCCGACTACTGGTAACCCCCGAGCCCGACCGAAACACCGTCAGAAACACCGCAAGGAGCAACTGTTGACCACCGCCCCTGTCGCCCGGAAGACCACCACGTCAGCTCCGGTGCCGACCCAGTCCACGTACCAGAACCGCGTCGCGGAGTACTGGAACGCCGAGGAGAACCCGGTCAACCTCGAACTCGGGAAGATCGACGACCTGTACCACCACCACTACGGCATCGGGGACGCCGACTGGTCGGTGCTCGACGAGAGCGACGCCGCTCTGCGCAAGGAGCGGATCACCAGCGAACTGCACCGCCTCGAGCACGCCCAGGCCGAGCTGCTGGCGGGCCACCTCGGCCCGCTCACACCGGCCGACCGGGTCTTCGACGCCGGCTGTGGCCGGGGCGGCGGCAGCGTCGTGGCGAACCTGCGCTACGGCTGCCACGCCGACGGGGTCACCATCTCCGCCAAACAGGCCGAGTTCGCCAACGAGACGGCCCGCAGGCGCGCGGTCGACGACAAGGTGCGCTACCACCACCGGAACATGCTGGACACCGGCTTCGAGACGGGTGCGTACGCCGCCTCGTGGAACAACGAGTCCACGATGTACGTGGAGCTGGAGCTGCTGTTCGCCGAGCACGCCCGGCTGCTGCGGCGCGGCGGACGCTATGTGACGATCACCGGCTGCTACAACGACACCTACGGCCGGGCCTCGCGCGAGGTCTCCCTGATCAACGCGCACTACATCTGCGACATCCACCCCAGGTCGGAGTACTTCCGGGCGATGGCGAAGAACCGGCTGGTACCGGTCCATGTGGAGGACCTCACCGAGGCGACGATCCCGTACTGGGAGCTGCGCAAGCAGGCCGACCATCTGGTGACGGGGATCGAGGACACGTTCCTCACCGCGTACAAGAACGGCAGCTTCCAGTACCTGCTGATCGTGGCCGACCGGATCTGAGCCCGGCGAAACTCCGTCGACAGCGAGGGCGTCGAGGCGCTGGGATGGGCCCGGTGAGTGCCATGAACGTGCAGAGGATGCACGCGGACGAGATCGATCTCGACGCCCCCCTGGTCCAGCGCCTGATCGCCCGCCGGTTTCCGCACTGGGCCGGGCTGCCCGTGCGCCGGCTGGCGTCGTCCGGGACCGAGAACGCCATGTTCCGGCTCGGCGCCGATCTGCTGGTCCGGCTCCCCCGGCGGCCCGGCGCCGTACCGGATCTGGCGCACGAGCAGCACTGGCTGCCCCGGCTCGGTCCGCTGCTGCCGGTCCCGGTGCCCGATCCGGTGGGCACCGGCGAGCCGGACGAGGACTATCCGTGGCCGTGGTCCGTCTACCGCTGGCTGGAGGGCCGCAATCCGGTGCCGGGAGCCGTGGCGGAGCCGGACCGCCTCGCCGAGGACCTGGGGGCGTTCGTGCGCGCGTTGCGCCGGATCGACCCGCAGGACGGGCCGCCCGGCTACCGCTGCGGGCCGCTGACCGACCGCGACGAGCCCACGCGTGCGGCCGTCGCCGAGCTGGGCGGGAGGGTCGACGCCGGCGCCGTCACGGCCCTGTGGGAGCAAGCCCTGCACGCCCCGGTACACACCGGGCCGCCGGCATGGGCCCACGGTGACCTCTCCCCCGGGAACGTGCTGGTCGACGGCGGACGCGGCGGACGGCTGAGCGCGGTCATCGACTTCGGCTGCGCCGGGGTCGGCGACCCCGCCGTGGACCTGATCGTGGCCTGGAACCTGCTTCCCGCTCGCGCCCGGGACACCTTCCGCAAGGCGGTGGGCGCGGACGACGCGCAGTGGGCGCGCGGCCGGGGCTGGGCGCTGTCGATCTCGCTGATCCAGCTGCCGTACTACTGGCACACCAACCCGGCCCTGGCCGAGAACTCCCGGCACGTGATCTCCGGGATCCTCGCCGAGGCCGGGCTGCGGTGACCGCGGCCGGCCGGGCATCCGGCTATTCGCCCGCGTACGCCTTCTCCAGCTCCGCGGCGTCCAGCTTGCCCATGCCCATCATGGCCCGGGTGGCGCGCGCGGCCTTCTCCGGGTCCGGGTCGGCGACCATGTCGATCAGCGGGGCGTAGACGACCTGCCAGGAGACGCCGTACCTGTCCTTGAGCCAGCCGCAGGGGCCGCCCTCGCCGCCGTTCTCGGTGAGCTTCGTCCAGTAGTGGTCGATCTCCTGCTGGTCGGCGCAGAAGACCTGGAAGGAGACCGCCTCGGTGAACGTGAACTCGGGGCCGCCGTTGAGCGCGACGAACCTTTGGCCGTTGGCCGTGAACTCCACGGTCAGCACGGAACCGGCCGGGCCGGGTCCGGACTCGGTCCACCGGACGATCCGCCCGATGCTGGAGTTCTTGAAGACGGACACGTAGTAGTGCGCGGCCTCCTCCGCCTGGCCGTCGAACCAGAGACACGTGGTGAATCCGTCGGTGGTCATGAGCACCTCCTGGGGCGCGGGAACACGGCGTGGAACACGGTCACCCGTATCGACCGTCGCCGGCCCCGGAACTCATCGGCCGCACCGCCGGTTCATCCGGTCGGCCGCGTCGCCGGGCAGCGGCAGCCGGGAGCGGAGCCGGCAGCCGGGAGCGGAGCCGGCGCCCGGGCGGCCGGTCAGGCGGCCAGGGAGAGCACCTGGTGCGGGCGGTGCGGCGCGGCGGCCGGCCGGCGCCGCACGGCCGTGCGGCGGGTCAGCTCGCCGTGCGCGAGCGACAGCAGGTCCCCGAGTCCCAGGCCGAGGGCGTGGGCCGCGGCGGCGAGAACTTCCGAGGAGGCCTCCTTGCGGCCCCGTTCGATCTCGGAGAGGTACGGCAGGGAGATCCGGGCCGCGTCGGCCACGTCCCTGAGGGTGCGGTCCTGGGCCTGCCGCTCGTGGCGCAGGACCTCTCCGACCAGATCGCGCCAGAGGGGCTCCCTGGTTCCGGGTGCCCGCTCCGGCGCGTCCGGGCGGGCGGGCTCGGGGCGCAGGGGAATCACTCGGGCTTCGTCGCTCACCGGGTTGCTCATCCCGTCAGCCTAGGAGCGGGGCCGCCGGGGACTTAAGAGCCGGGCGTTGCGCCCTGAGGGAAATCCCCGGACCGGGCCGAGGCGGTGAGGGGCTGTTTCCGGTCAGTGCGGCACGCCGCATGCATGCGCCGCGTCACCGGGGGTACCCGCCGGGTGAGCGTGCACGCAGGCATGCATGACCCGCCGCATACCGGGTATCCGCAGCGCACGCGACCTGTACAGGCTCGGAACAGCAGCCGCACCGCAGGCGTCGAACCGTGACTTTCGTGGGAGAGGTAATGAACACCGCCGCCGGGATCCGGTCGGAAGCAGAGGTCGAGAGGACCGAGCAGGACAGGGCGGGCGGAGGATCACTGCCTGGCATCGCGGATCCGGCGTCCGTCGCCCCGCGGGACGCGCGCGAGCTGTCCCGTCAATTCTTCCGCCGGCTCGCCGAGCTGGAGGAGGGGACGCGCGAGTACCAGTACGCGCGCAACACCCTCATCGAGATGAACATGTCCCTCGTGCGGTTCGCCGCCGGCCGGTTCCGCGGCCGCGGCGACGACATGGAGGACATCGTCCAGACCGGCATGATCGGCCTGATCAAGGCCATCGACCGGTTCGAACTGTCGCGCGAGGTCGAGTTCACCTCCTTCGCCCTGCCGTACATCGTCGGCGAGATCAAGCGGTTCTTCCGGGACACCACCTGGGCCGTCCACGTACCGCGCCGGCTCCAGGAGCTGCGCGTGGAACTGGCCAAGGCGCGGGAGGAGCTGTCCAGCCGGCTGGACCGGGATCCGACGGTCGCCGAGCTGGCCACGCTGATGAACATCTCCGCGGACGAGGTCGTCGAGGCCCAGCTGGCCTCCAACGGGTACAACTCCGCCTCCCTGGACGCCGCGCTCACCGGTGACGGCCCCGAGGACGGCGAGGCCGTGCTCGCCGACTTCATCGGTGTCGAGGAGGAGGGGCTCCGGCTCGTCGAGGACTTCCACGCGCTCGCCCCGCTGATGGCAGAGCTGAGCGACCGCGACCGGCAGATCATCCACATGCGGTTCGTGGAGGAGGCCACGCAGGCGGAGATCGGTGAGCGGCTCGGCTGCTCCCAGATGCACGTCTCCCGGCTGATCAAGCGGATCATCACCCGGCTGCGCCAGGGGATGCTCGGCGAACTCGGCTGCGCCTGACACGACGCGGCTGACACGACACGCTGAGGCGTTCGCGGTGAAGCGCCTCAGCGTTTGCGGTGTGATGTGAAGCGCCTCAGCGCTGCAGTTCGAAGACCGCCCGGACCCGCTTGCCGACGGGCACACGCTCCACCGTGACGCGCGACGCGAGGGCGTGCACGATCTCCAGACCGTGCCGCCCGACGCGTGCCGGGTCCTTCGGGTAGCGGCGGGGCAGGGCGCTGCTGCTGTCGTACACGGACACCGTCACGGAGCTGTCAGTGCCCTCCAGCTCCAGGATGTAGGGCCCGTCGCTGTGCTGGTCGGCGTTGGTGACCAGCTCGCTCACCATCAGGAGCAGGTCACCGTCCGCGCGGCCGTCGGCGAGGGCGCACCATTCGGTGCGCAGCTGCTGGAGGAACTGCGCCGCGAAGGTGCGCGCCTCTGCGATGCATCCGGGTTCGCCGGTGTAGTGCGCCGCCCGCCGCAGCGGCTCCACGGGTACGTCGAAACCAGTCGGTATCACTACCCCGCCCAGGTGCTCGGTCATGCTGTTCTCTCTCGAAAGCCCGGTCCGGCCGGTCGCTGTTGCACCAGTCCTCGTACCCCGAGCCCGGCCCGGCAGTCCACCCGATGCGTTCGCCCTCCGCGCACAGTGGCAGAACTCACCCCGCGCAGGTCGCGGGCACGGCCGGACCGCTCAGCCGCCGTCACCGCCACCGCCACCGCCGCCGTCACCGCCGCCACCGCCGCCGTCACCGCCGCCACCGCCGCCGTCACCGCCGCCGCCGTCGCCACCGCCGCCGCCGTCACCGCCGCCGCCGTTCTGGTCCTGCTGCTGGTCCTGCTGCTGGTTATCCCCGGTCTGCTCGTTCTCGGGCTGCTGCTGAGACTCCTGCTGCTGGGGCTCGGACTGCTCCTGAGAGGGCTGCTCCTGAGAGGGCTGCTCCTGAGAGGGCTGCTCCTGAGAGGGCTGCTCCTGAGAAGGCTGCTCCTGAGAAGGCTGCTCCTGAGAAGGCTGCTCCTGAGAAGGCTGCTCCTGAGAGGGCTGCTCCTCGGAGGGCTGCTCCTCGGAGGGCTGCTCCTCGGAGGGCTGCTTCTCAGAGGGCTGCTCCTCGGAGGACTGCTCCTCAGAGGGCTGCTCCTCGGAGGACTGCTCCTCAGACGGCTGCTCCTCGGAGGACTGCTCCTCAGACGGCTGCTCCTCGGAGGACTGCTCCTCAGACGGCTGCTCCTCGGAGGACTGCTCCTCCTCCGGCTCGCTGGACTGCTCGGACGTACCCTCCGAAGGCTCAGAGGAGTGCGACTCGGACGAGGGCGGCTTGCCGGAGCTCGACGGCGGCTTGCCCGAACCGGACGACGAGGGCGGCTTGCCCGAATTCGATGACGGCGGGCAGGGAGTTCCCGTCTCACCCGGTTTGCCGGGGCAGTGGCCCGGTGGCCTGGCCGGCGGCTTCGCGGGATGCCACGGGTGCTGGGGAGGCTTGGCGTGCTGGTCGTGGTGGCTGTCGGTGTCGCCGCTGTGGCGGTTGACCCACTCCTTGCGGTGGGAGTCGTAGATCACGAAGACCTTGACGGTCTTCGGTGCGGGCGTCACATGGACCACGCTCGCGGGTTGGTACGACTCCCAGTGGTCACCCGTGGTGCGCGGGGTGCCCGACTGGGCCTGGGCCTCGGTGAGCGGGTTGCCGCAGGCGCAGCGCACCCGGGGCACACCGCGGTCGTCGACCAGCACGGCGGTGCCCGCCTGGAGGACGGCCTGGTAGCCGGTGGCGGCGCCGTCGCGGTAGCCGTGGTTGGTGACCCGGGTGTCGGCGCGCAGCTGCAGCGGGGTGAGAGAGCGCAGATAGCCGGGGACGCCGGACGGCTGGACGCCTGCCTCGGAGGCGAATGCCCGGTTCTTGGCGGGGTCGGCCTGAAGGGCCTTGATCTGCTTCTCCACGTCACAGCTGGAGACGTTCCGGGTGCCGCCGTACAGGCCGGGCGCGGCGCCGTTCACGCCCTGCAGCGCATTGACGCTGGGCAGGGAGGAAGGTTCCCCGCCCGGGGAGGTCGTCGTCGGGCTGGGCGTCGCGGTCGCCTCCGGCGACACCGCGCTCTCCTTCGCCGTCGAGGCCGTGAAGGGGTCGGGGCCCGTGCTGTTGGCGGACTGCAGGAATATCTCGCCGCCTCTGGCCGAGTTGCCGCCCCCGGGGCGGACGAAGACCACCGCGAGGACCACGGCGGCGACCAGGGCGGTGGTGATGGCTGCGATGCGAGGTACCGACCTCCACCACGGTCCATGTGGCTCCTTGGGCCCGGTACCGCCGGCCGGCGGCTCCGAGGGCGGTGGCCCGGAGGGGGGCCGGGAGGAGCCGGACAACGGGCCGGAGGGCGGCCCGGTGGGACGGCCGGACGAGGGAGGTGGCACGCTCACGAGCCCTTCTTCCCGTCGCAATGTGCGGCTCTACAGACGACAAACCCGCTTAAACACTCTTTAGTGCATTTGCCTGCACATTGATCCCATTGTGTGTCGATGTACCGTACAACTCGCAAGTCCTGCGCGGACGGCCCACCCGGCGGGCGTCACCCCCGGCTGCTGCATAGCGTGGCAAGCGTGAGCCCTCCGACCGTCTCCGTGCGGCCCGCTGCCCGCCACGGCTGGGTGCACGCAGTGGCCGTGGTGCTGACCTGTCTGGCCGTCATGGTGCTGGTGGCGGCGCTGGGGCTGTGGGCGGCGGGCGCCGCTGACCTGCCGGACGGCGCCTTCCCCCGGGTGGTGGCCGCGACCCTGGTCTCGGCGGTCGGCGGCAGCGTCGAAGTCTTCGCAAGCGCGGGTGTGTTCGCCGGCACGCAGGGCGATCTCACCGCGCTGCCGCTGTCGGTGACGCTTGTCGGTGCGCTGGTGCTCGGCGCGGGCTTCCTGCGCCCGCTGCGGCACCGGGCGGTCGCCTCGGCCGGGGAACTGGCAGGCTGGGCGGCCCGGATCGTGGTGGTGTGGCTGGCGGTGCTGACCGGCCTGGCCTTCGCCGCCCGGCAGACCTTCGCCGTGGACGTGGGCAGCGGCACCCTCAGCGAGGTCACCGGCCTGTTCGACGCGACGCCGAGGATCGGGTTCACCACGGACGTGCCGCCGACCGTCCTGTTCGGGCTGCTCTGGCTGGCCGGGGTGCTCCTGCTGGCGTTGCTGACGGCGCGTGGGGCGCCGCTGCCGGGGCGGCTGCTGCGCCGGCAGGAGTCGGTGCGCCCGGCGGCGCACGCGATGCTGGAGATGGTCCTGGCCTACTGCGTCGTCTGGCTCGTCGCCTCACTGATCACGGTCGCCGTCCGCGGGCACGCCGCAGCGATGTGCGCGCTGATCCTGCTCGGCCTGCCCAACCTGGTCTGGCTGGCCGTCACCTGCGGTCTGGGCGCGACCTGGAACGGCCGCGTGGAGGGACCGTTCGGGCTGCCGGTGCCGCACGTCCTGGACAGGATCCTGCGCACGCCGGACGTGTCCGCGCTGAACCTGCACTCGCTCACCGAGTACGACGGCCGGATGTGGCTGCTGGTGGTCGTGGACGCCGTGCTGCTGCTCGCCGTGGCCTTCCGGATGGCCGTCCGCTCCCCCGCCCGGATCCGGCTCCGGCAGCACGCGCTGCACCTGGCCGTCGCACTGGCCCTCACGGTGCTGACGATGTGTCTGACGGGCCGCGTCTCGGCGCACTACGGGCTGTCCCTGCTCGGGATCGGCAACCTGGGCGGCGGTCTGTCGGGAGAGCTGTTCCTCAGACCCCGGCTGTGGCAGGCGGTGGGCCTGGGCGCGCTGTGGGGTCTGGTGGCCGGCATCCTGGGCGGCCTGCTGGCCCGGCCGGTGCGCCGCAAAGGTGCCGTGGACGCCTCCGGTACCGGCCAGGGCCTTCCTCGCGGACCCCGGCGCGATCCGGACGAGGCGCCCTAGGGGGCCCGGAAGACCGGTTCCGCCCACTGTGGCGGCGGGAGGGCTTCGACGATTGCCGTGCGGTCGTGTTCCGTCGTCGTGAGGTCTTCGGCGGCCCCGGTGGTCGTGGCCGTGCGCAGGGCGGCCACGAAGGCGAGGCAGGTGTCGTAGCGGGAGTCCGGGCTCTTGGCCAGGGCCTTGGCGAAGACGCGGTCGACGGCCGGGAGCAGGGCCGGGAGGGCCTCGCTCGGCGGAGTCGGCTCGTCGTACTGGTGCGCCCAGAGCAGGGCCATGTCGTCGTCGCGCTGGAACGGCGGACGGCCGGTGAGTGCCTCATAGACGACGCAGGAGAGGCCGTAGACGTCGCAGCGGCCGTCGACCGGGCGCCCGGAGATCTGCTCCGGGGACACGTAGTCGAGGGTGCCGACGAACTGGCCGACGCTGGTGAAGCCGGTCAGGGACAGCGATTTCTTGGTGAGTCCGAAATCGGTGAGGTACACGTGCTCGGGGTGATCGCTGTCCGTGCCCTCGGCGATCAGGATGTTGCCGGGCTTGACGTCCCGGTGGACCAGTCCGTGTTCGTGGGCGGCGTCCAGGGCGGAGGCCACCTGGGCGGCGATCCGCACGGTGTCCTCCGGCGGCAGCGGGCCGCGCACGTCCAGCAGGTGGCGCAGATCGCTGCCGGAGACGTAGCGCATGGCGATGTAGAGCACGCCGTCGGTCTCGCCCGCCTCGAAGACGGGCACGATGTGCGGGTGGTCGATCGCGGCGGCCACCTGGGACTCGTGGGTGAAGCGCTTGCGGAAGGTGTCGTTGCGGGCCAGTTCCGGGGCGAGCAGCTTGAGGGCGACCGTGCGGTCCAGGCGCAGGTCCCGGGCGCGGAAGACCACGGCCATGCCGCCGCGCCCGACCTCGCTCTCGATCCGGTAGCTCGCCACCTGCCGGCCGATCAGTTCCGAGGGACGGCCCGAGAACAGGCTGGTCTGGCGTGCCATCAGCCCTCATCTTCGGGGGTGACCAGCCGGGTCGGGGCGCGCCCGGTGTCCTGCGGGTCGGTGACCGGCCGGTCGGTGGCGTAGGTGGTCAGCTGCCGCCCTTCGCCGTACACCCAGCGCTCCTCCTGCGGGTCGTACAGCCACATGGACTCGCCGTCGACCACGATCCCGATCCGCAGGCCCCGGGTGCGGGTCTCGAAGGCCTCGCTGTCCAGGCCGCCCGCCGCCAGCGCCTCCACGGCGGCCCGGTAGTCACCGAACGCCCTTTCGGACTGGGCCAGCAGGGGCCGTGGGTCGGCGGTGCCGTCGGGGCCGTCGGCGGTCGGCGGGTCCTCGGGCAGGGCGACCAGGTGACGGCCGTCGACCCAGGCGCCCCAGCCGTTGTGGCAGCGGATGTACCCCCAGTCGCCGCGCCGCTCCACGAGCTGTACGGGCAGCAGCGGGTCCAGGGGCGCGGTCGGCCGGGCCGGGTCCGGGGCCTCCCAGGCGGGCAGACCGCGCGGCGGGATGACGTGCGTGGGCTGGAATCCGGGTGCGCTCATCGCGTGCCTACTTCCGCATCACGGCCGGCTCGTGCCGGCGCAGCAGCCGGGCGACCGCGAGCCCGAAGAGCGCGGAGAGCACCAGCAGCATGGCCAGGTCCAGCAGCCAGACGCCCGTCGCGTGCCGGAACAGGGGATCGTCGGTCTTCTCGCCGGGCACGAGCCGGTCCAGTCCGACGGTGCCCGCCATGGCGCCGAACGCCCAGCGGGAGGGCACGAGCCAGGACAGCTGAGCGAGACCGGGGGTGCCGTTCAGGTGGAGCAGGGCGCCGCAGAAGACGACCTGGACGATGGCGACCAGCACCAGCAGGGGCATCGTCACCTCCTCCTTGCTCACCAGCGCGGAGACCAGCAGGCCGAGCATCATCGCGCTGAAGGCCAGCAGGGCGACGGCGAGGGTGATCTCGGCGAGCGGTGGCAGCAGGACGCCCCGGCCGTCGGGGGTGTTCAGGTCGATCCCGGACAGGGCGACCAGGGTGAGGACGACGGCCTGCGCGACCGTGATCGTGCCGAGTACCACCACCTTGGACGCGAAGTACGCGGATCTGGGCAGGCCGACGGCGCGTTCCCGCTGGTAGACGACGCGTTCCTTGACCAGCTCGCGCACCGCGCCCGCGGCCCCGGTGAGCACCGCGCCGACGCACAGGATGAGCAGCACGTCGATGACGTTGTCCCGGCCGAGTCCGCCGCTGCCCAGGGCGCGGGCCATGGCACCCATCACGAACGGGAGCGCGATCATGGTGATCAGGAAGGTGCGGTCGGCGCTCAGGACGGCGGTATAGCGGCGGACCAGGGTGCCGAGCTGGGCGCCCCAGCTGCGCGGGCGGGGTGGTGGCGCCGTGGGCACGGGGGCCGGCTCGGGGTGGCGGGGCTGGGTGGTGGCCTCGGTGACGTAGCGGCGCT
This sequence comes from Streptomyces sp. NPDC027663, assembly GCF_055566415.1. NCBI lineage: Bacteria > Bacillati > Actinomycetota > Actinomycetes > Kitasatosporales > Streptomycetaceae > Streptomyces > Streptomyces sp. NPDC027663. Next base: position 165,239 of record NZ_JBVHSK010000013.1, on the reverse strand, counting down.
GGAAGGGCGACTCGCGGTACTCCCCTGCCCAGTCCCGGTCCGGGTCGCGGTCGAAGGCCTCGAAGGCCTCGGGCCACTGTGCGAAGCCGAAGAAGGCGAGGGCGTCCTCGGGCGGCCCGTAGTAGGCCACCCTGCCGCCCGGGGCCAGCACCAGGAGACGGTCGCAGACGGCCAGGCTGAGGACGCTGTGGGTGACCACGATGACCGTGCGGCCGTCGTCGGCGAGGCCGCGCAGCATGTGCATCACCGACCGGTCCATGCCGGGGTCCAGGCCGGAGGTCGGCTCGTCCAGGAAGAGCAGCGAAGGTTTGGTGAGCAGTTCCAGGGCCACGCTGACCCGCTTGCGCTGCCCGCCGGAGAGGCTGTGCACGGGCTGCCCGGCGCGGTGTTCCAGGCCCAGTTCCCGGATGACCTCGTCCACCCGGGCACGCCGCTCGGCCCGGGCGGTGTCCTCGGGGAAGCGCAGCTCGGCGGCGTAGGTGAGGGCGGCGCTGACGGTGAGCTGGGGATGCAGGATGTCGTCCTGCGGGACCAGGCCGATGCGCTGGCGCAGTTCGGCGTATTCGCGGTACAGGTCGCGGCCGTCGTAGAGGACGGTCCCGCGGTCGGCGGGCCGCTGTCCGGTCAGGGCGCGCAGCAGCGTGGACTTGCCGGAGCCACTCGGTCCGACGACCGCGAGCAGGCACTTCTCGCCCACCGGGAAGGACACGTGGTCCAGCAGGACCTTGCGGCCGCGGTCGACGGCGACGGTGAGGTCCTGGACGTCGAGGGAGACCTCGCCGGTGTCGACGTACTCCTGGAGTTCGTCGCCGACCAGGCAGAAGGCGGAGTGCCCGACGCCGATGATGTCGCCGGGGCCGACGGGGGCGCGGGTGACGGGCCGGCCGTTGAGGTAGGTGCCGTTGTGGCTGCCGAGGTCGGCGATCTCGTAGGTGCCGTCCGTGTGCGCGTGCAGTTCGGCATGCCTGCGGGAGACGATGAGGTCGTCCACGATCAGGTCGTTGTCGGGGCCCCGGCCGATACGGACGGTCCGCTCGGGCAGCGGGCGGACGGTGGTGGGCCGGCGGAAGGTGCCGGTCATCTCGGGCAGGGACACCATCGAGGGACGGTCCGGTGCAGGTTGCGGGGCGCTGGCGAGTACGGCCCGGGGGCCGTCGGCGGGATTGCCGAAGCGGATCACGCTTCCGGGCCGGAGCCCGTACTCGCGGACCCGGTGGCCGTCCGCGTAGGTGCCGTTGGTGCTGTGCTGGTCCGCCAGGGTCCAGCGGTCCTGGTCGCAGCGCAGCACGGCATGGTGCCACGAGACCCGGGCATCGTCGAAGACGATGTCGCTCAACGGGTCGCGTCCGACGCGGTAGTCGTGGCCCGGGCTCATCACCGTGAAGCCCGAGTCGGTCTCCAGGACGAGTTCGGGCGGCGTCGGGGCGACCGGCCGCTCCGCCATGGTCAGAATTCTACCGATTCGCTCACATGTGCGCCCCCTAGGTCCGGTGGATCCGGGCCGTGGACACGTGTCAGGCGACAGGCAGGACGAGCGCCGGGAGAGTGCGCTGCATCCGCAGGGCGTCGACGGACTCGGCGAGCAGCTCGTACTCGGTGGTGTCGTCGCCGGTCGCGATCCGTACCAGCCTGCCCGCGGCCAACTCGTCGGCCACCAGCTCCTGCTGTGCCGGGTCGCGGCACCAGGTGCGCAGTACGGCCGGCACGTCGGGCACGCTGTCCGGGACCGGGACGAGGGAGCCGGGCGGGAAGTGCCCGGCCCCGGTCTGCGGGTCGAGGCGGTCGGCGATCCAGGTCGCGCGGTCACGCAGCCACCACAGGGCGAGGGCCAGAGTGGGCGCCCGGTAGGTGCCCAGGGGCACCCCGACGCGCCGTCCGCCGCACATGCCGTAAGCGGTGACATGGCACAGGAATTCGTCGTGCATGTGCACCCCCCGGTGCGTCGTCCGCCTGCCGTCCGGCCTCGCTCTCGATGCGTCTCATGTGCGGTGCGTGATCAGGACCTCGCGGGAAGTGAAGTCCTCACCCGTTGAGTATGTTCACTACTGAATCACTGTCACCATGTCTTTCCGGCCACTCTCTTGGCATATTCAGCCCGGCCGTTGGCCGGATTCCGCGGCCCTCGCCCTTACCCCAGGGGTAATCGACGGGCCCGGGCGGCCGCGGGCATGGTTGTCGTACCGGGTCACCGCAACCGGGATCCGGACCCTGACCAGTGATGACCACCTCGATGGAGGCTGATCGCCCATGTCCGCGAACACCGACCGTTACGAGACCGCCGTCGCCCGTTACTTCGACGCCTGGAACGCGGGCGAGCCGGAGGAGCTGGCGAAGGCGGTGGCCGCCGCCTGGTCCGAGGACGGCGGATACACCGACCCGCTGGTCGACGTCAGCGGCCACGACGGGATCACGGCCGTGATCGCGGCTGCGCACGAGCAGTTCCCCGGATTCGTCTTCCGGCCCGGCGGCGGCGTCGACGGCCACCACGACACGGCCCGCTTCTCCTGGGAGCTGGTGAACGAGGCCGACGGCTCCGCTCCGGTCGCCGGCTTCGACGTGATCACGCTGGACACGGACGGCCGCATCCGCTCGGTGCTCGGCTTCCTCGACCGGGTGCCCGCCGGCGCCTGAGGACCGGGGCCCACCCGGTGCCGGGGTGGTCAGCCCTTCACGATCGCGTCGATCCGCGCCAGTTCCTGGTCCTCGAAGTCCAGGTTGCGCGTGGCCGCGACGCTGTCCTCGAGCTGCCGTGCGCTGCTCGCACCGACGAGGGCGGACGTCACCCGGCCGCCGCGCAGCACCCAGGCCAGGGCGAGCTGGGCCAGGGTCTGGCCGCGGGACTCGGCGATCTCGTGCAGGGCGCGCAGCCTGGCCACCAGCTCCTCGGTGACGGCGTCGGAGCCGAGGAAGGGGCTGTCGCTCGCGGCCCGGGAGTCCTCGGGGATGCCGTCGAGGTAGCGGCCGGTGAGCAGACCCTGCTCCAGCGGGGAGTACACGACGGAGCCGGTCCGCAGTTCCTCCAGGGCGTCCAGCAGGCCCTCGTCCTCGGGGCGCCGGTCGAGCATCGAGTAGCGCGGCTGGTGGACGAGGAGCGGGGTGCCGAGGCCGCCGAGGATGCGGGCGGCCTCGCGGGTCTGCTCGGCGGAGTAGTTGGAGACGCCGACGTAGAGGGCCTTGCCCTGCTGCACCGCCGAGTGCAGCGCGCCCATCGTCTCCTCGAGCGGAGTGTCCGGGTCGAAGCGGTGCGAGTAGAAGACGTCGACGTGGTCCAGGCCCATCCGCTGCAGGCTCTGGTCGAGCGAGGACAGCAGGTACTTGCGCGAGCCCCACTCGCCGTACGGGCCGGGCCACATCAGATAGCCGGCCTTGGTGGAGATCACCAGCTCGTCCCGGTAGCGGGCGAAGTCCGCCTTCAGCGCCTCACCGAGGGCGGACTCGGCGGCGCCGGGCGGCGGGCCGTAGTTGTTCGCGAGGTCGAAGTGGGTCACGCCGAGGTCGAAGGCCCGGCGCAGGATGGCCCGTTGGGTCTCGACCGGCCGGTCGGGACCGAAGTTGTGCCACAGACCGAGCGAGATCGCGGGCAGTTTCAGGCCGCTGCGGCCGGCGCGCCGGTAGGGCATGTCCGCGTAACGGTCGGGGTGTGCGGTGTACAACGCGACTCCAGAGGGGTTGGCGCACGATCTACCGTTCCCAACTCTTCCCCGGCCGGAGTGCAGCGGTCCAACAGAAGAATCCGATGATATTCAGCGGCTAAGCTGCTCAATCATGGAACTGCGCCATCTCCAGCACTTCGTCGCCGTCGCCGAGGACCGGCATTTCACCCGGGCCGCCGAACGCCTGATGGTGTCCCAGTCCGGTCTGTCGGCGTCCATCCGGGCGCTGGAGCGGGAGCTGCGGGCGCCGTTGTTCGTGCGGACCACCCGCAGGGTGACCCTGACGGAGGCGGGGCGCGCGCTGCTGGTGGAGGCCGAGCGGATCCTCGCTCAGGTGCGTACCGCGCACGAGGCGGTGGCGGCGGTGCAGGGCGTGCTGCGCGGCACGCTGGCGCTCGGCACCGAGCAGTGCATCGCCGGGGTGCACGTGGCCTCGCTGCTGGCGGCCTTCCGGGGGCGGCACCCGGACGTGGAGATCCGGCTGCGGCAGGCCGGCTCGGGTGCGCTGGCCGAGGAGGTCGCGGCGGGACGGCTCGACCTGGCCTTCGCCTACCGCACCCAGGCCGACACCGACCAGCTGCGCTCGGTGTCGCTGACCAGCGAGCCGATGACCGTGCTGTGCCATCCCGGGCACCGTCTCGCCGAGACCGAGACCGGGGCCGAGACCGGGGCCGAGGCCGTGCTCGGACCGGACGACCTCGCGGGCGAGGTATTCGTCGACTTCCACCCCGACTGGGGTCCGCGGCGCACCACGGACACCGCGTTCGCCGCGGCGGGTGTCCGGCGCACGGTCGCGCTGGAGGTCAACGACGTCCACAGTCTGCTGGACCTGGTGGACGAGAACCTGGGGATCGCCGTCGTCCCACGGCACTTCCGGCACAAGCGGCCCTCGCTCACCGCGCTTCCACTGAAGGGCACGATCGGGGCCGAGTACGAGACCGTCGCCCTGCTGCCGCCGGAGCGGGCCACGAGCCCCGCCGCCCGCGCGCTGGTCACCCTCCTCGAATCAGAGGGCCTGACACCGGTCCCGGACGGATCTCAGCCCTCCTGACCACGGCCGCCCGCCACCGCGGACCGGGGGCCCCGTCAGCCGGGACCGGCGCCGCCGGGCCTTCACGGAAGCCGGATTCCGGACGCGTGAGCGGCGTCGGTTTGCGATGGTGGACCGTATGCATGCAAAGGACGTCCTCATCGACGGCTACGGCCGTATCCAGGAAGAAGTCCATGCCGCCCTCGACGGCCTCGGACCGGAGGAACTGCACCACCGCCCGGCCCCCGACGCCAACTCCATCGCCTGGCTCGTCTGGCATCTCACCCGGGTGCAGGACGACCATGTCGCCGACGCCTTCGACCTCGACCAGGTGTGGCTCGCCCAGGGCTGGGAGAAGCGGTTCGGTCTCGGCCTGCCCCGGCACGACACCGGCTACGGGCACAGCCCGGCCAAGGTCGCGAAGGTGCGGGTGGAGTCGGCCGGCATGCTGGCCGACTACTACGACGCCGTCCACGAACAGACCCTCGGCGCCCTGCGCTCGTCGGCCGCCAAGGATCTCGAACGCGTCGTGGACGAACGCTGGGACCCCGCGGTCACCCTCGGGGTGCGCCTGGTGAGCGTCCTGTCCGACGACCTTCAGCACGTCGGACAGGCCGCCTACCTGAGGGGGCTGATTCAGAGCGCGGCAGCGTAACCCGGCAGGACCACGTCCTCGATGAGGGCGTTGCGCTCGTCGAACGGGATGAACGCACTCTTCAGGGCGTTCACCGTGACGGTGCGCAGGTCCTCGACCGTCCAGCCCGCCTCCTCGACCAGCAGGGACATCTCACGGGTCATCGTCGTACCCGACACCAGACGGTTGTCGGTGTTCAGGGTGACCCGGAAGCCCAGGTCCTTCAGCGCGGTGATCGGGTGCTCGGCGATCGAGGTGGCGCAGCCGGTCTGCAGGTTGGAGGTGGGGCACATCTCCAGCGCGATCCGGCGGTCGCGCACCCAGGAGGCGAGGCGGCCCAGCTTGCCGGCCGCGAGGTCGGGGATGTCCTCGGTGAGGCGCACACCGTGGCCGATGCGCTGGGCGCCGCACACCTGGAGGGCCTGGTGGATGCTGGGCAGGCCGTGGGCCTCACCGGCGTGGATGGTGAACGGCACGTTCTCGCGGCGCAGGTGCTCGAAGGCGTCCAGGTGGTCGGCGGGCGGGAAGCCGTCCTCGGCACCGGCGATGTCGAAGCCGACGACGCCGGCGTCGCGGTAGGCGACGGCCAGGTCGGCGGCCTCGCGGACGCGGTCGAACATCCGCATGCCGCACAGCAGGGTGCCGACGCGGACCGGGGTGCCCGCGGCCGCGGCCTTGGCCATACCGGCCGCCAGGCCCTCCTGCACGGTCTCCACGACCTCGCTGAGCGTCAGCCCGCCCTGCGTGTTCAGCTCGGGGGCGTAGCGCACCTCGGCGTAGACGACACCGTCGGCGGCGAGGTCCAGCACGTACTCCTCGGCGACGCGCAGCAGGCCCTCGCGGGTCTGCATCACGGCGAGGGTGTGCTCGAAGGTGGCGATGTAGCGGACCAGGTCGCCGGAGTTCGCGGCTTCGAAGTACCAGGCGGCCAGCTCGTCGGGGTCGGTGGTGGGCAGGGTGTGGCCGACCGCGGCGGCGAGTTCGACCACGGTGGCGGGACGCAGGCCGCCGTCGAGGTGGTCGTGCAGGACGGCCTTCGGGAGGCGGCGGATCACATCGGCATCTACGCGCGTAGCAGTCATGGCGGGGCTTTCCTCGGCAGGTGTTTCTGGGTGATCAGGCGGCGGGCTGGAGCAGGTCCCAGCGGTTGCCGTAGAGGTCCTGGAAGACGGCGACCGTGCCGTACGGCTCGTGGCGCGGCTCCTCCAGGAAGGTCACGCCGGCGGCGGTCATCCGGGCGTGGTCACGGGCGAAGTCGTCGGTGTGCAGGAAGAAGCCGACGCGCCCGCCGGTCTGGTCGCCGACCCTGGCGCGCTGGGGCTCGTCCTTGGCGCGGGCCAGGAGCAGGCCGGTACCGGGGCCGGGGGCGCCGGGCTCCACCACGACCCAGCGCGAGCCGTCGGGGCGCGGGGCGTCCTCGGCGAGACGGAACCCGAGGGCCTCGGTGTAGAAGCGGATGGCCTCGTCGTAGTCGTCGACGACGAGGGTGACCAGGGCCAGGCGGCGCATCGTGACCTTCCGGTGGGAGTGGTTAGCCGGTGAGGTTATACGTAAAACCCGACGTGCGCCAGTCCCCGTTCTACGCGCGTCACAACTCGACCGGGGCGGGGTTGCCATCACGGCTGCGCGCCGCTCTGCGCGATCTCCGCAGGATGGCGGGCGGCGGCCGTCCCAGGGGACGTCGGCGGCCCCGAGGGAATCGGCCGGCCCAGTGGACGTCGACGGTCTAAGGGGACGTCGGCAGTCCCAGGGGACGTCGGCAGTCCCAGGGGACGTCGGCAGTCCCAGGGGACGTCGGCACCCCAGCGGACGTCGGCTGCCCCAGCGGGCGTCTGCCGTCCCAGTGGACGTCGGCGGCCCCAGCAGGCATCGGCAGTCCCGGTGACGGGCCGCACGACAGTCGTCCGGCGGTCAGCGCGCCGGACCGCGGTTTTCGCCGAGCAGCGCCAGTTCCCCGTCGGTGAGCCGCAGCGCACCGGCAGCGACATTGTCGGCCAGGTGGCCGGGGTTGCCGGTACCGGGGATGGCGAGGACGTGCGGACCCTGGTGCAGTGTCCAGGCGATGCGGACCTGCGCGGGGCTCACGCCATGGGCCCGGGCGACGGAGAGCACCGCGTCGTCGTGAGCGGTCGTCGCGCCCTGTTCTCCGGCCGCTCCGGCCACGGCGTAGAAGGGGACGAAGGCGATGCCGTGTTCGCCGCACAGCCGCAGCACCTCGTCGTCCACGGGATCGAGGCGGTCGACCGCGTACCGGTTCTGCACGGACACCACCGGCGCGATCTCCAGCGCCTCGGCGAGGTGCCGGGGCTGCACGGCGGAGACGCCGAGGTGCCGGATCAGCCCCGCCTCGCGCAACTCGGCGAGCACGCCGAAGTGTTCGGCGATGGAGTCCTGGCCCGTGCGGCGGTAGTAGACGACGTCGAGGTGGTCCCGCCCGAGCTGGCGCAGGTTCTCCTCGACGTGCCCGCGCAGCTCGTCGGGCCGTGCGGACGTGCCCCACTCCCCGTGGTAGTCGCGGTAGGGGCCGACCTTGGTGGCGATGACCAGGTCGTCGGAGTACGGGGACAGCGCGGTGTTGATGAGTTCGTTGGCGGAACGCAGCGACGAGAAGTAGAAGGCCGCCGTGTCGATGTGGTTCACACCCAGCTCCACGGCCTCGCGCAGAACGGCGAGCGACCGCTCCCGCTCGCTCGGGGTGCCGTGGTGGAAGGCGGCGCTGCCCGTCAGCCGCATCGCGCCGAAGCCGATGCGGTGGACGGGCAGGTCGCCGAGTTTCCAGGTGCCGGAGGCGTCCGCGGTGATCGGCTTGTCTGCAGTCATCGGCGGAGTCTCGCACACCGGGACCTGGTCGGGCGTCAGCAGTACAGGTTGGCGCCCGGTGCGACCCCGAGGATCTGGGTGAAGCGCTGGTAGGCGGAGACCCGGCTCTGCACCTGGGCGGGATTCTTGCCGTCGCACTCGAGCGAGCCGTTGATGCTGCGGATGGTCTGGCCGAAGCCGGCGCCGCCCACCATCGCGTTGTGCGGGGTCATGGTGCCGGGGCCGGACTGGGTGTTCCAGTACCACAGGCCGGTCTTCCAGGCGACGGAGGCGTTGTTCTCCACCTGCCAGGGGTTGTTGAGCAGGTCGATGCCGAGCGCGTCGCCGGCGGCCTTGTAGTTGAAGTTCCAGGAGAGCTGGATGGGGCCGCGCCCGTAGTACGCCGCCTGGCCCGCCGGACAGCCGTACCACTGGCTCCGGTCGCAGTAGTGCGGGTAGTTGGCGGTGTTCTGCTCGACCACGTGCACCAGCCCGCCGGTCTCGTGACTGACGTTGGCGAGGAACGCCGCGGCTTCCTGCTTCTTCACGGTGTCGCTGCCGCTGTTCGCGAAGGCGGGGTAGGCGCCGAGGGCGGCGGTCAGGCCGCTGTAGGTGTAGAAGGAATTCCGGTTCGGGAACATCTGATTGAACTGCGTCTGGCTCACCACGAAGCCGGCCGCGGAGGCCGTGGGGGCCGCCTGGAGGACCAGGGCGGAGCTGCCTATGGCGAGCGAGGTCAGAATGGCGGTGATGCGGTGCCTCAAGACAGTCAACTCCTCTGCGGAGCACGGCCGCAGCGGCCGGAGGGGCAGCGGCCGTGGTGGGGGGTCGAGCACACTCAACCGCCTTGGTCTGTACCAGTCAAGGGTGTAGACCAGTCAAACACCGAGCCGGTTGCTCCGGCGAACACCGCGCAGGCACACGGAACTCGGGCCCGGCCGCTGCATCGCGGCCGGGCCCGGGTGGCTGTGGACGTGTCTGGGTGACTGTAGACGTGTCTGGGGGACTGTGGGCGGGTCAGCTCAGCGGCTTCGCAAGGACGGCCTTGCGGTGGCTGAACGTCTCGATGGAGTAGCGACCGTGGTAACTGCCCATGCCGCTCTGCCCCACTCCGCCGAACGGCAGGTCGGAGACGGTGAGATGGGCGAGGGGCAGACCGTGGCCGAGGCCGCCCGAGGAGGTCTCGGCGGCGATGCGCTCGCGGGTCTCGTCGGACTCGCTGAACACGTAGAGGGCGAGCGGCTTGTCACGGTCGTTGATGAAGGTGATGGCCTCGTCGAGGCCGGCCACGGTCACGATCGGCAGGATCGGGCCGAAGATCTCCTCCTGCATGACGGGGGCGTCCGGGTCGACGTCCGCGAGGACGGTGGGCGCGATGTACCTGGCCGTGCGGTCACCCGCGCCGCCGACCGCGACGCGGCCGGAGCCGAGCAGCCCGGACAGCCGGTCGAAGTGCCGCTCGTTGACGATCCGGCCGTACTCCGGCGAGCGCGCCGGGTCGCTGCCGAACAGGCCCTCGACCGCACGGACCAGCGCGGACTCCAGGACCGGCGCGGTCTCCGGGTCGGTCAGGACGTAGTCCGGGGCGACGCAGGTCTGGCCGGCGTTGAGGAACTTGCCGCGGGCCAGGCGGTCCGCGACCACGTCCAGGTCGGTGCCGCGGTCCACGAACACCGGGGACTTGCCGCCCAGTTCGAGGGTGACCGGGGTGAGGTGCTCGGCGGCGGCCCGCATGACGATGCGGCCGACGGCGCCGTTGCCCGTGTAGAAGATGTGGTCGAAGCGCTCGGCCAGCAGAGCCGTGGTCTCCGGGATACCGCCCTCGACGACGGCGACGGCGTCCGTGTCCAGGTAGGCGGGGATCAGTTCGGCCAGCGCGGCAGAGGTGGCGGGTGCCAGCTCGCTCGGCTTGGCCACGACCGCGTTGCCGGAGGCCAGCGCGCCGACCATGGGGGCGAGCAGGAGCTGCGCCGGGTAGTTCCAGGGGGCGATGACGAGGACGACGCCCAGCGGGTCGTACTGCGTCCAGGCCGTGGCGTCGGCGCCGAGGTGCGGCGGAACGGGCGCCGGTTCGGGGCGCAGCCAGTCCGCGAGATGCTCCAGCGTGTGGTCGATCTCGCGGATGGTGAAGTCGATCTCGGTGCGATGGGCCTCGGTGCTGCTCTTGCCGAGGTCGGCGCGGAGAGCCGCGGCGAGGTCCCGGCCGCGCTCCGAGAGCATCGCGCGCAGCCGGCGCAGCTGGCCGGTGCGCCATTCCACGGGCTTGGTGCGGCCGCTGCGGAAGGTGGCGCGCAGCCGGGCCACGACGTCGGCGGGCTGCTCGAGGGTGGAGTCGTTCACGGATGCCTCGCTGGTGGGACTCGGGCGGGTCGGCCCGAGCGTAGGTCAGTCGGATGTAAATACCAACCTTTCAGGTGCCCAAGTAAATCCCGATGGCCGATTCCGGTGACCAGGGTCACTCTGACGGATTTCCGAGGCTCGGCACCTCCCCCTGGCTCCGCGGAGAAGTCCGGAAGAATCTTCCGCATGACAGACACCGCGTACCCGCTCGTCGCCCGCGCCCGGCGGCTCGCCACGGACCTGCTCGCCCCGGAGGCCGAGCGGGTGGATCAGGAGGGCGTGCCGGTGAGCCACATCGAGGCGGTGAAGCGGTCCGGGCTGCTCGGTGTGGTGGCACCCGTGGAGCACGGCGGCTGGGGTGCACCGCCGGCCGTGCTGCGGGAGACCGCGGAGATCCTGTCCGGGGCCTGCTGCTCGACATGGTTCGTGCAGACGCAGCACCACACGCCGGTGCAGACCCTCGCCAAGTGCGGCGAACCGGTCCTCCGGGAGCGCCTGTTGGGCCCGCTGTCACGCGGCGAGCTGCTGTCCGGGGTGGCGTACGCGCATCTGCGGGCGCACCCCCGCGTCCCGGTGCGGGTCCGCAGGGACGGCGAGGGCTGGCGGTTCCACGGCACCGTCCCCTGGTACACGGGATGGGGTCTGAACGACGTCATGCTGCTCGCCGGGGTGACCGAGGCGGACGAGGCCCTGTTCGCCTTCGTCGAGGCCCGCGACCAGCCGGGTCTGCGGGCCTCGGCCCCGCTGCGCCTGGCCGCTCTCACCGCCGCCCGTACGGTGACGCTGGAGCTGGACGGCCTGTGGGTGCCCGCGGACGCGGTGGCGCTGCGCACTCCGTACGAGCGGTGGGCCGCCGGGGACCGGGCCAGGACGCTGAACGCCAACCCGGCGGTCTTCGGCGTCGCGGAGGCGGCCCTGTCCCTGCTGGATGAGGAGGCGGCCGTGCCGCTGCGCGTCCGCCTGGCCGACGTCCGCCGCCGGGCCTACGCCCTGGCCGACTGCCCCGGCCACCCCGTTGCGCCGGAGCGGGTGGAGGAGCGGCTGGCCGTTCGGGCGGAGGCGTACGAGGTGCTGGGTGCCGCCACCACCGCCGCGGTGGTGGCGGGCGGCGGCCGTGCGATGAGCCTGGGCAGCCCCGCCCAGCGGCTGGCCCGTGAGGGTCTGTTCCTGCTGGTGCAGGGGCAGACGACGGAGTCCCGCGCGGCACACCTGCGAGCACTGGCGAGCACCGGGAGCGCGCCGGGCACCTGAACACCGCGCCCACCGGTCAGCGCCGCCCAGGCAGGCACGTGACCACCACGGCCTCCGGTCAGCGCCGGCCCAGCAGAACAGGAACACCGCGCCAACCGGTCAGCGGCAGCCCAGCGGGCACGTGAACACCGCGCCCACCCGTCAGCGGCAGCCCGGCGGGCACGAGCACGCCGGACCCACCGGTCAGCGGCGGTGCAGCACCCGGCGGGCCAACGCGTGCGTGCCCACCGCGGCCGCGCCGGCGAACGCGAGTGCCTGGACCGCGTCACGCGGCCGGGCGGGGCGCAGCACCCCCGCGCGGCGCAGCCGGCCGCGCGCCCACAGGGTGAAGGGGATGACCAGCAGCGGGCTGGTCACGGAGCCCGGCGTGTAGCCCCGGACCACGGCCGCCTGTGCCAGGTGCACCACGCCGTGCAGGCCGAAACCGTTGAGCACCGTCTGGTAGACGGCGGACCGTCCGCCGGTCCGGTACCCGTCGGCGGCGGCCGCAGCGAACACGACGGCCATCGCGGCGACGGCGGTGGCGAACTCGCGTCCGTCCACCGCCTCCAGTTGCCGCCATACGCCTTCCGGCACGTCGGGGTATCGCTTCCGCAGCTCCGGGACCCGGGTGCGCACCCAGCGGGGCACCATCACCAGTTCCTCGGTGTCGTGCAGGGCCCAGGCGGCCAGCAGCCCGAAGGTGACGGAGGCCTCCGCGTCCAGCGCTTGTCGTCTCATGAACTCGTAGTCTGCCGGACGGAGTTGATCAGCGCGTACACGGCCCCGGGCAAGGCCGGAGCCGCCGCCGTCCTGCCTTCGGGTGCCGCCACGGTCCACGCGCGGCGGACCGGGCAGGACGCCCCGACCGGAGAAGTACGACCCCTCCGGGTGAGGAGCGGAGCGCAGCCGGAGACCGGCCGGCTCTGCGCCACGGGCCGTCGGTCTTCGGGGAGGCGCGACCGGCGGATCCTCGAACCGGCTTCCCGGAGCGCTCCTCAGTCCTCGCCCTGGTCCGCCAGCACCACGAGGAACGAGTCCGAGTTCAGGTCCATCACCACGGTGACGGGCTCTCCCTCGGCACGCCTGGCCGCCGCGTACTCCTCCGCCGGCCATGAGCCGCGGGGAGAGCCTGCGGGGAATCGCTCCAACACCTTCGCACTCATGGTGACGGACACCTCCGGTCGGATCGGGCGGAACGGTACGTCCTGTACTGCTCCGCCTGCCCCGGACCTCGGCGGACATGTCACCACCTGAAGGAAGCAGGCGCATCCGCGGGCCCGGTCCGGCGGGAAGTGCTCAGTGTCCGCACCATTCGTCCCGGAGCCGCGCCATGTACGTCTCGGTCGTCCTGTTCACCGCCGATCTCCGCCTGCACGACCATCCGCCCCTGCGAGCCGCGCTGAGCGACCGCCGTCAGGTCGTCCCGCTGTTCGTCTACGACCGGGGGGTGGCCGCCGCCGGCTTCGCGGCGCCCAACCGGCTGGCGTTCCTCGCCGACTGCCTGCGGGACCTGGACGCCGGGCTGCGCGAGCGTGGCGGACGGCTGGTGGTGCGCTCGGGTGATGTCGCGGAGGTGGTCTGCCAGGTGGCCGCGGAGGCGGATGCCGACGAGGTGCACATGGCCGGCGACGTGAGCGCGTACGCCCAGTCGCGGGAGCGGCGGCTGCGGCGCGCCCTCGAGGCCGAGGGGCGGCGGCTGCACGTCCACGACTCGGTGGTCACCGCCGTGGCGCCCGGCGCGGTGACCCCGGCCTCCTCCGACCACTTCGCCGTGTTCACGCCGTACTTCCGGCAGTGGTCGGGGCAGCGGCTGCGGGACGTCCTCGCGCCACCCCGGTCCGTCCACGTCCCGTCGGACATCGGATCCGAGGAACTGCCGTCCCGCGTCTCGCTGCCGGGTGTCTCGCCGGGGCTGGCCGAGGGCGGCGAGGCGATGGGCAGAAGGCGGCTCACCGCCTGGCTCCGCTCCGGCGTCGCCGGCTACGCGGACCGGCACGACGACCTCGCCGGGGACGCGACCTCCCGGCTCTCGCCGCATCTGCACTTCGGCACGCTGTCTCCCGTCGAACTGGTCCAGCGGGCGCGCTGGGCGGGCGGCCCGGGCGCGGAGGCGTTCGTACGGCAGGTCGCCTGGCGGGACTTCCATCACCAGGTGCTCGCGGCCCGTCCCCGTGCGGCCACCGCCGACTACCGCACGAAGCACGACCGTTGGCGGTCCGAGCGGACGGCCCGGGACGACATCGAGGCGTGGCGAGAGGGCCGCACCGGCTATCCGGTGGTCGATGCGGCGATGCGCCAGTTGCTCCACGAAGGGTGGATGCACAACCGGGCCCGCCTGCTGACCGCGAGCTTCCTGGCCAAGACGCTGTACGTCGACTGGCGGATAGGGGCCCGGCACTTCCTGGACCTTCTGGTCGACGGGGACATGGCCGACAACCAGCTCAACTGGCAGTGGGTCGCGGGCACCGGCACGGACACCCGCCCGAATCGTGTGCTCAACCCCGTCACCCAGGCCAAGCGGCACGACCCCGACGGCGCCTACGTCCGCCGCTGGGTGCCCGAACTGAGGGAGGTGGCGGGCGCGGCGGTGCACGAGCCGTGGAAGCTGCGAGACCGGGACGGGTCGCCCTGCGGCACCTACCCGGCCCCGATCATCGACCTCGCCGACGGACTGGCCCGCTTCAGACGCGCCCGCGCATGAGCGGGCCGGGAACCCCGGCCGAGCGGAGTCCGCGCCAGGACGGACCGCCCTGCGGCACCCACCCCGCCCCGATCATCGACCTCGCCGACGGACTGGCCCGCTTCAGACGCGCCCGCGCATGAGCGGGCCGGGAACCCCGGCCGAGCGGAGTCCGCGTCGTACCCCTGTCATGCGGACGTGCCGGGTGGTGGGGCGCCGTAGGCGTCCGCCAAAGTGTCGACGGCCTCCTTCAGCGCGGTCGGGCGGAGCATGCCGCGGGCGGGGCGGCCGGTCCAGCCGGGGCCGCCGAGAATCACCAGCGGCTGCGTCCGGGCTCCCTTGACGCCCCACTCCAGGGCGGCCACGTGCTCGGCCAGCGGCAGGCTCGCGGTGGAGCGGGCTTGCGCCCAGAGCACCACGGCGGCGGGCCCCAGCCGCCGTACCGCCGCCAGAAGCGCCTCCGCCGGAACCGCCGCGCCGAACATCCGCGCCGGGACACCGAGCCGGCTCAGTGCGGCGTTGAGCGCCTCCAGCGGAAGCGTGTGCTGCTCGCCGGGGACGCATGCCAGCAGCACGGGGCCCGCTCCCGTGGTCCCGGCCGTGGACACGGGCTGTCGCGTGTGGCGGCGCAGCGCGGTGGACACGTGCCAGGACAGCAGGTGCTCCACCTCCACGTACCGGTCCCCCGACGAGGCCCACTTGCGGCCCACGGCATGCAGGGTCGGCACCATCACCTCCTGCCAGGCGGTGAGGAGGCCGTACCGGGTCATGGCGGCCTCCAGTCTCTCCTCCACGGCGGGGGCGTCGAGCCGGACGGCCGCACGGGCCAGGCCCCGGCCCTCCTGCCGGGCCTCGTCGGCCGGTACGGCGACGGCGGCTCGGCCGGCGGGCCCCGTCGGCCGGGGTGTCGCGTCGTCCGGGTGCCGGAAGGGTGCCGGACACCCCCGCTCCTCCCGCTCCTCCCGCGCGGCCCGGGCGGCCTCGGCGGGCGGCACGCCGGACGCGGTCAGCCGGCACATGGCCTCCAGCACGGTCACGTCCTCGGGCGTCCAGCGCCGGTGCCGGCCGTCGGTGCGTGCGGCGGGGCCGATGCCGTAACGGCGGTCCCAGGAGCGGAGCGTGGTGGGCGAGACACCGAGCCGGCGGGCCAGCGCGCCGGTGGTCAGCGCCGGCTCGGTGGTTCCCGGTTGCGGCGCCTGCGCAGCTTCGCTCGCGTCCATTCCACGACGATACGACGCAGAAGCGATGCAAGTTGTTGCTTCGGTGCAGCGGCTCGGACCATGCACACACGGGCCGACGCCCCGCAACGGCCGGCAGCGTGCCGGTCCGCCGTGCCGGTCCGCCGTGCCGGTGAGGGCGACGCCCCGGCCGGCCCGTCCGAGGCGAAGGAGCCGTCGTCATGAGCCTGGATGCGACTGCCGCAGCGCCCGGTACCGCGGCCGCCCCGGGCGGCGCCCCCGCAGCCCGGGTCGGCGGCCCGGCAGCCCCAGGCGGCGGCCCGGCAGCCCCGGGAGGCCGGGCCGCCGACGCACTGCCGGGGTTCAGCGACGAACACCTCGTACAGGGGCTGGCGGCCGGCGACGAAGCCTGTCTCGCAGTGGTCCACCGCCGCTGGTCGCGCATGGTGCACACGCTGGCATGGCGCACCCTGGGCGACGCCGCGGAGGCCGAGGACGTCACCCAGCAGGTTTTCCTCGGCGTCTGGCGCGGCTGCGCGGGGTACCGGCCCGAGCGCGGGACGGTGGCCGGGTGGATCACCGGGATCACCCGGCGCAAGATCGCCGACGCTCTCTCCGCCCGGACCCGCCGCGGCGAGCTGGTCGCGGCGGCCGGCGCTGCCCTGCCGCAGGACGAGCCGGCGGCCGGACGGCCCGAGGTCACGCTGGACCGTGTCGTCGTACGGCACGCACTGGCCCGGCTCCCCGGGCCCCAGCAGCGAGTGCTGCTTCTGGCCTACTACGAGGACCTCACCCAGACCCAGATCGCGGAGCGCACGGGGTGGCCGCTGGGCACGGTCAAGAGCCATGCGCGGCGGGGGCTGCACCAGCTGCGCCGGACTCTGGACCACCTCTACACATAAGGAAGAAATAAGAGCAAACTGGACTATGCGATGCTCACCGCGCACCGGACCGGACGCGGTCTGGGCTGCAAAGGCAAAGGAGACCACTCATGGCCAACTTGCACAGGGGTGACATATCGAGCCACCCCGATGTCTCCGAAATGCAGGAACGCTACGCTCGCATGCTCGGCGGTCGTGATGTGGCACTCGTCGACGGGCCGGTGTTCCTTGTCGGCCTGTATTGTGCCGCGTCCCCGTGGATCGTGCACTACTCGGCGAGCCAGCCCGCCCTCGCGACCCACAACCTGATCCTCGGCATCGCGATCGGTCTGCTCGCACTGGGATTCACCCGCGCCCCCGAGCGGATGTACGGCCTCAGCTGGGCCATGTGCGCCATGGGCATCTGGATGATCATCGCCCCATGGATCGTGGGCCGCGGCCCGGACGCGGGCGTCATCGTCAACAACATCGTCATCGGAGTCCTGGCTCTCGCCCTCGGGGCGGTATGCGCCGGTACGGCAGCGAAGAGCACTCCAAGGCCGTAGAAGAGAAGACCGAGGAAAGGAAGAGAGGAACCGCGTGGCCGGTCCGCCCGGGCGGACCGGCCTACGCCGTGTTCGGAGGGGTCGGTTGGGCCCGGTGAAGGCGGACGCCACGCGCTCGCTGCGGAAGGCGCCGTCGGCGCAGGGCAGGACGCCGCGGAACTCGGACTCTTCGACGACCGTGACTCTAGGTCATTTCCAGCCCGTCGTACTCCTCGCTGATCTCCTTCGGGCCGAACGGCCACACCTGTTCCCGCCGTGCCCAGATCGCATAGGCCACGCAGCCGAGCGCCACCCAGGCCAGGGACCACTCGACGGGATGGCGCCCCGGGGAGTTCTTGTCCGCGTAGCCGTAGATCACGCACCAGCCGGCGAAGGCGACGACGCCGGGTACGGGGTAGAGCCACATCCGGTACGGGCGGCGCAGGGCCGGCTGCCGCTTGCGCAGCACGGTCAGTGCGACGATCTGGGCGAGCGCCTGGACGATGACCATCACCGTGGTGAGCAGCTGGATCAGGGTGGCGAGGTCGGTGTGGCGGCCGATCAGGAACCCTACGGCGGTGCTCGCGCCCATGGTGGCGAGGCCGAGCATCGGGAAGCGGTGCCGGGGGTGCAGCTTCTCGTACGGCCGGAAGAAGACCCGGTCCCGGGCGGCGTCGTAGGGCACCCGGGAGCCGCCCAGCAGGCCGGTGAAGACGGAGGCGATCGCGGTGACCAGGATCAGCACGGTGACCGTGTCGGCGGCACCCTTTCCCCAGGTCTCCTCCAGCACCGCGCTGGCCACCGAGGTGGAGGCGATGTCCTGCGGGTCGGTCATCCGGTGCCAGTCGACGACGCCGAGGGTGCCGATCTGGAGCAGCAGGTAGATCGCCATGATGCCGAGGATCGACAGGAGGATGGAGCGCGGCAGGGTGCGCCCTGGGTCCTTGATCTCGGCGCCCATGTACGCGGTGGTGTTGTAGCCGAGGTAGTCGTAGATGCCGATGGTCAGGCCCGCGGCGAAGCCCAGCCAGAAGTGGTCGCTGGTCAGGTCGAAGGCGTGCGCCGGATAGGTGAAGGCGCGGTGCGGGCTGAAGTCGGTCGCGGCGGCGACGATCACCAGCAGCACCGAGGCGATCATCACGGTCCACATCACGACGGTGATGCGGGCGATGTGCTCGACGCCGCGCCAGAGCAGGACGACCACGAAGGCGATGACACCGAGGCCGATCAGGTCGCCGGCGGTCTGTCCCAGGCCGGGGGCGAGATAGCCCAGGTACTGGACGAACCCGACCACGCCCGTGGACAGGATCAGCGGGATGAAGAGCATCGCCGTCCACACGAAGAGGAACGGCATGAGGCGGCCGGTGCGGTACTGGAAGGCCTGGCGCAGATAGACGTAGCTGCCGCCGGAGCCGGGCATCGAGGCTCCCAGTTCGGCCCAGACCAGCCCGTCGCACAGCGCCAGGACCGCGCCCGCGGCGAACCCGATGACCGCCTGGGGGCCGCCGAACGCGGCCACCATCAGCGGGATCGTCACGAACGGACCGATGCCGCACATCTGGCTCATGTTGATCGCCGTGGCCTGGAACAGGCCGACCCGACGGACGAAGCCACCCGTGGGTGGCGGGCTACCGGACATGGGGACTCCTGACGCGCCGGGCGCTGCGGGCCCACCCGGCGGGGCCGACTGGCCGACATAGTTAAGGAGACTTACTAGGGGCGTCAAGTACGCGACACGGATGCACGAGAATGGTGCGATGCGCGCAGGTGACGTCACGGAGCAGCAGGAACAGCCCTGGAACCGCCGCCGACTGCGCAGCACCAACGAGCGGTTGCTGCTGGACCGGCTGCGCGGCCTCGGCGCCGCCTCGCGCGCCCAGCTGGCCCGGGAGACAGGCCTGTCGAAGCCGACCGTGTCCAGCGCGCTCGCCTCACTGGCGGCGGCCGGCCTGGTTCACGAGGTCGGCACGCACGCTCCGGAGCGGGGGCGCACCGCCGTGCTGTACGCCCCCGACCCGGCAGCCGGGTACGCGCTCGGCGTGGACATCGGGCGGGGCTGGCTGCGGGTGGCGGTGGTCGACCTGGACGGCACGGTCGTCGCCCGGGCCGACGTGCGCAACCGGGCCCGCGCCTCGGCCGCGCTGGCCGCACTGGTCGTGGACACCGCCCGCCAGGTGACGGCGAACTCGGGGGTGGATCCGGCCGAGGTGGTGCACGGGGTGGTCGGCACACCCGGTGTGTACGACGAGCAGCAGCGCCGGGTGCGGTACGCGATGCATCTTCCGGGCTGGGGCCGGGCGGGGATCGTCGACCGGATGAGCGAGGAACTGGGCGTGCCCCTGGAGGTGCACAACGACGCCAATCTGGCGGCGCTCGGCGAGTACACCTACGGTGTCGGCGCGGGGAGCCGGCTCTTCGCCTACATCCTGATCGGCACCGGCCTCGGCATGGGGATCGTCGGCGAGGGGCGGCTGTTCACGGGCGCCCACGGACTGGCAGGCGAGATCGGCTTCCTGCCCTGGCCCGGCCGGCAGAAGCCGGAGCGGCTGGAGGACGCGGTGTCCGGGGTGGCGGTGGTGGAGGCCGCCCGGCAGTTCGGGATGAGCGGACAGCTCACCGCGAAGACCGTGTTCGACGCGGCCCGGCAGGGGCATCCGGCCGCCGTCCGGGCGGTGCAGCTGGAGGGCGAGCGGATCGCGCATACCGTGGCGGCCGCGGCCGCGGTGCTCGACCCGGACCTCGTGGTGCTCGGCGGCGGTGTCGGTCACAGCGTCGACCTGCTGCTGCGGCCGGTCCAGGAGCACCTGCGCACCCTCACGCCGCTGCGTCCCCGGATCGCACCGAGCCGTCTGGGCGAGGACGCGGTCCTGCTCGGCGCGGTGGCCACGGCTCTGGACACCGCTCGTGACATGGTGTTCGAGCGCCGGACGGCCGGAACCTGACCCGGGCAACGCCCACGGCGCCGCCGGTCGTTGACAGCCCACGCAGTGCGACCTAGCGTGACATAGGTTAGTAAAGTTTCCTAACTTTACGAGGCTGGAGACCGCCGTGTTCCCTCGCCCCGCCCGCCGGATCCCCACGGCCGCCGCGCTGCTCGCCCTGGCCGCCTCCTTCGCCACCGGTGCCTGGGACGGGCCCGACACGACGGAGCAGCACCGGTCCGCCCGGACCATCAGCGTCCCCTCCGCCGCCGGCAGCAGCACCCCGCTCTCCGGTTATGCCGTGCAGTCCACGGCCAAGGTGAGCGACTCCGCGGCCGCCGTCTCCTCCCCCGGCTATCCAGCCCGGGGCTGGTACCCGGCGGGCCCCCGCTCCACGGTACTGGCCGCCCTGCTCGCCAACGGCGTCTACGCCGACCCGTTCCACTCCACCAACCAGCAGCGGATCACGAAGGCCGACTTCGAGGTGCCTTGGTGGTACCGGGCCGACTTCACCGTCGCGGACACCGACAAGCGCACGTACCTCGACTTCAGCGGAGTCGTCTCGGCCGCGGACGTCCATGTCAACGGCCACCGGGTCGCCGACGCCGCAGCGGTGACCGGTGCCTACACCCACCACGAGCTGGACGTCACCTCCGAGGTCAGGTCCGGCACGAACACGGTCGCCTTCCGCGTGCGGCCCAACGACCCGAACAAGAACCTGACCATGGGCTGGCTCGACTGGCTCCAGCCGCCGCCCGACCGCAACATGGGTCTCGTCCGGGACGTCCTGGTCCGCAGGGGCGGCCCCGTGGCGCTGCGCGACGCGCACGTGGTCACCAAGCTGGCCGTGCCGTCGCTGGCCACCGCCGACCTGACGGTGAAGGCCCGGGCCCGCAACGACACGGACGCACCGGTCACGGCCGAGGTCGGCGGCAGCGTGGGCGGGAGGCGGTTCACCAGGAGTGTGTCGCTCGCCGCGCACGAGACGAAGACCGTCACCTTCTCCCCCGCCGACACCCCCGGCCTGCACCTCACCGATCCCGAGGTGTGGTGGCCGGCCGGGATGGGCGGACAGCCGCTGTACGACCTCGACCTCACCGCCTCCGTCGCCGGTACGGTGTCGGACACCGCGCACGAGACCTTCGGCATCCGTGACGTGCAGGCCCCGTTGAACGCCGACGGCGCCCGTCAGTACCGGATCAACGGCCGGGCACTGCTGATCAAGGGCGGCGGCTGGTCCCCGGACGAGTTCCTGCGCTGGGACCGCGGCTATGTCGAGGACCGCCTGAAGTACGCCGTCGACCTGGGCCTGAACACGATCCGCCTGGAAGGCCACCTGGAGCCGGACGAGTTCTTCGACCTGGCCGACCGGCACGGCGTGCTGACCCTGCCGGGCTGGGAGTGCTGCGACAAATGGGAGGGCGAGGTCAACCCCAGCGGCTCCGGAGAGCGGTGGACGGACACCGACCACATCGTCGCGAAGGCGTCCATGGCCGCCGAGGCCGCCCGGCTGCGCGGGCACCCGAGCGTGCTGTCCTTCCTGATCGGCAGCGACTCCGCACCGAACGCGACGATCGAGAACGGTTACCTGGAAGCCCTGCGGGCCGCCGACTGGCCGGTCCCCGTGATCCCCGCCGCGTCCGACGCGTCCTCCCCGAAGCTCGGTGCTTCGGGCATGAAGATGACGGGACCCTACGACTGGGTGCCGCCCGGCTACTGGTACGCCAAGCGCGAGGGCGGGGCCACCGGCTTCAACTCCGAGACCAGCGCGGGCCCGAGCATCCCGACCCTGGACACCCTGCGCCGGATGATGACCCCGGCCGAACTGGACACCCTCTGGAAGAACCCCGACGCGAAGCAGTACCACCGCTCGCCGTCCGTCACCTTCGGCACGCTCCGCATCTACGACAAGGCACTCACCGGCCGCTACGGCGCCCCGACGAGCCTCGCCGACTACGTACGCAAGGCCCAGCTGGCGCAGTACGAGAACGTCCGCGCCCAGTACGAGGCGTACGGGCGCAACGCGACGGACACGAACGGGCCCGCCACCGGGGTGATCCACTGGATGTTCAACAGCGGATGGACGTCCCTGCACTGGCAGCTGACCGACCGTTACCTGGACCAGAACGGAGCCTACTTCGGCGCGAAGAAGGCGAACGAGCCGCTGCACGTCCAGTACTCCTACGACGACCGCTCGGTCGTCGTGGTGAACAACCGGCACACCCCCGCCGAGGGCCTCACCGCCCGCGCCACCCTGTTCGACCCCGACGGCACCCAGAAGTACGACAAGACGGTGACGGGGCTGACGGTGGACGGCGACGGGGCGCACGGCAGTGCCCTCACCCTGCCGTCCTCGGTGAGCGGGCTGTCGCGGACCCATCTGCTCCGGCTGGTGCTGACGGACGCGGCGGGCAAAGAGGTGAGCCGGAACGTGTACTGGCTCTCCACCAGCCCCGACACCCTCGACTGGAACGGCACCACCTGGTACTACACGCCGACGACGGAGTACGCCGACCTCAAGGGGCTCGCCTCGATGGCACAGGCGCAGCTGTCGGTGACGGCGGCCACGACGACGTCGGACGGCACGTCGACCACGACGGTGACCCTGCGCCACTCCGGCAGTGGGAAGACGCCGGCGCTGCTGACGGACGTCCACCTCGTCGACGAACGGGGCAGGCCGGTGCTGCCCGTGCGCTGGTCGGACAACGAGGTGAGCCTGTGGCCGGGTGAGTCGGTGACGCTGACCGCCACCTACCGGACGGCCGACCTGCACGGATCGGCACCGGGCGTGCGGGTCTCCGGATGGAACACCGCGGAGCGGACGGTGCCCACGAGCTGACGCGCACGCAGGAAGAAGGGGGGCGGGCCCTGGTGGCTCGCCCCCTCTTTTCCGTGGCTCAGCCGACGTCGAGTGCGGCGTCGTCGATGACGAACGACGTCTGGAGGGTGGCGCCCTCGGTGCCGGTGAACTTGATCGTGACGGTCTGACCCGCGTAACTCGCGAGGTTGAAGCTGTGCCGGGTGTAGCCGCCGGCCGCGTTCAGGTTCGAGTAGGTCGCGAGGGTCGACAGCACCGTTCCGCTGCTGCCCACGACCTGTGCCTTCAGGGTGTCGTAGGCCGTCGAGGCGGTCGTCTCGGCGGTGTCGACGTGGAGCTGGAAGCTCAGGGTTGCGCTCGTGCACCCGGCGGGGATGGTCACCATCTGCGCGAGGGTGTCGGTGTGGGCCGAGCCGTAGCCGTTCAGCCAGGCCTTGAAGGAGCCGGTGCGGGCGGCCTCGCCGGTGTCGTCGGTGATGACACCGCTGGACGCGGTCCAGGAGGCGGAGCCGGACTCGAAGCCCGGGGTCGGCCAGCAGCTGGGCGGCCGTGCAGGTGCCGCCACCGCCCCCGCCGCCGCCCGCACCGACCAGCCACTCGGTGGCGTTGAGGGCCCACTGCCGGAGCGGCGTGGCTCCGCCCACAGCGGGCACTTGCCTCGGCAACAGGGCAAGCAGGAGCGTCGAAGAGGGAAGGCCATGGAGATTTCGGGCGTGATCAGCGCCGTCGTGATCGGTCTCGTCATCGGTGTGCTGGGCCGGCTGGTCGTCCCCGGACGGCAGCACATCGGCGTCCTGTGGACCATCGTGGTCGGCATCGTGGCCGCGTTGCTGGGCTCGGCGGTCGCCGCCGGGTTCGGGGTCGCCGACACCGAGGGGCCCGACTGGATCGAGTGGTTCATCCAGATCGCCCTGGCGGCGCTGGGTGTGGCCGCGCTGGACCGGACCCGCGCCCTGCGGTGAGTCAGTTTCCGTAGTGGTACGGCGTCGTGGTGCTCAGCACATGGAAGCCGAGGCGCTCCAGGATCGGGCGGCTCTGGGGTGAGGCGTCGACCTGGAGGTAGCGGTAGCCGCGGGCGGCGGCGACCCGGGCCCGGTGGGCGACGAGGGCACGGTAGATCCCCCGACCCCGCCAGGCCTCGACGGTGCCGCCGCCCCACAGCCCGGCGAACGGGGTGCCCGGAACCAGTTCCATGCGGGCGGCGCTGACGGGTTCGGCA
The DNA here is from genome assembly GCF_055566415.1 of Streptomyces sp. NPDC027663. Lineage (NCBI taxonomy): Bacteria > Bacillati > Actinomycetota > Actinomycetes > Kitasatosporales > Streptomycetaceae > Streptomyces > Streptomyces sp. NPDC027663. Next base: position 141,329 of record NZ_JBVHSK010000013.1, on the reverse strand, counting down.
CCGGCGAGGGCGACCACGGCGACGACGGTCGCGGGGTCGGCGGCCAGGCGCGCGAGCAGCTGGTGCCGCAGCCGGGTGCCGTCGGTACCGAAGCTCTTCTCGTGCACGTCCACGACGAGTTCGACGCCGGCCGGGTCGGTGACCTGCACGAGACGGATGCCGTCCGGGGGCGCGGTGGCCGGTGCGAGCCCGGCCGCCTCGCCGATCATCAGCGTCTCCTCGGGCTCGGCCCGAAAGCCGGCGGCGAGAAGCCGGTCGGCGAGGTCCGCCGGCTCGTCATGGCCGTAGAGCTTCCACTCGAAGTCCTGGCCCAGCTCGGTGAAGCGGGCGATCTGCTCCTGGATCGCGCGGTCCGCGCCCGCCGCGTCCAGGCCGGACCAGAGCACGCCGTTCCAGCCCTGCGGATCCGCGACCTGACGCACCACCGCGCCGGACCGCTCGACCCGGGCCCCCGGGCCGTCGGGCCGGGCGCCCTCACGCACGACCCGGTCGTACAGGGCGAGGACGGCAGTGCGGTTCATGCCCTCACTCCAGCAACAACGGCCAGGCGCGGCAATCGGATTACCGGCGGACGCGCGCCCCGGCACCCGGCCGTACCGCCGCCAGGTAGGCGCTGAGCCGGTCGCGGTTGCGGGCCAGGCAGTCGATGCGGGACTGGATGCGGTCGATGTGCCCCTGCAGCAGGGCGGCCGTCTCCGGCGGCACGCTCTCGGGGTCCGGCACGAGATGGCCGGTCCCGCACAGGTACGGCAGGATCGCGCGGATCATCTCGGTGGTGAGGCCGGAGTCCAGCAGGCCGCGGATCTGCTGCACCTCGGCGACCGCGGACTCGGGGTAGTCGCGGTAGCCGTTCCCGGCGCGGTCCGGGCGCAGGAGGCGCTGTTCCTCGTAGTAGCGCAGCAGGCGGGTCGGAACGCCCGTACGGCGTGACAGTTCACCGATCCGCATGGCCGTCTCCTCGGCAACACTTGACCTTCACACTGATGTGAAGCTTTCACCATGGTCGCATGACCCCGTCCTCCCAGGTCAAGGGCGGTCCGCTGCCGTGGTCGGGGCTGCTGGCCCTGTCCTGTGCCGCGTTCACCGCCGTGCTGACCGAACTCCTCCCGGCGGGCCTGCTGCCCGCGATGGCACCCGGGCTCGGCGTCGCCGAGTCCCGGGTCGGCTTTCTCGTGACCGCCTACGCCGCCGCCTCGTTCCTGGCCGCGGTCCCGGTCACCGCCGCTCTGCGCGGGCTGCCCCGGCGGCCGGTGCTCTGCGGTGCGCTCATGGGCTTCGCGCTCAGCAACGCGCTGGTCGCGCTCTCGTCGTCGTACCCACTCACCTTCGCGGCCCGGCTGCTGGCCGGCGCGACCGGCGGCACGCTGTGGGCGATGCTCGCCGGGTACGCGGCCCGGATGGTGCCGGCCGAGCGGCGCGGCCGGGCCATCGCCGTGGTCCTGGCCGGGATCACCCTGGCCCTGGCACTGGGGGTGCCCGCCGGTACCGCGCTGGCGGGTGCGGTGGGCTGGCGGACGGCGTTCGGCGCGCTGGCCGTGCTGTCGGTGCTGCTCGTGTGGTGGGTACGGCTCCGGGTTCCCGGCCTCCCCGGCGAGCCGGCGCACGCGCGCGTGCCGCTCGTCCGGGTCGCGGTGCGCCCCGGCATCCGTCCGGTGCTGTCCGTGACGCTGTTCCTGCTGCTGGGCCACCAGGTGATGTACACGTACGTCGCCCCGTTCGCCGCGCATGCCGGGTACGGCCGCACGGGTGTGCTGCTCGTGGTGTTCGGGTCCGCCACGGTGGCCGGGATCTGGGTCACCGGCGCCCTGATCGACCGGCATCCCCGGCCCACGCTGCTCGCGGCGCTCACGCTGCTCGCGGCCGTGCTCCTGGTGCTGGGGCCGGGCGCCGGAACGGCGGTGCCGCTGGCCGGCGCGGTGGCGCTGTGGGGCGTGGCCTTCGGCGGGGCGCCGACGCTGATCCAGACCGCGCTGGTGAACGCGTCGGGACCGGCCCACGCCGATGTGGCGACCTCGCTGCAGACCACGGTGTACAACGCGGGCATCGCCGCCGGTTCGCTCACCGGCGGCCTGGCCCTGGACGCGGTGGGCCCGGGGGCGCTGCCGTGGACCGCGCTCCCACCGGTGCTGCTGGCCCTGGCGACGGTCGCGGCGGGGCGCCGGTACGCCTTCCCGGCCGGGCGGCGCGGCACACATCCGGAGGCGCCCGTGGAAGTCAGCCGAGTTCGAGCGTGGTGACGCCGAAGACACGCTCCCGGGCGTGCTCGCGCACCGAACCGGTGTACATGCGGGCGGTCTCGAAAGAGGGCCGGAGTCCTGCCTGTTCGGCCAGGGCGACGCCGGCCGCGTTCGGCTCGGGCACGTCGATGGCGACTTCACGGCCGGCGGCGTCCGCGGTGAGGGCGGCGAACAGGGCACGGGCGTCGTCGGCGGTGTCGGCGAACAGCGGGCCGATGCGCAGGGCGTCATGGCCGGGGCGGATCACGCCGTAGCCGGTGATGTGCCCGCCGTCCTCGCGGACGACGGCACGGTGACCGGGACCGGTGAGCCACTCGGCGAGGAAACGCGGTCGGTCGGCGGGCTGGCAGGCGCTGTCGTAGGCGGTGACCGCGGCGAGGTCGGCGGCTCGGGCGGGGCGGACGCCGACGGGCGTCTCGCTCTCGGTGGCGGTGCCGGAGAACCGGACGGTGCGGTAGGCGAGTTCGAAGCCGGACTGGCGGTAGTTGTCCTGCTGGGCGACGACTCCGTCGAGACCGACGGTCCGGTCCCCGGCGTGCGCCAGGGCGGTCTTCCACGTGGTGAGGCCGTGTCCCTGCCCACGCAGGTCGGGGCGGACCAGGTAGCAGCCGAGGAAGGCGTAGGCGGTGCCGTAGTTGACGACGGAGATGGCCGACACCGGTTCGCCGGCGATCCGGCCGAGGAAGAACCCGTCGGGGTCCTGGGCGAAGAACGCGGGTCCGTCGGAGAGCCCGGGGTTCCATCCCTCCGCCGCCGCCCACCCGCTGATCACCGGCCAGTCGGCGAGGGTGGCCTGCGTGACGACGAGGTCGTGGGGGGCCGCAGAGGTCATGGGTGCGCTCCGTTTCCGTCGGGGTCGGGCTGTCGTACGGCATGGCCCTCGGCCGGGCCGCCCGTAGCATCCTTCCGGATCAACGGGGGCCGCGCCACGGGGAGATCGGCCGATAGACACCGTGCAACGGAAGCCACGCCACGAGGGGTCCAGCCGATGCGCACCGGGCAACGGAGGCCGTGCGACGGCGAGATCAGCGGCGATGCCGTGCAACGGAAGCCAGGCCATGAGGAGTTCAGTGCGTGCGCACCGTGTCCCACGGCCCGCTGCGGCACGCGGTTCGGGCACCGGACGCAGTGTGGTGCTCGCCGGCTCCGCCCGCGTGCCCCGTCCGGTCGGCCGGGGCCTTCGCCAGGTCCACTGCGTCGGCCCCACCGCCGCGGCGTCCGGTGGGGCCGATCGCGGGTGGGTCAGCGGGTGCGGCCCGGGCGGTACCGGCGGTACAGGGTGGCCCCCGCGACGAGGAGCGCCGCGCTGCCGGCTGCGGCCGGGCCCGTCACATCCGCTCCCGTGTGGGCCAGGGTGGACGCCGCCGGGCGCGGGGTGTGCGGGGCGGGGTGGGGCCGGGCGGGGGCCGCGGGGTGCGGGGCGCGCGGCTTCGGGGTGGGGGGTGGGTCGCCGGGGCCGTTGGACGAGTGGTTGTCCTCGGCCGGATTTCCCACGCCGACCACGTCGACACTGTTGCCGGTGACGTTCACCGGCACGTGGACCGGGAGCTGGATGCCGTTGCCCGAGATCACCCCGGGCGAGTCGGTGACGTCGCCCCGGGCGGACGCCCCGCCCGGGTCTGCCGCCTTGCCGTGCTTCGCGGAGCCGGTGTTCGCGCAGGCGTTGCCCGCGGCCGGGTTGAGCAGCCCCACGACGTTCACGGTGTTGCCGCACACGTTCACCGGCACGTGCACCGGGAGCTGGATGCCGTTGCCGGAGAGCAGCCCTGGCGAGCCGGCCGCGGAGCCCTCGGCGCCGGCCCCGTCGGCCGCGAAGGCGGCGGACACCGGGAGTGCCACGGCCATCGCGCCGGACGCGGCGGCGACGGCGATCACACTGTTTCGGGTAGCCCGTCTCATTGCTTCCCTGCCTTCCAGAGATCGTCGCGGGCAGTCACCCGCACCTCGTAAAACGCAGGCGAACCATCGGAGTTATGCCTTATCGGTCTTTCACCCCATCGAGCGCCACTGTTATCGAACTAGGTGTAAAGCCTCTTAGCGATCTTCAGCGGTCTTGCCGGGTGCGAAGAATACGACCGTCGCTGCCGTCCCGCTCGCCCGGAGGCGTGCCGTCCGGGGCCCGCTTATGGTGATCCGAGGGTGCCGTCCCCGGTCCGCGACGGCCGCGCGCCCCGGGAGGCGATCGATGCTGGCCATGCTGTCCACACGGTCCGCCGTGCGGCGCTGCGCGGGTGCCTCGGCACTGGCCCTGGCGCTGCTCGGCGCCGGACTGCCGACGGCTGCCGCCGATCAGCCCCAGCCCGACCTGTCCCGGTTCTACCGGCAGAAGGTGACCTGGGGCGCCTGCCAGGGCCCGGACATGCCGGAGGACCTGCAGTGCGGGAAGGTCACCGTCCCGCTCGACTACGCGAGGCCGCAGACGGGCACCCTGGATCTGGCGCTGGCCCGCTATCGCGCCACCGGGACGCCGCACGGCTCGGTAGTGCTGAACTTCGGCGGCCCCGGCGGCCCCGGCATCCCGGGGCTGGCCGCCGAGGGCCGGCAGTTCATGGACCTGACCAATGGCTACGACGTGGTCACCTTCGACCCGCGCGGGGTCGGCCGCTCCTCCCCCGTCAGCTGCGGCGAGGGCAGTGACGAGGTCGCGGCCGTCACACAGGAGGACGTCGATCTCAGCCGTCCACAGGTGCTGCTCGGGCAGTTGCAGCAGGCCGCCAAGGACTGCGCCCGGCACTCGGGCCCGGTGCTGCGCCACATCGGCACCGTGAACGCCTCCCGTGACCTGGACGTCATCCGCCAGGCACTCGGCGACAACAAGCTCAACTACCTCGGTTTCTCCTACGGCAGCCGGCTCGGCGCGGTGTACGCGGCGCAGTTCCCGGGCAAGGTCGGCCGGGTCGTGCTCGACGGTGTGGACACGCTGACCGAGCCGCTGGCCGAGCAGGGGCTGGCCGGCGCGGAGGGGCAGCAGACGGCGCTGAACGACTTCCTGGACTGGTGTACGAGCGATCTCGCCTGTCCGTTCGGACAAGATCCGCGCGCGGCCGGGGAGGAGGTGCTCCGGCTGGTGCGCTCGCTCGACGAGAACCCGGTGCCCACGGACTTCGGCGGCGCGTTCTCCGGCCAGGACCTGGTGGGAGCCGTCGGGCAGGCCCTCTACGACCGGGAACTGTGGCCCTCCCTGCAGCAGGCGCTGGCCTCGCTGGTCGAGGACGGCGACACCCGGCGCGTGCTGGCCTTCTCGTCGGGCGGCATACGTGTGCCCCGCGGCCATCACCGCGAGGACGGCGGGCTGGTCGACGCCCAGGACGTCCCGACGGACAACCTGCCGGCCGCGCTGATGGCGATCAACTGCGCGGACGACCCCGACCGGCCCACCGCGGCGCAGATCACCAAGAACCTGAAGGACCTCCGGGCCGCGTACGACCGGGCCTCGCCGGTCTTCGGCCGCTTCCGCCTCACCGAGCTGCTCCTGTGTTACGGCCGACCCCCGGGCACCGACTTCATCCGCGACGAGGTGAAGAACGTCCGGTCGGCGAAGATGCTGCTCGTGGGGACTCGCGGCGACCCGGCGACGCCGTACCGGTGGACCATGGAGACGGCCCGGCGGCTCGGCCCGGCGGCCGTGGTGCTCGACAACAAGGGCGAGGGGCACACCGGGTACACCTCGTCCAAGTGCGTGCACCGCAAGGTCAACGACTTCCTGCTGTACGGCTCACTGCCGGCGAACGGCAGCTCCTGCCCGGCGGACCAGCGCGGCAGGAGCGGCACCGGAACCGCGTCCGGCTGACGAGCCCCTCATCACCGACCGGTGCGCGCACCCACCGCCCCGCCGGTACGTACGTCCACCACCGGGGCGTACGTCCACCGCCGACCGGTGCGTGCACCCATCGCTCGCCGGTACGCACGCCCACCGGCCGCTGGTCGTACGCCCACCACTGTTGCGTGCGCCCACCGCCCACCGGTGCGCAGGCCCATCACCGACCGGTGACCGAAGGGGTGCAACGGGGTGCAACCGGGTAACAGCGGCGATCCGGGGCAACCCGCCGGGCATGCCGGCCGTCACACTGGGCAGGCGCGCCTCGGCCGCCGCTTCCCGTACGAGACCATCCCAGGGGGAGACCATCATGCACATCCGCGCCGCCCTCACCGTGCCCGCCGCCTCCGCAGCCGCGGCGGCCCTGCTGCTCACCGCACCGCAGACCCAGGCCGCCACCGGCCACGAGCGTCCCGTCCGCTGCGCCGAGAAGTCGCTGTCGGTGCGGGCGAAGGCCGCGTCTGCCGATCCGACCGTGCTGCGGGTCGGTGTCACCAACCGCGGCGCCCGCGCCTGCGTCGTCGACCGCGTGCCCACCGTGACCTTCGGGGATCTGGACGGTGCCGCGCTGCCGGTGCCGGAGGGCGGCACCGGCGCCTACCGCCTCGCGGCGGGTGGCACGGCCTACGCCGACGTGCGGACCATCGCCGACCGGGCGGACCCCGAGGCCCGCCGGGTGGGCTCGGTGACGGTGGCGGCGTCGGCCGCGCAGTGGGGCCGCTCCTTCACCGCCGCCCAGCTCGGCACCGGCCGCCAGGTCCTGGTGTGGGAGCCGGTGACGACGTGGTGGCAGCGGTCGGCGGCGGCCGCGGACCGGGCCATCGGGCTCGGCTGAGCACGGGACCATCGGCTCGGCCCGAGCACGGGGCCGTCGGGCTCCGCCCGGAACAGGGCAGTCGGCTTCGGCCGAGCACAGGGCCGGCGGTCCCCGCCGAGCGCAGGGCCGACAGCCTCCCCTGAACGCAAGGCCGGCAGCCGCTCCTCAGCACAGGACCGGCAGCCGCCATGAACGCAGGGCCAGCGGTCTCCCCTCAGCACAGGACCGGCAGTCTCCCCTGAACGCAGGAGCGGCAGTCTCCCCTGAGCGCAGGGCCGGTCCAGGGGTCAGTCGAGGACCAGCTCGGGTGCGTAGAGGTCCAGCCACCCCGCGAGGTCCAGCGTGCGTTCCAGGCCGCGCCGGGCCGCCTGGGTGCTCACCGGCGCGGTCCGCTCGGCGGCGGCGCGGACCCGGTCCCGGTCGACCAGGTCGAAGACCCGGTGGTCGGGCCGGGCCAGCAGCTCTTTGGTCTGTTCCTGCAGCTCGCGGGCGTACTGCGGGTCCTGGGTGGACGGGTACGGGCTCTTCACACGCTCGTACACCGAGCGCGGCAGGACGTCCGCCGCAGCCTCCCGCAGCAGGCTCTTCTCCCTGCCGTCGAAGGACTTCAGGGCCCACGGGGCGTTGTAGACGTACTCGACCAGCCGGTGGTCGCAGAACGGCACCCGGACCTCCAGGCCGACGGCCATGCTCATCCGGTCCTTGCGGTCGAGCAGCATACGCACGAAGCGGGTCAGGTGCAGGTGGCTGATCTGCCGCATCCGGTACTCCAGGTCGCTCTCGCCGGCCGGCCGCTCGATGCCGGCCACGGCGGTGCGGTAGCCGTCGGCGACGTAGGCCTCCAGGTCCAGGGACTTGGCGAGGTCGGCGCGCAGCACGTCGGCGTCCTGACCGAAGTGGCGGCCCATGGCCGTCAGCCACGGGAAGGTGTCGGCGCGGCGCGCCTCCTCGTCGAAGAACTGCTGGTAGCCGCCGAAGACCTCGTCGGCGGACTCGCCGGACAGGGCCACCGTGGACTTCTCCCGGACGGCGCGGAAGAGCAGCAGCAGCGAGGTGTCCATGTCGCCGAAGCCGGCCGGCAGGTCACGGGCCCGGATCACCTGCTCGCGCACGGCGGGGTCGGCGAGGGCCTCGGAGTCGAGCACGATGTCCTGGTGATCGGTACCGGCGAGCCGGGCCACGTCGTGCACGAAGGGCGTGTCGGGGGTGCCTCGCAGCTCGTCGGCGACGAAGTGCTCGGTCCGGCCGGCGAAGTCGACGGCGAAGCTCCGCACCTTCTCTCCCGCCACGGCGAGTTGCCGGGCGGCGAACGCGGTCATGGCGGAGGAGTCGAGACCGCCGGAGAGCAGGGTGCAGCGCGGCACGTCGGCGACGAGTTGCCGGCGGACGATGTCGTCGAGGAGCGAACGCACAGCGGCGATGGTCGTGTCGCGGTCGTCGGTGTGCGGACGGGTCTCGAGCCGCCAGTACACGCGGGTGGACAGGCCGGCGCGGTCGACGGTGACGACGGTGCCGGGCTCGACCTCGCGCATGCCGTCCCAGACGGCGTGTCCCGGCGTCTTGACCATGACGAACAGCTCGCGCAGGCCGTCCGTCGTGACGCGGCGGCGGACCATCGGGTGGGCGAGGATCGCCTTGGGCTCGGAGCCGAACAGGACGCCGTCGGGGGTCGGGTGGTAGTAGAACGGCTTGATGCCCATGCGGTCGCGGATCATCACCAGCTTGCCGTGCCGTCCGTCCCAGACGGCGAACGCGTACATTCCGCTCAGCCGTTCGGCGACCGCGTCGCCCCATTCCAGATAGCCGTGCAGCACGACCTCGGTGTCGGAGTCGGTGGTGAACCGGTGGCCGCGGTCGGCGAGTTCGCGCCGCAGCTCGGTGAAGTTGTACGTCTCGCCCGAGTAGACCAGGGCGATGGTGCCCTCGGGGGTCGGCAGGGACATCGGCTGCCGGCCGCCAGGGAGGTCGATGATGGCGAGCCGCCGGTGGCCGAGGGCGGCGGGGCCCTCGGTCCAGGTGCCGCGGTCGTCCGGGCCCCGGCAGGCCATCGTCTCGGTCATCGCATGCAATGTGGTGGCCTCGGCGGTCAGGTCACGGTCGAAGGAGACCCATCCGGTGATGCCGCACATGCGCTACCTCCTGCCTCCGATTCCCGGCCGGACCCGCTGAACTGCGCTTTCGCAGTCCCGGGAGGCCGGCCGGCAAACCGGTTGTATCGAGCACCTATATGACGAGCGTCCGTCAGGCACTCGGGTGCGTCAACGTGGACGCAACACGGCCGTGCCGTCGCCCCTGCGATTCCGGCCGCGTTTTGCCTCAGCACAATCCGAGAACAGCCGTGCCACCGGCTCAGGTCGACAAGAACCGGCCACACGCAAAAACTTCATCAAACTCCCGGCGCGTTACTGCTTCACGGTCAGGAACGAGTCGAGCGCTCCGGTCAGTTCGGCCGGCTTCTCCAGCGGCAGTTCGTGCCCCGCGTCCAGGATGCGGACGACGGCGTCGGGATACGCCTTGGCCATCCGGAGCATCTGCCCCACCGGCAGCTGCAGGTCGTGGTAGCCGTGCACCATCAGCGTGGGTACGGCGATCTCGCCGGCCCGGTCCAGGACGTCGAAGGCCCGCATGGCGCCGTAGAGCGTCATGACGACCTCGCGCGGGGTGGCGGCGGAGGCGCGGATGTGCTCCCGGATCTCTTCGCGCGGGTACCCGGGCGCGAAGGCCCGCTGGATGTTGGCGGCCACGAACAGCTTGAACGGCGCCAGCGTGGAGGCCGCCATCAGCAGGCCCCGGCCGCGGCTGTAGGTCATCCGGCCGATGGAGTTGACCAGCACCATCCGCTCCACCCGGGCGGCGTGCCCGAGCGCGACGGTCTGCGCGATCATCCCGCCCATCGAGTGGCCGACCAGCGCACACCGCTCCACTTCGAGATGGTCGAGGAGCGCGAGGACGTCCTGCGCCAGCTCGCCGATCGTCCGCACCCCGGCCCCGGTGCTCTCGCCGTGCCCGCGCAGGTCCAGCCGTACGACGCGGCGCCGCGCGGAGAAGTGGGCCATCTGGTGGTCCCAGCGGTGCCGGTCGGCCGTCCAGCCGTGCACGAACACCAGGGGCACGGCTGCCGCGTCGCGGGGTCCCTCGTCGTCGTACGTCAGCGTCGCTCCGTCGACGTCGAACTGCGGCATGGCGGCCTCCTGGGTGCGGCACGGTCGGTTACTGACGGGTACGGTAACCGCCCCGACGGCCCTGCGTCACCGGACTCCGGCAAGGAATCCTGGGGAGTTCACCAGGTCCGGATTACCCCGAATGCCGTAGAGGTGAATAGGTCCTATCGTGCTGTCATGGAGCACGCACTGAGTCCCGCAACCCTTGCCGAACTGCGGCGTCCGCGCCCTTACCCGGCGGTCTCCGTGCTGACCCCGACGCACCGTCGGGAACGAGGCAGCGGCCAGGATCCGGTCCGGCTGCGCAACGTGGTGACGGAAGCGCGCCGGCGTCTGGAGTCCGACCCCTCCGTGACCCGTGAGCGGCGCGCGGACGTCGTGGCACAACTCGACCGCGCCCTGTCGGAGGTGGATCTGACGCACGCCGAGGACGGACTGGTGATCTTCGCCGCGCCGGGCGAGCACCAGGTCTGGTCGCTGGCCCGCCCCGTCCCTGAGAGGGTGGTGCTCTCGGACACCTTCCTCACCCGCAACCTGGTCGCCGCGCGGGCCGCCGAACGGCCGTTCTGGGTCATGTCGCTCTCCGCGGACCGCATCACCCTGTGGAGCGGCGGACCGGACCGGGTCGTCGAGGACCGTTTCGGGGGCTTCCCGCTCGTCCGGGGCCGGGAGAACTTCGACGCCGAGCGGCAGGAGCGCATCGGCGAGATACCGAGCACCTTCCGCGACGAGGGCACCCGCCAGTTCCTGCGCGAGGCGGACACCGCCATGAGCACGGTCCTGCGCGAGCAGCCCCGCCCGCTGTACGTCACCGGCGAACAGGCGGCGCTGTCGCTGCTGGACGAGGTGGGCAGCGTGGCCAAGGCCGCCGTGCACGTGCCCCGCGGCGGGCTCGCGCACTCCGGTCCCGACGCCGTGTGGCAGGCCATCCGGCCGGTCCTGGAGGCGGAGGCGGCGAAGGACACCGGCTCCGTGGTGCGGGAGCTGATCTCCGCCCGCGGCCACCGGACCTTCGCGGCCGGGCTGGACGAGCTGTGGCAGAGCGCCCGCGAGGGCCGGGTACGGCTGCTCGCCGTGGAGGAGAACTACCGCGCGACCGTCCGTGAACTCGGTGAGCATCTGGTGCCGGCCGAGCCCGGTGATCTGGACGCCCGCGACGACATCGTGGACGAGATCGTGGAGCAGTGCCTGGAGACCGGCGCCGCCGTCCGGTTCGTACCCGACGGCACGCTGGAGGACGCGGACGGCATCGCCGGGGTGCTGCGGTTCTGAGCCTGGCGGGGCCGTCCGGTTCGGCCCGGGTGGCCTCGCGCAACCCTGCCGTCCGGGCCCGGCGGAGCTGTCCGGAACCCGCTCTGCGGGCCTTGCGGCTCCGGCCGGGAGCGCCTACCGGAACGCCTCGAAACCCTGCGGTCCGGGCCCGGCGGGAGCTTTCCCGGACCTGCCGGCCGGCCGTGCTGCTCCGCGCCTGTGCCGCCGAGTTCCGGGCCCGGCGGGTCCGGCCGAGGCCACCGGCAGGAGTGCTCTCTCGTCGGCGTACGCTACGGCGTGATCGTCGGCGAGAGGGAGGGCACACATGGGTGACCTGCTGGGCGTGGCGGTACTAGGCGCCGGACACATGGGAGCCGACCACATACGGCGACTCGACCGGGTGGTCAGCGGCGCCAGGGTCGCGGCCGTCGCCGACCCCGATCCCGACCGGGCGGAGTCAGCGGCGGCAGGCCTTGCCGGTGTCCGTGTGCACACCGATCCGCTGGCCGCGCTCGACGCGCCGGGCGTGGCGGCGGTCCTGATCGCGTCGCCCGGCCCCGCGCACGAGGAGGCGCTGCTCGCCGCCTTCGACCGCCGGCTGCCGGTGCTGTGCGAGAAGCCCATGGTGCCGGGCTCCACCGGTGCCCTGCGTATCGTGGAGGCCGAGGCGCGGCTCGGCCGCCGACTGGCGCAGATCGGTTTCATGCGCCGCTACGACACCGAGTACCTGCGCCTGAAATCCCTCCTGGACGGGGGCGGGCTGGGCCGGCCGCTGATGCTGCACTGCACACACCGCAACGTCTCCTCCCCCGCCGATTTCACCAGCGCCATGCTGATCAGCAGCTCGGTCTCGCACGAGATCGACGCGGCCCGCTGGCTGCTCGGACAGGAGCTGACGGCGGTCACCGTGCTGCGGCCCGCCCCGTCGTCGGGCGCGCCGGACGGCCTGCTCGACCCGCAGTTCGTGCTCTTCGAGACCGAGCGGGGCGCCCTGGTCGACGTCGAGGTCTTCGTCAACTCCGGCTTCGGCTACCAGGTGCGCTGCGAGGCAGTGTGCGAGGCGGGCAGCGCCCGGATCGGCGACGAGCACACCATGGTGGTCACCACCCGGGGCGGCGCCCGTGAGGAGGTGGCGCAGGACTATCTCGTCCGCTTCGCCGACGCCTACGACCGCGAGGTGCAGGCGTGGGTCGACGCGACCCGGCGCGGGGAGGTCACCGGGCCGGACGTCTGGGACGGCTACGCGGCGTCCGTCGTCGCCGAGGCGGGGGTCCGGGCGCTGGAGACCGGTGGCCGGGTGGCCGTCGACCTCGCCCCGCGCCCGGAGCTGTACGCCGTCAGCCGCTGATGCTCGCGGCGCCCGTCTCCAGGTGCCCGGTGAACCGGCGCGACCAGGTCGCGTCGGAGTCTACGGTCACCGTGAAGTCGTACCAGCCGTTCTGGTAGGCGACGGCGTTGAACCAGTCCTCCGCCGAGGCACCCGCGGCGACGGTGTACGTCCAGGGCCCGTCCGTGCGGTAGTGGTCGCAGGTGATGGTGAACTTCACCGACGTGGAGCCCGAGTTGGTCATCCTGAAGTAGACGGCCGGCTTGCCCGTGCCCGGCTCGACGGCGTACCGGGGGCGTACCTCCGCCGACTTGCCCGCCTTGGTCGCGTCGCCCTTGAAGCGGCGCAGGAAGCGGTTGGGTCCCAGCATGGTGAGGTCGTACTTGCCGCCGCCGAAGCCGGTGCCGATGTTGAAGGAGTCGGAGGCGGTGCCGTCCGCGTCGACCGTGTACTGCCAGGGCGTGGTGTCGCGGTAGGCGTTGGGGTGGATGGAGAAGTGGGCCGCCCGGGTCGCCGGGGCTCCCTGGTTGGTCATGGTGAACCAGGCGAGGATCTTGCCGGCGGCGCCGGACTCCAGCCGGTCCAGGCAGCCGTTCGGCTGGTAGGGCAGAGGGCGGGCCGGACGCGTGCCGGACTCCTGGGCGGGCAGGGCGTTGTCCGTGGGTACCGGGTTGGGCAGCGGGCCGCAGGTGTTCATGCCGATGACGCTGGTCGCGGGCAGGGAGACCGGGCCGTGGACCGGCTGGGCGAAGTCGAAGACCCCGGTCAGGTCGCCGCTGACCTTGCGCCGCCACTCGCTGATGTGCGGGCACTTGGCGGGCTTGCCCAGCGCCGTCGTCCAGGTCTCCAGGAAGCGCAGCACCGAGGTGTGCTCGAAGACCTCCGAGGAGACCCAGCCGCCGCGCGTCCAGGGCGACACGACGATCATCGGCACGCGGAACCCGAAGCCGTACGGCACCCCGCCCAGGAACTCGCCGGCGGTTCCGGCGGGTGGTGCAGGCGGCGGCACATGGTCGAAGCAGCCGTCGTTCTCGTCGTAGTTGAGGAACAGGACCGTCGAGTCGAAGACGTCCGGGTCGGCGGCGAGTGCCTGGTGGACGAGGCTGATGAAGTAGGCTCCGTCGCCGGGCGGGGCGTACGGGTGCTCGGAGAAGGCCTGGTTCGGGACGACCCAGGAGACCTGCGGGAGGGTGCCCGCGAGGACGTCGGCCTTGATGGCGGCGGCGATGTCGTCGGGGGTGGAACCGGTCACCCTCGGCACCGAGGACATGCCCCGGTCGTACAGCGGGTTGCCCGGCCGCGCGTCGGTGAAGTTCTTGAAGTAGGCGCAGCCGTTGTCGCCGTAGTTGTCGGCGGCGTTCTGGTAGACCTTCCAGGTCACCCCTGCGGCCTGCAGCGCCTCCGCGTAGTTCTGCCAGGTCAGGCCGGACTCGTCGCCGCCGTCGTGGCTGGCGGAGTCGACCTTGCCGCTCCACAGGTAGGTGCGGTTGGGGCCGGTGGCGCTGAGCGTGGAGCAGAAGTAGGCGTCGCAGATGGTGTAGTTGTCGGCGAGCGCGTAGTGGAACGGGATGTCGGAGCGGTCCAGATAGCCGAGCGAGCGGACGTTGCCCACGCCCGCGACCCAGTTGTCGAGGCGGCCCTTGTTCCAGGCGGAGTGCTGCGAGGACCAGGAGTGGGGCAGGTCGCCGTTGCACTGGGCGAGGGTCTGGCCGTCCTTGCCGCCGGCGGGCGGGGTGGCGCTGAGCTTCCACGGGTACTGACGGCCGGGGCCGTTCGGCTGGTCGAAGACCGAGTGGCCACCGCTCAGGGTGATGCCGCTGCGGTCGTCGAAGCCGCGCACGCCCTTGAGGCGGCCGAAGTAGTGGTCGAAGCTGCGGTTCTCCTGCATGAGGATCACCACGTGCCGCACGTCCTTGATCGTGCCGGTCGCCGTGGCCGCGGCAGCCGTGCGCGTGCCGGTGCCGAGTGCCACACCCGCCGCCACGGAAGCGCCGAGCCCCACGAAGCCTCTTCGGCTGATCGGTGTCATTCGCCCCGCCCCTTTCACAGGGGTGCCCCTGTGGCACACCGCGCGTCAGGGTGCATGCGGTGATCGTCGGGGTCCATACCTGTGCGGTGAGGCAAAGATGAACAGGAGTCAAAGTCGGGGCCGGGCGCCTGCGCCGCCGGCGGCCACCGGCTCAGACACCGCCGAACAGGGCGCTCAGCCCCCGCTCCACCGCCCCGTCCAGGTCCTCCTGCCCGCAGGGCACCACCTCGTACGTGCGGACCAGGAAGCGGCGCAGCGCCGATGCCGGGAACTGCAGGACGGCCATGCCGTGCGGCGAGTGGAACTCCAGGACCGTCCGGGTGCGGCCGTACGGCCATATCTGCACGTCCCCCTCGCCGGCCGGGGCCCTCAGTCCCTGGTCGAGCAGGGAGCGGGCGAAGGTCCAGGTGACCTCCTCGCCGTGCAGCGCCGCCTCGGCCGGGAAGTCCACGAAGACGGCGAGCGGGTCGCCCGCGAGGTAGCGGAGCGTGGCCGACACCGGGACCTCGTGGTCCTCGGCGGTGATGAGCCGGGCTTGGGCGAACTGTTCGACGATGATGTCCATGCCATTAAGGAGTCTTCGAGGGCCCTTCGCATGCCGCCAAATCCGGTCAGAAACCGGCAGGTACAGGCCGCTTCGCGCGACAGGGGAACGCGGGAGCGTCGAACAGGCACCTGAGTCCTGCAAATCGGCCACCCGGGCAGGGCAACTCGCGTAGTTCATCTACGACTTGACCTGCACATCGCCTACGCGATTCGTACACACGGATCGCTCCGGGAAGACTCTGGCATATGCCGAAAGCACCACCGTATCGTGTGTTGCCAAAGCCCTTACGGGGCGTCGCGAGCTGTGCAACAGTCGTAGCGGTCCCCCCGTCGTCCCCGCCGTACCGTCCCCTTCATCGGAGTGCGTCATGCCGTCCCCAGTCTCCGCGGACCGCCCAGCCGCCCAGCCGCCGGAACGCGGCTCGGTCGAGGCGCTGATAACGCAGACGCGGCGGCTCAAGGGCGACGTGGACGCTGTACGACGGGACACCCGGAGCGACGGTGCGGACCCTGAGGAACGCTGGCAACGCGCCCTGTACGACCTCGCCCTGCACCAACTGGACGACCTCGACGCCCACCTGGCCCAGCTGCGGGACGGGCCGGCCCCGGACTGCGCCGGGCCCGCCGTCACCTCCGAGGTCCGGCCCGCACCGGCCGGCGCCCCGCGCGGTTCGCTGCTCAGCCGCGTCGGCAGCGCCGAATGGAACCTGCTCACGGACGAGGCGACCTGGTCAGGAGAGCTGTACCAGATCCTCGGACTGGACCCGGGCCGCCCCGCGCTCACCCTGGACGAGCTGCCCGCGCTCGTCCTGGACGAGGACCGGCCGAAGCTCACCACGATGGTGACGGACTGCCTGGTCGACGCCAAACCGATCGACGGCGAGTTCCGCGTCGTACGGCCCGACACCTCCGTGCGGACCGTGCACATGATGGGCGAACCCGTGCTCGGCGCCGACGGCGGCACCACCTCCATGTGGGCGGTGCTGCGCGACGTCAGCGAACTGCACCGCAGCCGGCGGACGGTACACGAGACCCGTGACTCGTTGCACCGCCACCGCCGGCAGGAACAGACCGAGCACCGGATCGCGGTCGAGCTGCAGGAAGCCGTGCTACCGCCATGGCGCGGCTCCCTGCGGCTCCCGCACCAGGGGCCGGCGACCCTCGACCTCGCCGCCCACCGTCTGCCGGCCGCGACGGAGACTCTGATCGGCGGCGACTGGTACGACGCTCTGGAGCTGTCCGACGGCCAGACGCTGCTCAGCGTCGGCGACCTCACCGGCCAGGGGGTGGCCGTCGCCTCGGGCATGGCCATGCTGCTCGGTGCCGTGCGCGGCATGGCAGTGGCCGATACCGAACCCGGCCGCCTGCTCACGATGCTCAACCAGTTACTCGACGCCACGGTGCAGCCCGCCCTCGGCAGCGCTGTCTGCTGCCGCTACCGGCCCCGGACCCGCACGCTCGTCTGGGCGCAGGCAGGACACCCCGCCCCGCTGCTGTACCGCAACGGGACGGGGCGCACACTGAACACACCCGACGGCGTCCTCCTCGGCGCCTCCTCAGGCACCGTGTACGACCAGTCCGCCGTCACTCTCCACCCGGGCGACCTCCTCCTCCTGCACACCGACGGCCTGCTGCCGGGCCACAGCAGGACGGCAGCCGTGGACCGGCTGCTCGCCCTCGCCCCACGGTTCGGCGCGGCGCGCACGGCACAGGACTGTGTGCGAACCGTCGTCGAGGAGTTCGGCGGGGCCGGGCGCGAGGACGACGCATGCGTGCTCGTCGCCAAGGTGACCGCGTGAACTGACCCGAGGGTTCCGTCGAGGGACCCGAGGGCCACCATGACCAGGGTCACGCCTGAACCGACCCTCGATCACGCATGAGATGACTTGCAGTCCCCGAGCGAGCGGCCTGCCAGGTTGCGCGGCGCACAGGCTCCCTACGCCTGTGCGCTGTTTCCCTTGCTCCTCGGCTTGGGCAGGGCGAGCCTGATCTCCTCCCGCAGTTCGTGGATTCCCGGGTAGCCGGCGTACTCGGCGGTCAGCCGGTACATCTGCCGCAGCCGGTCCCAGGTGCGGCGGGAGGAGTTCGAGCCCATCGACATCAGGGCCAGCCGTGCGTAGCGGTCGGCCTGTTCGGGGTCGTCGGCGATGAAGCAGGCCGATGCCATGGAGAGATGGTCGAAGATCTTCGACCGTTCGCGTCCGTCGATGCGCAGGGCGAGGGCCTTCTCCGCGTAGTACTGGGCGTGCGCGGCCGCGCTCGGGTCGAACTCCGCCAGCGTGCGGTAGGCCAGGGCCTGCATGCCGTACAGGTCCTCGTCCTTGAAGGTCTGCATCCAGTCGGGCGGTTCCATGTCCTGCCGGTCGGAGACGAAGAGGTCCTCCGCCTGCCCGAGCGTCCGGCGCATCGCCTGACCCTTGCCCATGGACGCCTGTGCCCAGGCCTCGATGGTGTGGAACATCGCCTTGGTACGCGGCTGCAGGCGGTCGCCGGCACCGGACTGGGCGAGCTTCATCAGGTCCAGGGCGTCGTCCGGCCGGCCGAGGTGCACCATCTGCCGGGCCGCCCGGGACAGGGCTTCCCCGGCACGCGGCCGGTCACCGCCCTCCCGGGCGGCATGGGCGGCGATGACGAAGTACTTCTGCGCCGTGGGCTCCAGACCGACGTCGTGCGACATCCAGCCCGCCAGGACGGCAAGATTGGCGGCGACGCCCCACAGGCGCCGCTGGAGATGGGGTGGGTGGTGGTAGGCGAGCATGCCGCCCACCTCGTTGAGCTGGCCCACGACCGCCTTGCGCTGCAGCCCGCCGCCGCGGGCCGCGTCCCAGGCGCGGAAGACCTCGACCGAGCGCTCGAGTTCCTCGATCTCCTGCGACCCGATGGGGGCGGCCTCGTAACGGTCGAACCCGGCGGGGTCGGCGTGCAGGGGGTCGTCGAGAACAGGGGCGTCGGCCCTGAGGACCGGGTCGGTGTGGAGCCAGTCGTGCATGGCGCTGCTGAGTGTGGATCCCGCGGCGAGCGCGGCACCCGCGCCCACCAAGCCGCGTCGGTTGAGCATGAGGTCCATTCCCGTGAATTCGGTGAGGACCGCGGCGGTCCGCTCGGGCGCCCACGGCACACCGTCGGGATGTTCCTCGATCCCGTCGCCCTGCCGTTTCCCCGCACGCCCGTGCCGCACCAGACCGAGGTCCTCGATGGTCACGACACGGCCGAGACGCTCGGTGAACAGAGCCGCCAGCACCCGCGGCACCGGATCGCGCGGGATCTCTCCCATGTCGATCCAACGCCGCACCCGGGAGGTGTCGGTCGACAGCTGGGGGTGGCCCATGGCCGCCGCCTGCCGGTTGACCAGCCTCGCGAGTTCGCCCTTGGACCAGCCGGCCAGGCCGAACAGGTCCGCAAGGCGGGTGTTGGGTTGTCCGCTCACGTCAAGCCCCCAGGTTCTCGGCTGAGTTGACAGTAGCCCGGCGGAGGTTGCCGGGCGACTATTCGCCACCGTTCGCCAGGGTCCGCCAGATGGTGTGCCACTGGCCATCGGGTGTCAGGTAGGAACGAGCCACCCCGACCCGGTCGCCAGCTCCATATGGCGGCCCCATAGCGGCATATGACGGGCACATTCCCCAGGGTGTGCCCGGGCGGCCCGGCCGGGTGGGCACACGCTTCCGAAACCACGCTCACGGGGCACCGAAGCCGGAGCATGAGTTCGGACTGCGGACGTACAGGCAGGCACTGCAGGCACACGAAGGGATCTGTATCTCCCATGTACGCAGCATCGTCCTCCGTGTCCGCCCCGCCCCGGCCGCTGCGTTCCCGCCCGGCGGGCGGCGGGCCGTTCCTCGACCCGGTGGCGCGTCCGGGCAGTCCCGTGCTGGGCACGGGCCGGCCCCGGCGGCTCCCCGGTCAGCCGGCGACCCAACCGCTCAGCGGAAGACTGGACCTGTCCGGTCCCCAGGGCGCGCAGCTGCGCACCGCGCTCGCGTCGGTGCACCGGATCTGCCCGGAGTTCGCCCCGGTGCAGGTCCTGCGGCGCAGCGGACGGTCCGTCCTCCTGGTCGGGACCACGGGACGCAGCACGGCCGTCGCCAAGTGTCTGCTGGACCACTCGCCCGCCTGGGCGGAGCGGAGCCGTCAGGAAATAGCCGCATACCGCTCGTTCGTCCGGCACCGGCCGCCGGTCCGGGTGCCGAGGCTGATCGCGGCGGACCCGGACAACTGCACGTTGGTGATCGAGCGCATGCCGGGCCGGACGGCGGCGTTCCAGCGGCATCCGATGGAGGCTCCGCCCCGCGCGGACATCCGGGCCGCGCTCGGCGCGATCTGCCGGGTGAACGCCTGGCGCCCCCCGGCGGGCACGTTCGACATGCCCCTGGACTACGCGGCCCGGATCTTCCGGTATCACGAGCTGGGCCTGCTCACCGACCGGGACCTCGGCGACCTGCAGAAACTGCTGCACGGCATCGCCCATGAGGTCGGCCGGCACGGCATGCTCCAGTTCTGCCACGGTGATGCCCTGCTCTCGAACATCCTTCTGTCACCGGCCGGTCCAGTGCTGGTGGACTGGGAGCACGCGGGCTGGTATCTGCCGGGGTACGACCTGGCGACGCTGTGGCTGGTCCTCGGGGACGCGCCGGTGGCCCGGCGGCAGATCAGCCAGATCGCCCAGTCGGCGGGCCCGGCCTCCCGGGACGCCTTCCTGGTGAACCTGATGCTCCTGCTCACCCGGGAGATCCGGACCTACGAGACGGCCGTGCAGCGTTCGATGCACGATCCGGCCCCGACGGCACCGGGCACGGCCCAGCCAGGTGCTGCGCCGTCCGGCGAGGAACAGCGGCTGCTGCTCAGGCGGCTGCACGACGACTGCCAGATGGCCCGCAGGGCCGTCCGTGCGGCGGTCGGCACTCGCTGACGGGGACGACGGCTCCGCGGTGCGCCCTGAGCGGCGGCGCACCGCGGACCATCGTGTGCGGACCCGTTTCCCGCGCGTCCCGGAGCAGTTACTGGTGTATGCCAGTGACGCCCCGCAGGCCCGCGCACCGCCGCCACGAAACTCGCCTCAACCCTCCGTGACGTGGGAAATCACTTCTCTGAAGGCATCATTGACGGATCGTCGGCCAGCCGGTACCACTGACCCAGCTCGGCGCCGCCAGCCCCGCCACGCTCCGCCCGTCACAGGAGGCCGCATTGCGAGGACCCGTCACCGACCCCACGTCCACACCCGGTCACAGACGTCTGCGGCGGACCGCCGTCCCGCTCGCCTCCGCGGCCCTGTTGCTGCCCCTGATCGGCGCAGCCCCGGCCCCCACCGCCACGGAAAGCTCCGCCGACCGGCTGCAGCAGGCGTTCGCGAGCGCGGCAGCCGACTACCACGTGCCCCAGAGCGTGCTGCTGGCCGTCTCCTATCTGCAGTCCCGCTGGGACTCGCACGCCGGCGCGCCGAGCGTGACCGGTGGCTACGGGCCGATGCACCTCACCGACGCCCGGACCGCGATCGCCACCACGGAACACTTCGCCGAAGGGGCGGAGGACGCCCGGGGTGACGCTGCCCGGCCCGCGCTGCACCCCGCTCCCGAGGCGCCGGCGGAGTCCGCGGTGCCGGCCCGCCTCGAGACGCTACCGAAGGCCGCCGAGCTGACCGGCATCCCGGCCGACGAGCTGCGTACCGACCCGGCGGCGAACGTGGCCGGCGGCGCCGCCCTGCTCGCCGCCGCGCAGAAGGAGCTGGGCGAGCCGCCGAGCGCCGACCCGGCCGACTGGTACGGCGCGGTGGCCCGGTTCTCGGGCGCCGACGACAGGGCGACCGCGGCCGCGTACGCCGACGACGTGTACGACGTGCTGCGCACGGGCGAGGAACGCACCACGGACGACGGCCAGCTGGTCGCCCTGGCCGCCCTGCCCGGGCTGGCCCCCGACACCGCGCAGCTGCAGCGGGCCGGCCTGCGCACGCTGCCCACGGACGACACCGAATGCCCCAGGTCGGTGTCCTGCGAGTCGGTTCCGGCGCCGTACGCGGAGTTCGGCGACCAGGACTACGGCAATCATGACCTCGGCGACCGCCCGGCGGCGCAGAGCATCAAGTACATCGTCATCCATGACACGGAGGGCGCCTGGGACGGGGTCATGAAACTGATCCAGGACCCCACCTATGTGTCCTGGAACTACACCATCCGCTCCACCGACGGGCTGATCGCCCAGCACGTCAAGGCGAAGGACGTCGCCTGGCACGCGGGGAACTGGTACGTCAACGCCAAGTCGATCGGCATCGAACACGAGGGCTTCCTCGCCAGCCCGGACGCCTGGTACACGGAGGCGATGTACCGGTCCTCGGCCCGGCTGGTGAGATACCTGGCCAGGACGTACGACATCCCGCTGGACCGGCAGCACATCCTCGGGCACGGCAACGTGCCGGGGCCGACCGCCTCCACCATCCCGGGCATGCACACGGACCCCGGTCCCTACTGGGACTGGCGGCACTACTTCCGGCTGCTCGGTCACCCGCTCCGGCGCACGGCCGGCCCGCACTCCGGCGTGGTGACGATCCTTCCGGAGTACGACTCGAACCGGCCCGTCTACACCGGCTGCACCACGAAGGGCGTGCCCTGCACGGCGCACGGTTCCAGCGAGGTGCGCCTGTACACGGACCATTCCGTGACCGCCCCGCTGGTCAGGGACATCGGTCTGAAGACGGACCCGACCGACGGGGTGAACGATCTGTCCTCGCGGGTGTCCACCGGCCAGCAGTACGCGGTCGCCGACCGCTGGGGCGACTGGACGGCCATCTGGTACCTGGGGCAGAAGGCCTGGTTCCGGAACCCGCGCAAGGACGCGACGGCCGTACCCGCGAAAGGCCTCGTGGTGACCCCGCGGGACGGCCTGGCGAGCATCCCGGTCTACGGCCGCGCCTACCCGGAGAAGGAGGCCTACCCGACGGGTGTCCCGGCCCAGCCGGTGGTGCCGCTGCCGTACACGATCCCCGCCGGACAGAAGTACGTGGTCGGCGACGAGGTGCCGGGCGAGTACTACTACGCGGTCACCTTCACCACCGACTCGCACCGGGTCGTGGTGGGCAAGGATCTGTACTACGAGATCCAGTACGGCCATCGGATCGGGTTCGTCCGGGCCGCGGACGTCCGCTTCGGGGATCAGGCCCGCTAGTACTCCGGCCTCACATCGTGATCTTGCTGGTGGGGTCGTGTGGTCGGGCACCTGCCGTCCTCTGTCCGAGCGCGAGCATCGCCTCGGTGACCTCGCCGACCGCCGCATCGGGGATCGCCGTGGCGGCCTCCTCGAGGACGAGCAGCCGTGCCCCGGTGATCTCGCGCGCGATCGCCTCGCCGTTGCCGAGGGGGAAGAACCGGTCGCGGCGGCCGTGGACGACGAGCGTGGGGACCACGATCCCGGGCAGGCGCTCGCGCCAGCGGGGTGTGCAGTCGAGCCTGGAGAACACCATGCCCAGCTGGTTGGCCATCTGGACCGGGGGTGCGGTGCCGGGCGTGCGGTCCCAGATGCGCGCAGCGCTTGCGCGCGCGGCGACGGGGTCGTTGCCGAGGATCTCCGCGCCGGCGGCGGCGAACTCCGCCACCGCCTCGCGGTCGGTCCAATCGGGCATCGGCCGCGCGAACAGCCGGCTCATCGTCGCCTGGTCGTGGTCGGGGAGGTCGTCGTCGGGCGGGCCAGGGGCAACCGCGCGGGTACCGACCAGCGTGAGCGCCGAGAACGCGCCCGGATGGTCGAGCACGGCCACCTGGGCGACCATCCCGCCGACGCCGATTCCCGCGAGGTGCGCAGGCCCCCCGCCGAGCGCGTCGGCAAGGGCCGCCGCGTCGGCGGCGAGGTCGCGCAGGGTGTAGGGGGGCGCCTCCGGGTCCGTCGTCGTGGACTCCCCGCTGTCGCGCAGGTCGTAGCGCACCACACGGTGCCCGCCGGCGGCGAGGCGCGCGCACAGCGCGTCGGGCCAGGAGAGCATCGTCGTCCCGCCCGCGAGCAGGACGAGTGGTGCGTCGTCGTCACCGAACGACTCGATGTCCAAGGCGATGTCATTGGCGTTGACAGTGGTCATCGGGTCACCGGGAGACGCCGTAGGTCAGGTGCGTCGCGGTCGAGTCGAGACCACGCCCCGCTGCGCCCGTGTGCAGGGCCTCGCCGCCGGTGCCCGGATTTCTGTCCGGGCCGGGGTGGGGCCCGGTGACGAAGCCGTCGGGAGAGTCAGAGATGTCGGCGATGATTCGAGTCATGCCAGGGCAGACCCGATCCGCCGCCCGAACTCATCGCCCGTGCGTGAAGCGTGTGGCGAATGCGAACTCGACAGCACGCCGCGCGAGGCGGCACGTCGGACGCGCGCCGGGTGAGGGACTCGGTGCTCGGGCTGCTGTCGGACCTTCCGCGTGGTGCCTCAGCCCTGCTGGAAAAGCTCCGCCGGGAGCGGCTTCAGCAGGGCGTACAGGTCGTCCGTGATGGGGCGGTCCCAGGCGGCGATGGTCACGAGGACGCCGTCGCTGCGGTCGAACTGGACGCACGAGATCCGGCTCTCGGAGAGCTTCAGGCGCCGCACGATCAGCAGGTTGTCGCCCTGGAGGACGGGCGTGTCCTCGGTCTCGACGACAGTGACGTCCTCGTCGTTCTCCAGCGCGAGGAGCAGCTGGCCCACCTCGAAGGGGATCTCCCCCTCGGCTACCTCGCGGGCCGGCGAGCCCTCCGGCAGATTGCCGATGATCATGGCGGGGCCGCGGCCGCCGAAGAGGTCGTAGCGCAGGAAGACACCCTGGCAGGTCCCGTCGGGGGCGGGCAGCAGACCCGCACCGAGGTTGCCCGGCCAGTCGCCCGGGTCCATGGCCAGCACGTCGAAATCGGGTCCGGCAGGAGTGGCGCTGCGGCGGCGGAGGAACGACATGCGGCCATGGTACGTGCCCGTGGTGCGCCGGGTGGCGTGCGGGCGGCCGGGAGAGCGCCCGTCGCGGCGGGCGGCTCGCCCGGGGTGCCGCCTACCGCAGCGGGCAGCCGGCGAGCAGGGTCGCCGGGTCGGCGCCGGCCGGGCGCGCCACCGTGTGGTCGGCGGGCGGGAGGCCGTGCCCGCCGATCCACCGCTCCAGGGCCGTGAAGGCGGAGCGGTGGCAGGGCACCATCGGGCGGAGCCGGCCGGGGAAGACGTCGGCGAGCGAGTCGGTGTGCGTGCCGTCCTCTATGCGGTAGTAGCGGAGCAGGGAACCGCGTCCGGCCTGGTGGACCATGCGCGCCCAGACGTCGGAGTCCTCGCTGATCGGGAGGAGCACGTCGAGGGTGCCCTGGAGAGTGATCAGCGGTTTGCCGATGCGGCCGGTGAGGGCGATGCGGCCGACGGCGTGGTGGACGGCGGCGGGGCGGGACGCATAGTCGTAGTCGGCGTCGCAGGCGGGGGTGCCCGAGGCGCAGTACGGGGTGCCTGCCTCGGTGGCTCCGTCGTATCCGGGGTCGAGTTCCTCGCGGTAGATGCGCTGGGTGAGGTCCCAGTAGACCTGGTGGTGGTACGGCCACAGGAACTCCGAGCCGGCCGGGAAGCCGGCCCGGTGCAGTGCCGTCTCGGCCTCGGCGGCTCCGGGGCCGCCGGCGGCGTAGGCGGGGTAGTGGCGCAGGGCGGCCGGCAGGAAGGTGAAGAGGTTGGGGCCGTCGGAGCGCCAGAGCGTGCCTTCCCAGTCGACTCCGCCGTCGTACAGCTCGGGGTGGTTCTCCAGCTGCCAGCGCACCAGGTAGCCGCCGTTGGACAGGCCGGTGGCGATGATGCGGGAGGGCGGGCGCCGGTAGCGCTGGGCGACCACGGTGCGGGCGGCACGGGTGAGCTGGGTGAGGCGGGTGTTCCATTCGGCGACGGCGTCGCCGGGCCGGCGGCCGTCACGGAAGAAGGCCGTGCCCGTGTTGCCCTTGTCGGTGGCCGCGTAGGCGTAGCCGCGGGCGAGGACCCAGTCGGCGATGGCCCGGTCGTTGGCGTACTGCTCGCGGTTGCCCGGAGTGCCGGCAATCACGAGGCCGCCGTTCCAGTGGTCGGGCAGCCGGATGACGAACTGGGAGTCGTGCTGCCAGCCGTGGTTGGTGTTGGTGGTGGAGGTGTCGGGGAAGTAGCCGTCGATCTGGATGCCGGGGACGCCCGTGGGGGTGGGCAGGTTCTTGGGGGTGAGCCCCGCGTAGTCGGCCGGGTCGGTGTGTCCGGAGGACACGGTGCCGGCGGTGGTCAGCTCGTCCAGGCAGTCGGACTGCTGGCGGGCGGCGCCGGGCACGTGCAGCCCGGCGCGGCCGGCGCAGTGGCCGTCCGGTGTCCCCGGGCCCGTGGGTGCCGCCGTGGCAGGTCCGGCCAGGAGCGTGCAGGCGACGGCGAGCGACAGCGCGGCCAGTGCGGTGCGCCGGGCCGGCCGGGCGAGCGGTGAGGTGGGGCGGTGCGAGCGGCGGGAACGCATGGGGTTCCTCCAGCGGGTTGGTGACGGGCTGGAGGCTAGGGGTGCCGTGGTGCTTGCGGACATGTGTGGGGCCGCCATGTTGACGGCCCTCAGGGGGTCGTCGGCCACCATGGCGGCCCGTGCCGGTGACCGGCTCCGGGTGGCCTCGGCTGACGTGTCGTCAAGGACAGCTGGAGTCGGCGATGGTGAAGTAGCCCGTGGGCGACTCCTTCAGGGTGTGAGTGAGGAACGTGTTGTACAGGCCCATGTTCTGGTGGGAGCCACGGGCGTAGGTGTAGCCGCCGCTGGTGGTGGCCCGTCCCGCCTGGACGTGGGCGTGGTTGCTCGCCGTCCAGCAGGCGGAGGTGTCGCCGCCGCCCGGATCCGGATCGCCCGGGTCGGAGGTGTCGAGGCCGAAGAACCGGGCGATCCAGCGGCTGGAGCAGATCGAGTCGAGGAAGTAGGGGGCGCCGGTGCTGCCGCACTGCTCGCTGCCCGTGCCGGGGTCGACCGGGGTGCCGTGCCCGATGCCCGGGACGCGGTCGACCTCGACGGCGACCGTGCCGTCGGCGGCCAGGTACTGCTCCTGCCGGGTGGCGTCCGGGCCGATGACGGCCGTCCGCGTGGGGGTCTGGGACAGTCCGTGCAGCGCCGTCCACTGGTCACGCAGCTCGACGGCGTTGCGCGGTACGACGGTGGTGTCCTGGTCGCCGTACCAGATGGCGGCGCGCGGCCACGGTCCGGCGTACGAGGGGTGGGCGTCGCGGACCCGCCGGGCCCAGTCGGCCGGGCTGTGGTCGACTCCGGGGTTCATGCAGATGTAGGGGCTGCTGTCCTTCGTGCAGTCGTAGGGCAGGCCGGCGACGACCGCGCCCGCGGAGAAGACGTCGGGGTAGGCGGCGAGCATGACCGCGGTCATGGCGCCGCCCGCGGACAGGCCGGTGACGTAGACCCGCTGCGGGTCGGCGCCGTAGGCGGTGACGGCGTGGCTCACCATCTGCCGGACGGACAGGGCCTCGCCCTGGCCGCGCCGGTTGTCGGCGGTCTGGAACCAGTTGAAGCACTTGTTCGGGTTGTTGGCGGTGCCCGTCTCCGCGAACACCAGCAGGAAGCCGTCGCGGTCGGCGAGCCGGGGCAGTCCGGAGTTGTCGGCGTAGACCTGGGCGCTCTGTGTGCAGCCGTGCAGGGCCACGACGACCGGTGGGTGGGCCGGCAGGCCGGCGGGCCGGTACACGTACATGGTGAGGGCACCCGGGTCGGACCCGAAGTCGCTCACCCGGGTGAGGGTGACGGAGGCGTGGGCGGCGGGCGCGGGGCCGGCGAGTGCGGTGCCGAGGACGACGGCGAGTACGGCGAGGATGCGGCTCAGGAGTCGGGCACGTGGTGGTGCTCCTGGTGCCGTGTGGAACGGGGGCAGGGGCATGGCGGCTCCTTCGGTGGGCACACGTGCCCCGGCCGCTCCCGCACGGGCGGCGCCCGGAGCGCCGGGGGTGGCGGAACCGTAGGTCCGGGTGTGGCCGGGCACCATGGCGCCGCGCACCACAGCCCTGACGCCGGCAGTCGGCTTCGGGTGCATTGCCGGGCGCCGTACGGTCTGCTACGCCGCCTCCGCCGCGCCCTCACTCCTCCGGCGGCGCCGGCGGAACCACCGCGACCGGGCTCGCCGCGTGCAGGAGCACCGCCTGGGTGACCGAGCCCATCATGCGGGCCGGGGCGAGCAGCCGCCTGCGGTGCCGGCCGACCACGACCAGCTCGGCGTCCCTGGAGGCGGCGACCAGGAGGCCGGCCGCGTCGCCGGGCAGTGCCTCGGCTTCGGCGCGGACCCCCGGGTGCCGTCGGCGGTGCGGGGCGAGGAAGCCCTCGGCGAGGGTGCGGGTCTCGTTCTCCACCGCGTCCCGGTCGACCGGGGGCGGCACCGGCTGACCGGGGGCCGACCAGGTCTGCACCGGCCACGGATAGGCGGCGATCACCTGCACCCGGGCCTCGCGGAGGTCGGCCTCCGCGAAGGCGAGGGCGAGGGCGCCCTCGTCCGGGCTGTCGACATGCAGGCCTACGACGACGCGCGGCCCCGGCTCGGCGGGCCCCTCCCCGTGCACCTCGCGGCCCGGTGGCGGTACGACGACCACCGGGCACTCGGCGTCCCGGGCGGTGGCGAGGCCGTTGGAGCCGAGCAGCAGGCTGGCGAAGCCGCCGCGGCCCCGGGAGCCGAGCACCAACAGCGCGGCGTCGGTGCCCAGTTCGGGCAGTACGGCACCCGGGACCCCCTCCAGGGCGACGTATTCGACCTCCGGGACGTCGGAGCGGTCCGTGAGCCGGGCGCGGACCTCGTCGAGCACCGGGTCGCCCTCCGCCTCGGGCGGCGCGGCGACCAGCACGTCGGCCTGGCCCCAGGCGGCGTACTGGCGTACGTGCACGACTCGCAGCGGTGCCGCACGGCGGCGGGCGGTGTCCAGGGCCCAGTCCAGGGCGCGCAGGCTTTCCTCGGAACCGTCGACCGCGGCGATGACCGGCGCAGCGCTCATCCTTCCTCACCTCCGGAACACGACCTTCCCCTTGCTGGGGCCAGCCTCGCTCAGGCCTGGCCCCAGCAGGGCGCTGCCGGGTCACGTGTCCGCAAATCCGTCCGGAACACCCCGGTCCAGGTGAGGATTCCGGTCGGGCCTCAGGTCAGGTCGAACTCGCCTTCGCGGGCGCCGGAGACGAAGGCGCCCCACTCCGCGGGGGTGAAGATCAGGGAAGGACTCTCCGGCCGGCCGCTGTTGCGCATCGCGATGAAGCCCTCGACGAAGGCGATCTGGACATCGCCCAGACCTCGGCTGCTGGACTGCCACTCGGCCCTGCTGAGATCCAGCTCCGGCTTGTCCCAGCCCACGAGCGGCTTCTGCTGGGTGATGCTCTCGGCCACGTCCGTGCTCCTCCCGGTTCGTCGTCCGCGGGTCAGCCTAGCGACCGCCCGCTACCGCGGACAGGGCACGTGAAGAGGACCTTTCGGGAGTCCGGCCGGACCGCTCCGGCCGGTCCGTCAGGAGTCGGGGGGCTCGGCGCCCACGAGCCACATGGAGAAGAACTGGGAGCCGCCGCCGTAGGCGTGCCCGAGCACCCGGCGGGCGCCGTCCACCTGGTGTTCCCCGGCCTGTCCGCGCACCTGGAGAGCGGCCTCGGCGAAGCGGATCATGCCGGAGGCCCCGATGGGGTTGCTGGACAGCACCCCGCCGGACATGTTGACCGGCAGGTCCCCGTCGAGTTCGGTCACGCCGGATTCGGTGAGCTTCCAGCCCTCGCCCTCCGCGGCGAAGCCCAGGTTCTCCAGCCACATGGGCTCGTACCACGAGAACGGCACGTACATCTCCACGGCGTCGATGTCCCGGCGCGGATCGGCGATGCCGGCCTGCCGGTAGACGTCGGCGGCGCAGTCCTTGCCGGCCTGCGGGGAGACGAAGTCCTTTCCGGCGAACAGGGTGGGTTCACTGCGCATGGCGCCGCCGAGCAGCCAGGCGGGCGGCCGGGGCGCGCGGGCGGCGCCGGCCCGGTCCGTGAGGACCATGGCGCAGGCGCCGTCGGAGGACGGGCAGGTCTCGGAGTAGCGAATGGGGTCCCACAACATGGGCGACGCCAACACCTTCTCGAGGGTGATGTCGTGCTCGTGGAGGTGGGCGTAGGGGTTCTTGAGGGCGTTGCGCCGGTCCTTGTGGGCGACGAGGGCGCCGATGGTGTCGGGGGCGCCGCTGCGTCGCATGTAGGCGCGGACGTGGGGGGCGAAGAAGCCGCCCGCGCCGGCGAGCAGGGGCTGCTGGAAGGGAATGGGCAGGGACAGGCCCCACATGGCGTTGGACTCGGACTGTTTTTCGAAGGCGACGGTGAGCACGGTGCTGTGGACGCAGGCGGCGACGAGGTTGGCCGCGACGAGCGCCGTGGAGCCGCCGACCGAGCCGGCGGTGTGCACCCGCAGCATGGGCTTGCCGACGGCGCCGAGTGCGTCGGCGAGGTACAGCTCGGGCATCATCACGCCCTCGAAGAAGTCGGGCGCCTTGCCGATGACGACGGCATCGATGTCGGCCCAGGTCGTTTCGGCGTCGTCCAGGGCCCGTCGGGCCGCCTCACGGACGAGTCCGGCGATCGACACGTCCCGGCGGGCGGCCACGTGCTTGGTCTGGCCGACTCCTGTGACGGCCACGGGCTCCTTGCTCATCGTGGATCCCCTTCGAGTACGGCGACCAGGTTCTGCTGCAGGCAGGGGCCGGAGGTGGCGTGGGCGAGGGCGCGGTCGGAGGCGCCTCGGTGGATGCGGGCGGCCGCCTCGCCGATGCGGATGAGTCCGGCTGCCATGACCGGGTTGGCGGCCAGGGCGCCGCCGGAGGGGTTGACGCACACGCTGTCGTCGAGACGGAGGGCCCGGCGCAGGATCACCTCCTGCGCGCTGAACGGTGCGTGCAGCTCGGCGGTGTCGACGGGACGTTCGAAGGCGCCCGCCTTCTCGGCGGCGAGCCGGGCGGAGGGCGAGTCGGTGAGGTCGCGCACGCCGAGGCTGTGGGGCTCGATGCGGTGGTCGATGCCCCGGATCCAGGCGGGCCGCTCGCACAGCTGCCGTGCCCGCTCCCCCGCCGCGAGTACGACGGCGGCGGCGCCGTCGCCGACGGGCGGGCAGTCGCCGGTGCGCAGCGGCCGTACGGCGTGGTCGCCCTGCGCCACCGTGCCCTTGAGCTGGGCGTGCGGGTTGGCGACGGCGGCGGCGCGGTTGCGGGCGCCGACGGCCGCGAGGGCGGCTTCGTCGGTGTGCCCGGCGTCGATGAGGGCCTGCGCCTGGAGGGCGGCCAGAGCGACCGCGTCGGGCCACAGGGGGGCGAGGTAGTACGGGTCGAGCTGGCGGGTCAGCACGTCCCGGACCGAGCCGGGTGAGCACTTGCCGTAGGAGTACACGAGCGCGGTGTCGGCGTCTTCGGTGAGCAGCTTGGTCCAGGCCTCGTACAGCGCCCAGGCGCCGTCCATCTCGACGTGCGACTCGGAGATCGGCGGCCAGGCGCCGACGCCGTCGAGGGCCAGGGTGAAGGAGAAGGCGCGGCCGGCGAGGTAGTCGCTGGAGCCGGAGCAGGTGAAGCCGATGTCGGCGGTCTTCAGGCCGGTCCGGGCCAGGACCTCGTGCAGGACCGGCATGAGCATCTCGACCTCGGAGGAGTCCTCGGTGGAGCGCCGGTGGTCGGTCTGCGCGAAGGCGACGACGGCGATGTCCCGGGGACCGTACGCTTCTTCGCTGGTCACAGCAGCTCCTTGTACGTCTCGTAGTCCGCGTCGGGTTCGCCGGTGGGCCGGTAGTGGTCGGGGAAGCGGGCACCCTCGGTCCACACCGGCTCGACGCGCAGGCCCATGCGCACCTGGTCGTAGGGGATGCCGCCGATCCGGGCGTGCAGGGCGAGGTCGGCGCCGTCCAGGGCGATGTGCGCGTAGACGTACGGCACCTCGATGTCGAGATTCGCCGTATGGGCAGCCTTGATGTTGACGATGCAGAAGGTGGTGACTGTGCCCCGCGGCCCCACTTCGACCTGTTCTGCTGTGGCAACCCCACATGTGGGGCAGGCACCCCGCGGTGGGACGTAGACCTTCCGGCAGGAGGGGCAGCGTTCGCCGACGGTCCGCTGGGCGGAGAGGGCATGGATGTAGGCGGACTGGGCGCGGCCGGGTGAGTAGGTGTAGTCGAGGCGGGCGTGCGCGACGATGCCGGTGAGCGGGTTGCCGAACGCGCCGTGGTGGCCGTGCGGTTGCTCCGGTGCGCCGTCGTACGGCTCGAAGCAGGCGATGTCGGTGATGGCGCCGGTGGGCTCCTGCGCCCAGCGGATGCGCACCCGCATGCCGGTGCGGACGGCGTCGGGGCCGGGGGCGTCCAGGGCGTGCAGGAGGCCGGTGTCGGCTCCGTCGAGCCGGACCAGGACCCAGGCGAAGGGGGTGTCCAGGGGCTGGCCGCGGCGCGGGGCGTGGTTCCATGCCCAGGTGGTGACGGTGCCCGTGGGGGCGACCTCCACCAGGTCGCGGATCTCGTCGGCGGTGGCGGGGTCGTACTCGACGGGCGGGACCATGATGCGGCCGTCGGTGGTCCGCACGCCGAGCACGACCCGTTCGCGCAGTCCGGTGAGGAAGGCGCTCTGGACGGGTCCGAGCGAGCGGGTGAAGGGGAACTCCACGACGAGTGGCGCGGACAGGACTTCGGGCATCGGGGGCTCCTCGGGTCAGGCGCGCTTGTAGACGGGGGGCCGCTTCTCCGCGAAGGCGCGGGCGCCCTCCTTGGCGTCGGCGGTGTCGAAGACCGGCCAGCCGCGGGCGAGTTCGGCGGCGAGGCCCTCGCTCTCGGTCAGCTCGGCGGTCTCGTACACGGACGCCTTGACGGCCTCGACGGCGAGCGGGCCGCAGGCGTTGACCTGTCCGGCGATCTCCAGGGCCTTGGCGAGGGCGGTGCCGTCGGGGACGACGTGCCCGATCAGGCCGATGCGGGCGGCCTCCCGGGCGCTGTAGGGGCGTCCGGTGAGGAGCATCTCCAGGGCGTGCGTGCGCGGGATCTGGCGCTGGAGGCGGACGGTGGAGCCGCCGATCGGGAACAGGCCGCGCCTGACCTCGAACAGACCGAAGGTCGCGGACTCGCCCGCGACCCGGATGTCGGTGCCCTGGAGGATCTCGGTGCCGCCGGCGACGCAGGGGCCCTCGACGGCGGCGATCACCGGTTTGCGGGGGCGATGGTGGCGCAGCATCGCCTTCCAGTGCAGGTCGGGATCGGCCTTGAGTCGGTCGCGGTACTGCTGCCCCTGCATGCCGTCACCGGCCAGGGCCTTCAGGTCCATGCCGGCGCAGAACGCGCCGCCGGCCCCGGTGAGCACGATGGAGCGGACCGAGTCGTCCGCGTCGGCCTCGGTCCAGCCGTCGTACAGGCCGACGAGCATCGCCAGTGAGAGCGCGTTCTTTGCGTCGGGCCGGTTGAGCGTGAGCACCAGTGTGGCGCCTTCTCGCTGCACGCTGAGGTGTTCCGTCCCACCCATGGGCCATCTCCCCTCGGTCAGAACGAGAACAGGTTGCAGGAGGCGCGGAGGCACTTCAAGGGTTTTCTGACAGTCAGTCAGATTTGTTTCGCGCGGACCCTTCACAGTTGCCGTGCGCTTTGCTCTGATGACCGGCGAACCGACCGATGCGCCTCTCCTCACGAGGGCTGCCGGGGTCAGGAGGAAGCGGTGGAGTACAACCTTGCCGACCTGTTCGAATCGGTCGTCGACGTGGTCCCGGACCGCGAGGCGCTCGTGTACCTCGACCACCCCGGCACGGGCGCGGAGCGCCGGCTGACCTACGCGGGACTCGACGCCGCGGCCAACCGCATCGCCCACCACCTCCTCGACAGCGGGATACGCCCCGGGGAGCACCTGGGCCTGCATCTGTACAACGGCGTCGAGTACCTCCAGACGGTGCTGGCGTGCCTGAAGGCCAGGGTCGTCCCGGTGAACGTCAACTACCGGTACGTCGAAGAGGAGTTGGTGTATCTCTACCGGGATGCCGACCTGGTCGCCCTGGTCTTCGACGCGGAGTTCGAGGAGCGGGTTGCGGGGGCGCTGCCGCGGGCACCGAAGCTGCGGCACCTGCTGCGGGTGGGCGCACCGGCCGCCGAGGCGGTGCCGGGGGCGGTGCCGTTCGCCGCGGCGGAGGCCGCCGGGGCACCGGGGCGGGGCTTTCCGGTGCGCTCCGGGGACGACCAGTTCATCATCTACACCGGCGGCACGACCGGCATGCCCAAGGGCGTGATGTGGCGCCAGGAGGACCTGTTCTTCGCCGGGCTGGGCGGTGGGGCGCCGACCGGGGAGCCGGTGAAGGCGCCGGAGGAACTGGCCGAGCGGGTCGCCGCGGGCGGCTCCGGGATCACCTTCTTCCCCACTCCCCCGCTGATGCACGGCACTTCGACCCTCACCGCGTTCATCGGCTTCGGCTTCGGCCAGCGGGTCGTCCTGCACCGCAAGTACGTGCCGGAGGAAGTGCTGCGGACGATCGAGCGGGAGAGGGTCACCAGCGTGTCGCTCGTCGGTGACGCGATGCTCCGGCCGCTGATCGACGCGCTGAGCGGGCCGATGAAGGGCACCGACTGCTCGGCCCTGTTCAGCGTCTCCTCGTCGGGCGCGATCATGTCCGAGACGGTGCGCCGCGAGTTCCGCGAACTGGTCCCGAACGCCCTGCTGCTGAACAACTTCGGTTCGTCGGAGTCCGGCTTCAACGGCACCGCGACCGAGGACTCCGGGCCCGAACGCGGCTTCCGCATCCGCGTCAACCCCCGGACGCGGGTGGTGGATCCGGGGACGTACGAACCGGTCGCGGCCGGGGAGGTCGGCCGGGTCGCGCAGTGCGGCCATGTGCCGCTCGGGTACTACAACGACCCGGTGAAAACCGCCGAGACGTTCTTCGAGAAGGACGGCCGGCGCTGGGTGCTGCTGGGCGACATGGCGACGGTCGACGAGGACGGCGTGGTCACGGTCCTGGGGCGCGGCTCGCAGTGCATCAACACCGGCGGCGAGAAGGTCTACCCGGAGGAGGTCGAGCAGGCCCTCAAGGCACATCCCGACGTGTACGACGCACTGGTCGCCGGGGTGCCGGACACCAGGTGGGGCAACCATGTGGCCGCCGTGGTGCAACTGCGCGCCGGAGCGCCGCGCCCCTCGCTGGCCGACATCCAGCACCACTGCCGCACCCGGCTGGCGGGCTACAAGGTCCCCCGCCAGCTGGTGATCACGGACACCATCCAGCGATCCCCGAGCGGCAAGGCCGACTACCGGTGGGCGCGGACGGTGGCGGTGGCGGCGGAGCAGCCGTAGCTCCCGCGACGGGACCAGCGGGCACCGCGGGCTGCGGGCTGCGGGCTGCGGCGCCTGCCCCGCGGTGCCCGGTCTGCTCAGGGCAGAGCGCTGCCCACGGGCTCGGCGAGGAAGGCGGCGACGGAGGCACGGAACCGCTCGGGGTCGTCCAGCCAGGGGTAGTGGGCGGCGCCGGGCTGGACGGTCACCTCGGCGTTCGGGAAGGCCGCTGCCGTGCGGCGGGCGAGGTCGGGGCGCGGTCCGCCGTCGAGTTCGCCCGCGTACACCAGGACCGGCGCGGCCAGTGCGGCGAGGGCGGTCCGGGTCGCGTCCGGGCTGAAGGCACCCTCGGCGAAGTAGCGGTCGCCCGCCTCCTCGTTGGTCTGCTCCAGCTCGGCTGCGACGTGCGCCCGGGCGGTGTCGTCCCAGCGCCCGTGGAAGAACGGCAGGAAGACGTCGTCGAATTCCGTCTCACCCGCGAGCCAGGCCCGGAAGGCGGGGAACGCCTCGCCGAACCACGGCTCGTCCGCGCGTAGCCGGGCCGCGGTCAGCCGGTCCTCGGGAGTGGCCCGCATGCCCAGGGCGGAGGGGTTGGGGGTGATCAGCACCAGCCGCCGGATCCGGTGCGGGTTGCGGGCCGCATAGAGCATCGCCAGGGCGGCACCTGCCGAGTGAGCGAGCAGATCCATGTGCTCCAGACCCATGTGGGCCCGCCATGCCTCCACGTCCTCGACCATGTGGTCACAGCGGTACGTAGCCGTGTCCGCCGGCTCCTCCGAGTCACCGGTGCCCCGCAGGTCGAGCAGGGCCAGCCGGCGGTGCGCGGTGAGCCCGCCGAGATCCCCGAGGTAGGCGGAGGCACGCATGGGACCACCGGGCAGCACGGCGAGGGGCTCTCCGGCACCCCGCAGGTGGTAGGCGAGCCGGGTGCCGTCGGCTGCGGTGAAGGTCGGCATGCGTCGATCATCGTGAGACACCCCACCCGGCCGCAAGGCATTTCAGGACACCCGGCCGTACCTGACACGCCTCTCGACCTGCGCCCGCGCCCGGCCGGGCCTCCCGCGCGGAAAAATTCCGCGGGACCTCTTGCGAGGAGGCGGAGTGGCCTGAATTACTGACCTCGACGACATCTACCGAATGATCGGTCGGCCGGGAAGCACGGCTGGTGAGGAGACGTCCCGATGGCGGAAGCGACGGACCTGCTCGACGCGGGCGAACGGCTCGGGCCCGAGGAGCTGCGGGCCCTCCAGCTGGAACGGCTGCGCGCCTCGCTCCGGCACGCCTACGAGCACGTGCCGTTCTACCGGGACGCCTTCGACAAGGCCGGTGTCCGCCCGGAGGACTGCCGTTCGCTCGCCGACCTGGCCCACTTCCCCTTCACGACCAAGGCCGACCTGCGCGAGAACTACCCGTACGGCATGTTCGCCGTGCCGCGGGAGAAAGTCCGCCGACTGCACGCCTCCAGCGGCACCACGGGACGCCCCACGGTGGTCGGCTACACGGAGAACGACCTTTCCATGTGGGCGGACATGGTGGCGAGGTCGATCCGCGCGGCCGGTGGACGGCCCGGCGACATCGCACATGTGGCCTACGGCTATGGGCTGTTCACCGGTGGTCTGGGTGCCCACTATGGTGCCGAGCGCCTGGGCTGTACGGTCGTCCCGGCGTCCGGCGGCATGACGGCCCGGCAGGTCCAGCTCATCCGTGACCTGGAACCGTCCCTCATCATGGTGACCCCGTCGTACATGCTCACGCTGCTGGACGAGTTCGAGCGGCAGGGCGTGGACCCGCGCGGCACCTCCCTGCGCGTGGGCATCTTCGGGGCCGAGCCGTGGACCGAGCGGATGCGCCGCGAGATCGAGGAGCGGTTCGCGATCGACGCCGTCGACATATACGGACTGTCGGAGGTCATCGGTCCCGGTGTGGCTCAGGAGTGCGTGGAGACCAAGGACGGCCTCCATGTGTGGGAGGACCACTTCTATCCCGAGGTCGTCGATCCCCTCACGGGCGAGGTACTGCCGGAGGGCGAGCGGGGAGAGCTGGTGTTCACCTCGCTGACCAAGGAGGCCATGCCCGTCATCCGGTACCGGACACGGGACCTCACCCGGCTGCTGCCGGGCACGGCCCGGGTGTTCCGGCGGATGGAGAAGATCACCGGGCGCAGTGACGACATGGTGATCCTGCGCGGGGTCAATCTGTTCCCGACCCAGATCGAGGAGATCGTGCTGCGTACGCCCGGTGTGGCGCCGCACTTCCAGCTGCGGCTCACCCGGCAGGGACGCCTGGACGCCCTGACCGTCCGGGCCGAGGCCCGCCCGGACGCGCCGCCGGAGGTGCGGGAGGCGGCGGCCCGGGCCATCGTCGCCGCCGTCAAGGACGGCATCGGCGTGTCGGTCGACGTGGAGATCGTGGAGCCGGAGACCCTGGAGCGGTCCGTGGGCAAGATCCGCCGCATCGTGGACCTGCGGCCCCGCGACGCCGGGTAGCCCCCGCGAATCGGCGCTGCCGCACCCCGAGTCGCCGCCGACGCGCTGCTGCCGGCACCGGCTCCGGCTAGCCGCTGAAGCGGTCCCGCAGCTCGCGCTTGAGGATCTTGCCGCTGGCGTTGCGTGGCAGCGCGTCCAGGAACAGGACCCGTTTGGGTGCTTTGAACGGCGTGAGCTTGTCCTTCACATGCGCGATGAGCTGGTCCTCCGTCACCTCGCCGCGCCGGACGACGACCGCGGTGACGGCCTCGATCCACCGCTCGTCGGGCAGGCCGATCACGGCGGCCTCGGCGACCGCCTCATGGGTGTAGAGGGCGTCCTCGACCTGACGCGAAGCCACCAGCACACCACCGGAGTTGATGACGTCCTTCACCCGGTCGACGATGGTGAAGCAGCCGTCGGCGTCCCGTACCGCGAGGTCGCCGGAGTGGAACCAGCCGTCACGGAAGGCCTCGGCGGTCTCCTCGGGTCTGTCCCAGTACCCCTCGCACAACTGGGGTGACCTGTAGACGATCTCGCCGGGCGTGCCGTCCGGCACGTCCGCGCCGTTCTCGTCCACGACCCGGGCATCCACGAACAGTACGGTCCGGCCGCAGGAGTCCAGCCTGCCCTCGTGTTCGTCGGGGCCGAGCACGGTGGCCAGCGGGCCGATCTCGCTCTGCCCGAAGCAGTTGTAGAGGGCGAGCTTCGGCAGACGACCCCGCAGCCGTTCCAGCACGGGCACCGGCATGATCGAGGCGCCGTAGTACGCCTTGCGCAGGCCGCCGAGGTCACGGGTGGCGAAGTCGGGCCGGTTGGCCAGCCCGATCCACACCGTGGGCGGCGCGAACAGGCTGTCCACGCGGCCCGCCTCGATCAGGTCGAACAGCCGGTCCCCGTCAGGCGCGTCGAGGATGAGGTTCGTCGCGCCCACCGCGAGAGAGGGCAGCAGGAACACGTGCATCTGCGCCGAGTGGTACAGCGGCAGCGCATGCACCGGACGGTCGCCCGCACTCAGATCGAGCGCCGTGATGGCACTCAGGTACTCGTGCACCAGGGCCCGGTGGGTCATCATCGCGCCCTTGGGCAGGGCGGTCGTACCGGAGGTGTACAGCAGCTGCACCAGGTCCTCGGTGCGCGGCTCGGGACCGGCGTACGGCGTCGCTTCCGGAAGCCGGTTGAGCAGCGAGTCGTCCGCGTCGCGCAGCAGGAACGTCTGTACCCCGTGCGGCAGTTGTTCCGCCAGGTCGGGGTCGGTGAGGACCAGGGAGCTGCCGGACTGGCCGATGAGGTACGCCAGGTCGTCGCCGGTGAGGTTCTGGTTGACCGGTACATGGACCAGACCCGCGCGGGCGCAGGCGAGGAAGGCGATCAGGTAGGCGTCGGAGTTGTGGCCGTAGGCGGCGACCCGGTCGCCGGGTGCGAGTCCTTCGGCGAGCAGCAGCGCCGCTGCGCGGGAGACGGCGTCGTCCAGTTCCTCGTACGTCCATGAGCGCTCGCCGTACTCCACCGCGACGCGTGCCGGGGTGCGGCGGGCGCTGCGCCGCAGCACCCCGTCGACCGTACTGCCGTGTCCCTGCATCATGACAGCCGATCCTCGGGCCGCCGGCCGTGCCGGTCAAGCACCCGGGCACACGGCCGGGCACAGCGCGCCCATGGTGGAGCGGGGGTATGCGCCGGTGTCGCCGGTCCACTGGAGGTGGTCGCGGGTCGCCTTGTACATGAACAGCCGTGAGGCGGGCGAGTAGTTGCATAGGCCACCCCTGCCGTGGATGCGATCGCACCCTCACTCGCCTGCCTCGTTCCGTGCGGGTCACACCGGTCGGGTGCGCCCCTGCCAGTACGGGTCCCGCAGCCGCCGTTTGTACAGCTTGCCGTTGGGGTCGCGGGGCATCTCGGCGATGAAGTCGATGCTCTTCGGCCGCTTGTAGCCGGCCAGCCGGTCGGAGCAGTGGGCGAGCAGCGCGGCGGTCAGTTCCGGTCCCGGCTCGTGTCCCGGCGCCGGTTCGACCACGGCCTTGACCTCCTCGCCCCAGTCGTCGTGCGGGATGCCGAAGGCGGCGGCGTCGGCGACCGCCGGGTGGGAGAGGAGGACGGACTCGATCTCGGCCGGATAGATGTTGACCCCGCCGGAGATGATCATGTCGATCTTGCGGTCGCGGAGGAAGAGGTAGCCGTCCTCGTCCAGGTATCCGAGGTCGCCGACGGTGAAGAAGTCGCCGATGCGGTTCCTGCGGGTCTTGCCCTCGTCCTTGTGGTAGGAGAAGCCGCCGGTGTTCATCTTCATGTAGACGGTGCCGAGCCGGCCGGGCGGGAGCCGGTCACCGTCGTCGTCGAAGACCGCGAGTTCGCTGATCGGCCAGGCCTTGCCGACCGTTCCGGGCTTCTTCAGCCAGTCCTCGGCGGTGGCGAAGGCACCACCGCCCTCGCTGGCCGCGTAGTACTCCTCCACACAGTGCCCCCACCAGTCGATCATGGCCCGCTTCACATGGTCCGGGCAGGGAGCGGCGCCGTGGATGGCGTGCCGCATGGACGAGACGTCGTAGCGGGCCTTCACCTCGTCCGGAAGGGCCAGCAGACGGTGGAACTGGGTCGGGACCATGTGGGTGTGGGTGCAGTCGTGGGTGTCGATGAGACGGAGCATCTCCTCGGGGGCCCACTTGTCCATCAACACCAGGCGGTGGCCCAGGTGCAGGGACGCGCCGGCGAACTGCAGGACGGCCGTGTGGTAAAGCGGGGAGCAGACGAGGTGGACGTTGCCGTCGTACGGCCGGATGCCGAAGATGCCGAGGAAGCCCCCCAGGTACGACTCCTCGGGCGCCTTGCCGGGCAGCGGGCGGCGGATGCCGCGCGGGCGTCCCGTCGTACCGGAGGTGTAGTTCATGACCCAGCCGAGTTCGCGGGCGGTGGGAGCCGACTCCGTGTGTCCGGACAGGAGTTCGGCGTAGGGGCGGAAGCCGTCGACCGCGCCGACCGCGTACCGGTGGCCGGCCGGCAGCCCGGCCTCGTCGGCGGCCCGGCGCGCGGCGTCGGCGAACCGTTCGTGCGCGACGAGCACCTTGGCGCCGGAGTCGGCGACGATCCAGGCGATCTCGGGGCCGACGAGGTGATGGTTGACCGGCACCAGATAGAGGCCGGCCTGGGTGGCGGCCAGGTAGGCGGTCAGGAACTCGACGCCGTTGGGCAGGACGACGGCGAAGGCGTCACCGCGCGCCAGGCCGGCCGCCCGCAGGCCGTGGACGAGCCGGTTGGCGGCGGCGTGCAGGCGGCCTGCGGTCCACTCCTCGCCGTCGGGGGCGACGAGGACGGTCCGGCCGGGGTCCTGGGCGGCCTGTGCCCAGAATCCGGCAGGGGGGGTGCTCAGGGATGCGCTCACGACTGGCCGCTCCTTCCGGCGATGCGGTTGACGCGGTCCACGGCCTCTTCGAAGCCGCGGGTGAGGTCGTCGAAGACGGCCTGGACGCTGCGTTCGCCGGTCATCCGGCCGACGATCTGGCCGACGGGGGTGCCGAGCAGCGGCGCGACCTCGTACTTCTGGATGCGGGAGACCGCCTCGGCGACCAGCAGTCCCTGCAAGGGCATGGGCAGCGTGCCGGGCCCGGCCGGGTCGTCCCAGGCGTCGGTCCACTCGGTCCTGAGCTGGCGGGCGGGTTTCCCGGTCAGAGCGCGGGAGCGGACGGTGTCCCCGGATCCGGCGGCGAGCAGCTTGCGGGTCAGGGCGGCCGAGTGGAGGTCCGCTTCTGTGGTGGTCAGCCATATGGAGCCCAGCCACACGCCTTGGGCGCCAAGGGTGAGTGCGGCGGCCACCTGCCGTCCGCTGCCGATCCCCCCCGCGGCCAGGACGGGCAGCGGGTCGACTGCCTCCACGACCTCGGGGGTGAGCACCATGGTGGCGATCTCCCCGGTGTGGCCGCCGGCCTCGTAGCCCTGGGCGACGACGACGTCGATGCCGGCCTCCCGGTGCTTACGGGCGTGGCGGGCGCTGCCGGCGAGAGCGGCGACCAGGATGTCCCGGTCGTGGGCGCGGGCGACGACATCGGCGGGAGGTGAGCCGAGCGCGTTGGCCAGGAGCCGGATCGGGTAGTCGAAGGCGACGTCCAACTGGCTTCGGGCGACCTGCTCCATCCAGCCGGTGATGCGCCATCCGGACGCCTCGCCCTCGGCCAGCTCCGGGACGCCGTAGCGGGCGAGGGTCTCCCGGACGAACCGCCGGTGCCCCTCGGGGATCATCGCTTCGACGTCCGCCTCGGTCAGCGTGTGGTTCTCCGGGGCTTCCACCTTCTTCGCGGGCATCACCACGTCCAGCCCGTAGGGCCGGCCCCCGGCGTGCGCGTCGAGCCAGTCGAGGTCGCGTTTGAGGTCGTCGGGGGCGGTGTAGCGGACCGCGCCGAGCACGCCGAAGCCGCCGGCCCGGCTGATCGCCGCGGCGACGGCGGGAAACGGCGTGAAGCCGAAGACGGCGTGCTCGATTCCCAGTTCCCTGCTCAGCTCCGTCTGCATGGGCGCAGGATGCCGCAGCCTGCCGGACGACGGAAGCCCTATTCTGATGATCCGTCAGATTCTGCCGAGCCGTCGGATTCCGGTCCACCGGGCCGCGCCCCGTTGACACACCTCCCGCCTGACAGGAAAGTTTCACCGGCAGGGCAAGCCCCGAAAGATACTTTCAGCCGGGAGGCCGCGCGATGACGGACGACGTTGCAGGCGGACGAGCGAGCGGGCCGACGCGCCGCCGACTGGTCGTGGGCTCCCTGGCATCGGGGGGCGCACTGGCCCTCGGCGCGCTCCCGGCACACCCGGCCACCGCCGCACCCACGCCCGCCAGGCCCCGGACCGCGCCCCTTGCCCCCGCCGGCGCCGCCACCCCCGCCCACCGGACCCTGCGCCACGGCTCGCCCGAACGTGCCGGGCTGCTCCCCGCGCACCTGCGGCAACTCGTCACGGACGCCCGGGCGTTCCTCGCCCCCTCCCCCCGGCACCCCTGGTACGCGGGCGCCGTCCTGCTCGCCGGACGCGGCGACACCGTGGCCCTGCACGAGCCGATCGGCATGGCGGTCCGCTACGCCGGGTACGACGAGAAGACCGACACCGGAGTCGAGTTACCGCTCGAGCGGCAGATCCCCATGGCCCGGGACACCGTGTTCGACCTGGCGTCCGTCTCCAAGCTGTTCACCTCCGTCCTTGCGGTGCAGCAGATGGAGCGAGGCAGACTGGAGCGGGAGGCGACGGTCGCCTCGTACCTCCCGGAGTTCGGAGCCGCCGGCAAGCAGTTCATGACGATCCGTCAGTTGCTCACGCACACCTCGGGCTTCCGCGCCTGGCTCCCGCTGTACAAGGCGCCGACGCGCGAGGAGAAGCTCCGGCTCATCTTCGACGAGGCGCCGCTCAACCCGCCCGGCACCACCTTTCTGTACTCGGACCTGAACATGATCTCCCTCCAGCTGGTGCTGGAGCGGATCACGGGCCGCACCCTGGACGTGCTCCTGCACGACGAGATCACCGGCCCACTCGGGCTGCACCGCACCCGTTACAACCCGCCCGCCTCCTGGAAGCCCGAGATCGCGGCGACGGAGGACGCCCGCGTCCCCTGGTCGGGACTGGACCGGGGCCTGGTGTGGGGCGAGGTGCATGACGAGAACGCGTACGGCCTGGGCGGCGTCGCCGGCCACGCCGGAGTCTTCTCCTGCGCCTGGGACCTCGCGGTACTCGGCCGCACCCTGCTCGACGGCGGCGTCCACGGCCGGACGCGGGTGCTGCGCCCGGAGTCCGCCGCGCTGCTGTTCACCGACTTCAACACGGCGTTCCCGGGCCATGCGCACGGGCTCGGCTTCGAGCTCTACCAGCACTGGTACATGGGCGCGCTGGCCACCCCGCGCACGGCGGGCCACACCGGCTTCACCGGCACCTCGCTCGTCCTCGACCCGACGACCGATTCCTTCCTCGTCGTGCTCGGCAACTCGGTGCATCCCGTGCGCAACTGGCGCTCCGGCTCTGCTCCCCGGGCCGCCGCCGGCAACGACCTGGCGCGTGCCGTGCCGGTCCGCCCGGCGCGGGGACGTACGGCATGGTTCTCCGGTATGGCGAGCGCCGGCACTGCGACGCTCACACTGCCCGCGCTCGACACTGCGGCCGGCGAAGCGTTTCTGCGCTGTGCTCTGTGGTGGGACACCGAGCCCGGGGCGGACGTACTGGCCC
The DNA here is from genome assembly GCF_055566415.1 of Streptomyces sp. NPDC027663. NCBI lineage: Bacteria > Bacillati > Actinomycetota > Actinomycetes > Kitasatosporales > Streptomycetaceae > Streptomyces > Streptomyces sp. NPDC027663. The sequence goes on along the minus strand of NZ_JBVHSK010000013.1, from coordinate 98,280 downwards.
TGGAGTCGAGCACGGACGGCGGCACCGCCTGGCAGCCGGTGCCCTTCACCACCGTCCGCCACGGCGAGGGCGCCCGGGACCACCCGACCGGCACGGTCACGGGCTGGTCGGGCCGCGTCTGGCACCGCCTGACCGCCGCCCTCCCGGCCGACCGCCGACTCACCCTGCGCTGGCGGTACACAACCGACCGGCTGTACGTCGGCCGGGGCGCCTATGCCGATGCCGTACACGTCGAGGCGGGCAGGGCGGTGCTGTTCGACGGGGCGCGCCCGGCGGACACGGCACGGATCACGGCGGTGGGCTGGCAGCGCTCGTCCGACTGAGCCCGACCGAGGCCGAGCGAGACCGACCGAGGCCGAGCGAGACCGACCGAGGCCGAGCGAGGTTGGCTGAGGCCGGCTGGCGTGGCCCAGCCGGACGAGGCGGACGGCGAGAGTGCGCGGCCGCCCGAGACCGACGGTGAGAGCACGCGGCCGGCCGAGGCCGACGGTGAGAGCACGCGGCCGGCCGAGACCGACGGTGAGAGCACGCGGCCGGCCGAGGCCGGCGGTGAGAGCACGCGGCCGGCCGAGGCGGACGGGCCGAGCGGTCAGCCGCGCTCCAGCACCGCCATGGCCGCGTTGTGCCCGGGCACCCCGCTCACCCCTCCCCCGCGCACCGCACCCGCCCCGCACAACAGAACGTTGGCGTGCCGGGTCTCCACGCCCCAGCGGCCGGTGCCCTCGTCCTCCTGCACGTACGGCCAGGACAGCGCCCGGTGGAAGATGTTGCCGCCGGGCAGCCGCAGGTCCCGTTCGAGGTCGAGCGGGGTCTTGGCCTCGATGCAGGGGCGGCCGTCGGCGTCGGTGGCCAGGCAGTCGGCGAGGGGTTCGGCGAGGTGGGCGTCGAGCTGGGCGAGGGTGGACTTCAGCAGTTCCTCGCGTACGGCGTCGTTGTCCCGGTCGAAGAGCCGGGCCGGGGTGTGCAGGCCGAAGAGGGTGAGCGTCTGGTAGCCGCGCTCGGCGAGACCGGGGCCGAGGATGGTGGGGTCGGTCAGGGAGTGGCAGTAGATCTCCGAGGGCGGGGTCACGGGGAGTTCGCCGGCCGCGGCCTGGGCGTGGGCGGTGGCCAGTTCCCGGTAGCCCTCGGCGATGTGGAAGGTGCCGGCGAACGCCTCCCGCGGGTCGGCCTCGGGGTCGCGCAGCCTGGGCAGCCGTTCCAGCAGCATGTTGATCTTGAGCTGGGCGCCCTCGGCGGGTTCGGGTGCCGGGTCTCCGGTGAGGGCGGCCAGTGCCTGCGGGGAGGCGTTCACCAGGACGTGCCGGCCGACGGCGACACCCTCGCCGTCGGCCGTGCGATAGGTGACCTCGGCGGTCCGCCCGTCGGTGTGGATGCGGACCGCCTCGTGCCCGGTGGCGACGACCGCGCCCGCCGAGCGGGCCGCCGCGGCCAGCGCGTCGGTGAGGGCGCCCATGCCGCCGACGGGCACGTCCCAGGCGCCGGTGCCACCGCCGATCACGTGGTAGAGGAAGCAGCGGTTCTGGGCGAGGGACGGGTCGTGGGCGTCGGCGAAGGTGCCGATGAGCGCATCGGTGAGGACGACGCCCCGGACCAGGTCGTCGGTGAAGTTCTCCTCGATCGCGACGCCGATCGGCTCCTCGAACAGGGTCCGCCAGGCGGTGTCGTCGTCGATGCGTCGGCGTAGCTCGTCACGGGTGGGCAGCGGTTCGGTGAGCGTCGGGAAGACGCGCTGGGCGAGGCGGCCCGTCATGCCGTAGAAGCGCTGCCAGGCCTCGTACTCGTGGTCCCCGCCGGTCAGCCGGGCGAAGGCGTCGCGGGTGCGCTGCTCGCCGCCGCCGACGAGGAGTCCGGTGGGCCGTCCCGCCCGCTCCACCGGGGTGTACGAGGAGATGGTGCGGGAGCGGACCCGGAAGTCCAGCCCGAGGTCGTCCACGATCTTCCGCGGCAACAGGCTGACCAGGTAGGAGTACCGGGAGAGGCGGGCGTCGACCCCGGCGAACGGACGGGTGGAGACGGCCGCGCCGCCGGTGTGGTCCAGCCGTTCCAGGATCAGCACGGAGCGGCCGGCCCTGGCCAGGTAGGCGGCGGCGACCAGGCCGTTGTGGCCGCCGCCCACGATGACGGCGTCGTACGCGCGGGTTCCCTCGTTCGCAGACATGGTTCTTCGTAGCACGCGGTGATCCGGAACGGCCAGAGGCGGGCCGGGGACGGATCACGGCTGCGCTTTGTGCAGCGCCGGACGCGTCTGCGGGCCGAGCCGTGCCATGGCGCGCAGGATGTGTTTCGGCGGGAGCTGCCAGCGCAGCCGGGCGGGAACACCGCGGAGCAGGACGCCGGTGGCGCGCAGCCGGCGGGTGACGACGGCCGGCGCGGGGGCCGGCCTGCCGTACAGCGCGTGGGCGTACGGCGGCAGGGCGGCGTACGCCAGCTCCGCCACGCGCCGCCACGCCAGTTCGCGCGCCGGGACCAGGAGGGGGTGGGCCGGCGGGCGGAGCAGGAAGTCGTCCACCGTGCGCGCCTCGGGTCCGGCGGCCAGGTCGGGGCGCACCGTCTCGAAGTACGCGGCGAGTTCGGCGCGGCTCGCGGGTACGGTCTCCGGGGCGAGCCCCACCAGGCGGGCGCTGATCCGCTGTTCGGCGATGTACCGGTCGGCCTGGGCGTCGGTGAGCGGGTAGCCGGAACGGCGCATGACGTGGACGTAGGAGTCGATCTCCGCGCAGTGCACCCACAGCAGCAGCTCGGGCTCGTCTACGCCGTACCTTTCGCCGGTGTCCGGGTCGGTCGCCCAGAGCATCTCGTGGATCTTCCGTACCCGGGCCCCGGCGTGCTCGGCGGCCTCGCTCGTGCCGTACGTCGTCGTGCCGACGAAGTTCGCGGTGCGCAGCAGCCGGCCCCAGGCGTCGCGGCGGAAGTCGGAGTTCTGCAGTACCCCGCGGACCGCGCGCGGATGCAGGGCCTGGAGGTAGAGCGCGCGCACACCGGCGATCCACATCATGGGGTCGCCGTGCATCTGCCAGGTCACCGAGCCGGGGCCGAAGAGACCCGGGTCGCCGCGCGTGTCCATGCCGTCCACACCGGCAGTCTGGGCAGCACCCGCGGCCGATATCAAGGCTCGTGCACGGGCGGGGGCTGGACGTGGGTCACGGTGAGGACGGCTGGGTCCCGGGCGCTGAGCACGACGAGGTTCACGTGGGGCAGTGGCACGCGGTCCGGGCGCGCGCGGGCCGGTGCGGGATCTCACCGCGCAGGGTGAGGGTCCCGGTCGCCGTGCTCGGCCGACGTCGTGCTGTGGCTGTACAGGGTGCCCGCCGCACAGGAGCCGTAATGCGGATGCAGCCCACGCGCATGGTGGATCCGGGGCGCTCGCGGAAGGCCGGCCACCCGCCGGCTGCGTCACGTACAAACGCACATGCCATGCCGGCAGAGGGAACGATCGGCTCATGCGATGCGACAGGAGACTTCTCCCTCGCACCTGCGACAGTATGATCGGCGCAGGCACACGGTTGTGGCCGGCTGCCGTGCGAGTCCGTGGACGTGGTCGTCGAGACGGGCTGCCGCGCCGAGTCGGCGGACGTGGTCGTCGAGACACCGTGGACAAGTCCGTTTCTGGATCTTGAGGGAGTGGCTCCGTGATGACCCGTTCCGCGCGGCGGACCCGCCGGACGCTTCGGATGGCCGGCGCAGGTGGCACCGCGCTGCCGGCCCTGAGCGCCTGCTCTTCGTCCGGCTCGGACTCCGGCAGCACGTCGGACTCCCCCGCGCCGGGCTCGGCCGCCGTCTCCGGCGGGGCGCAGCCGGTCCTGCGCAAGGCCGGATCCCTCAAGCCGTGACCTCACCCCGCCCGGCCGGCGCCACGACCGGCCCCCGCCCGAACCGGCCGCTACGCCGCCGCGCCCGCGGAGGAACACCGCCGGCCCTCCTGCTGCCCGCACTGATCGGCCTGGCGTTCCTGGTGCTGCCGCTCGTCGCCCTGCTGATCAGGGCCCCGTGGCGGAGCATGCCCGGCCTGCTGACCAGCACCGAGGCGTGGCAGGCGCTTCAGCTGTCCCTCATCAGCGCCACCGCCGCGACCGCCGTCAGCCTGGTGCTCGGCGTGCCGCTCGCCTGGCTGCTGGCGCGGGTCGAGTTCCCGGGGCGCGGGTTCGTCCGGGCCCTGGTGACGCTGCCGCTCGTGCTGCCCCCGGTCGTCGGCGGTGTGGCCCTGCTCCTCGCCCTGGGCCGCAACGGGGTCATCGGCCAGTGGCTCGACGCCTGGTTCGGGATCACCCTGCCCTTCACCACCACCGGGGTCGTGGTCGCGGAGGCCTTCGTGGCGATGCCGTTCCTGGTCATCAGCGTGGAGGGCACCCTGCGCGCCGCCGACCCCCGCTACGAGGAGGCGGCCACCACGCTCGGCGCGTCCCGCTTCACCGCATTCCGCCGGGTCACCCTCCCGCTGATCGCGCCCGGTGTCGCCGCGGGCGCCGTGCTGGCCTGGGCCCGCGCACTCGGCGAGTTCGGCGCGACGATCACCTTCGCCGGCAACTTCCCCGGCCGCACCCAGACCATGCCCCTCGCCGTCTACCTCGCGCTGCAGAACGACCCCGATGCGGCGATCGCGCTCAGCCTGGTCCTGCTGGCCGTGTCGATCGCGGTACTGGCCGGGCTGCGGGACCGCTGGATGACCGCCTCATGACCGACACCCGCGAGCTCCCCCACGACAGGACGCCGGGGCCGGTCACCGAAGGCCTCGACGCCCGGCTGGTGGTCGAGCGCGGCGCCTTCCGCCTCGATGTGGCGCTGACCGCGGCGCCCGGGGACGTCGTCGCGCTGCTCGGCCCCAACGGCGCCGGCAAGACGACCGCCCTGCGTGCGCTCGCCGGTCTCGTGCCGCTCGCCGGCGGGCATCTCCGGCTCGACGGCGCGGAGCTGGACCGCACGCCCCCCGAGTCGCGCCCGGTGGGCGTGGTCTTCCAGGACTACCTGCTCTTTCCTCACCTGTCCGCGCTGGACAACGTGGCTTTCGGACCGCGCTGCCACGGTGTGCCGAAGTCGCGGGCCCGCGCCCAGGCTGCCGTATGGCTGGACCGGATGGGGCTCGCCGCGCACGCTTCGGCCAAGCCCCGCCGCCTCTCCGGCGGCCAGGCGCAGCGCGTCGCCCTGGCCCGCGCCCTCGCCACCCACCCCCGGCTGCTGCTCCTCGACGAGCCGCTCGCCGCCCTCGACGCCCGCACCCGCCTGGACGTCCGCGCCCAGCTCCGTCACCACCTGGCCGACTTCGAAGCGGTCGCTCTGCTCGTCACACACGATCCGCTGGACGCGATGGTCCTGGCCGACCGCCTCGTCGTCATAGAGGACGGCCGTATCGTCCAGGAGGGCACGCCCTCCGACATCGCCCGGCACCCGCGCACCGACTACATCGCCGACCTGGTGGGCCTGAACCTCTACCGGGGCCGGGCCGCGGGACACACCGTGCGGCTCGACGCGGGACCCGAGATCACGACCACCGAGGATCTCAGCGGAGCGGTTTTCGTCGCGTTCCCGCCCGGTGCGGTCACCCTGTACCGGGACCGTCCCACCGGCTCCAGCGCCCGCAACCTCTGGCGCTGCGAGGTCACCGGCCTGGAGACCCACGGCGACCAGATCCGCGCCGGCCTCGCCGGCGAGCTGCCGCTCGCCGCGGACCTGACGACGGTCGCCGCCGCCGAACTGGACCTGCGTCCCGGGGCCCCCGTCTGGGCGACGGTCAAGGCGGCCCAGACGCACGCGTACCCCGCCTGAGGCGGCCTTGCCCGGCAGCAGGCCGGCCACCGCCTCAGGCTCCCACGGCCACCATCACGACCAGCGGCAGCGGGCGTGCGTCCTGCACTCCCTGCGGCACCTCACCGCGGGCGTGCCCGTCACCCGTGTCGCGGCCATGCTGGGCTACGACAACCGGCCGCCTACACGGCCGCGTTCGAAAAGCTCCTCGGCCGGCCGCCGACGGCACACAAGAGCCCCGGAGGGACACCGGTCGTGCCGGGTGACCGGCCGCGCGGCGACGTTTCGACCGCGAGGATTCTCAACGCGCCGCCGAAGATCACCGCGCGTAGGCTCGATCACATGGTTGAGCATCGCATGGTCGACGTGAACGGCATCCGCCTGCACATCGCCGAGCAAGGCACCGGCCCCCTCGTGGTACTGCTGCACGGCTTCCCCGAGTCGTGGCACTCCTGGCACAACCAGTTCGGACCGCTGGCCGACGCGGGCTTCCGGGCGGTCGCCCCGGACCAGCGGGGCTACGGGCGCAGCGACCACCCGGCCGACGTCGACGCATACACGATCTTGCATCTCGTCGGCGACGTCGTCGGACTGATCCGTGCCCTCGGGGAGAAGAAGGCGTACGTCGTCGGGCACGACTGGGGTGCGCCGGTCGCCTGGCACACCGCTCTGCTGCGGCCGGACATGGTGAGCGCGGTGGCGGGCCTGAGCGTGCCGCCCCCCTTCCGGGGGCCGGAGCCTCCGCTCGTCGCGATGGACCAGAAGTTCGGCGGCCGCTTCTACTGGAACTACTTCAACCGCCCCGGAGTCGCCGACGCCGAGTTCGGCAGGGACGTGCGCACCACCCTCCGGAAGTTCTTCCACTTCGCTTCCGGGGCCGCCCACTCCTCCGGCGAGGTCGAGCAGCCGCTGGTCGACCTCGAGAAGGGGTGGCTGGCGGACATGCCGGATCCCGAGGTGCTGCCGGAGTGGTTCACCGAGGAGGACCTCGACGCGCTCACCGAGAGCTTCTCCCAGGGCTTCACGGGGGCTCTCAACTGGTACCGCAACCTCGACCGCAACTGGGAACTGACCGCTGCCTGGCAGGGGGCCCTCGTCACCCGGCCCGCCCTGTACATCTACGGCGACCGCGATCTCGTGCCTGCCTTCCCCGGCACCCCCGAACTCATCGAGATGCTCCCCGCGCTGATGCCCGATCTGTGGCGGGAGCCCCTCAGGCTGGCGGACTGCGGGCACTGGACCCAGCAGGAACGCCCGGACGAGGTCAACGCGGCACTCGTCGAATTCCTCAGGGCATGTCCCTGAGCGGTGAGCCGGTGGTGGCCGGACCACCCGCACGGAAGGCCGGGACCCGCCCCGGCACCTGGAAGCCTGTGGTGCGCGGCGGTCCGGTGCCGGGGCCGAAGACCGGTGCCGGCAAGCCGAACTCGTAGGATCGTGTCGCCATGAGTCCTGGTCGCGCGGCCGGAGAGCGAGCGAAGCCCCGCCTGCCCATGGATCGCCTCGTCGTCCCTGCCCGCGTCGTAGGCAACGCCTGTCGGATGCAGGACGCACAGACATCAGCGAAGGAATCCCATGATCTTCATCACCGCCAAGTTCCGAGTCCGTCCCGAACACGCCGACCGCTGGCCCGAGATCACCGCCGACTTCACCCGGGCCACGCGCGCCGAACCCGGCTGCCTGTGGTTCGACTGGTCGCGCAGCGTGGCGGAGCCGACGGAGTACGTCCTGGTCGAGGCCTTCCGCGACGACGAGGCGGGAGCCGCGCATGTGCAGTCCGCGCACTTCAAGGCTGCACAGCAGACACTGCCGCCGCATCTGGTCGAGACGCCGCGCATCGTGAACGCGACCGTTCCGCAGGACGATTGGTCGCTCCTCGGGGAGATGGCGGTCCCCGGACAGGAGTAGTTCTCCGTCTGGACGTGCACAGCCCGGCGACCAGATCGCCCATCGCAGGCGCAAGGGTCGCCAGGGCGGCCGCCCGCCTTCGACCGTGAGGCGTTCACACTGCGCAGCACCGTCGGACGCTGCATCGACCGCCTGAGGAACCGGCGCGGCGTGGCCACCCGCTACAGGAAGACCGCCAACGTCTTCCGAGCGAGCGGGACTCCACGTCGCCGGCATCTTCATCTGGTCCGCTCCCTGATCCGAAGGGCGGGACGCACGTTCCGCATCACGTCCGGCAGCCGGGCGGTCGTCGGCGCGGTGAGTTTCGTGACGCGCCCGACTCACCGGTCATCTGATCGATCCCACGGGCTGCCGCACGGGCCATTCTTCACAGCATGACTGACACCCCCCACCCCCCTTCCGCGGAACGCGAGCACGGCCCCGGGACCGCCGACGGCCCGGCCGGCGCAACCCGCAGAACGGTCATAGCCGCCCTCGGCGGTGCGACCCTCGGCGCGGCCGCTCTCGGACTGACGGCCGGGCAGGCGACCGCGACCGCAGGCGGGAACGACGCCGCCCAGCCCCCGACCCGGCCGGCCGCCGACTGCGTCCTCACGCCCGAGCAGACCGAGGGGCCCTACTACCTGGACCTGGAGACGGTCCGCAAGAACATCACCGAGGGCAAGCCCGGCGTGCCCCTCACCCTCCGCGTCAAGGTGATCGACACCGCGACCTGCTCTGCACTGCCCGGCACGGCGGTCGACATCTGGCACTGCGACGCTCTCGGCGTCTACTCCGGATACGTGGCAGGCGGCTCCACCCCGGACACGACCTTCCTGCGCGGCGTGCAACTGACCGACTCCATTGGCGTCGCGGAGTTCACCACCATCTACCCCGGCTGGTACGTCGGCCGTGCCCTCCACATCCACGTCAAGACACATGTCGGCGGCACGGTCACCGACGGCAGGTACCACGGAGGCCACGTCTCCCACACGGGCCAGCTCTACTTCCCGGAGACGTACAACAGCAGGGTCGCCACGTCGGCCCCCTATCGGAGCAATACGGCCACCCGCACGCTCAACGCCAAGGACGGCATCTACCGCAACGGCGGGTCCTCCACGCTGCTGACTCTCACACAGATCGGCAGCGACCTCGGCAAGGGAGTGATCGGCACCGTCGTGCTCGGCATCGATCCCGACGCCGTCCCCTGACGCTCCCGGCCGAGCGGTGGCCGGCCCGCCGCAGCGATGGCGAGCCCTGCCGCTGCGCGGTCGGCCGCCCGCGCCCGCCGCTTGTCGACACGTGCCGGAACGGGTTGTCGCAGGAACCGCGACCGCAGGAGAGACCTACGGCCCTTCAGCGGTGGCCTAGTCGACCCACGGCCGCACTGCGCGCGACGGGAGGACGACGGACTCGAGGATCTCGTCCCGGGAATGGACGGCCGGGAATCGGGGATGACCTGAGCATGACATGTGAGGCGTGCGGCGCACCGCTGGCCGGTGGACCGCGCCGCGGTCGACCGGCTCGCTACTGCTCCGACGCATGCAGACAAAGGGCGTTCAGGCAGCGCTCGGCGCGCCGGACTCCCCGCCGGGCACAGACGGCTGCATCAGCGCCCCCACAGAGCGATGACTCCGCGGCCGCCCAGGTCCGCTGCCTGCCACAGGCCCTCGACTCCTTCGTGGGCCGACGGGCCGAGCTGTCGCGGCTGCGCACCCTGCTGAGGTCATCGCGGCTCCTGACCTTGACCGGTGCCGGCGGCGTCGGAAAGACGCGGCTGGCGCTGGAGTTCGCCAAGGATTCGCCCGGCCGCCACGGGCGGGTCGACCTGGTCGAACTCGACGCGCTGCACGACGGCGCCGCGCTCGCACAGTCCGTCGCCGCCGCGCTGGCCGTGGGCGAACGGGCGGGACGATCCGGTGCCGACGTCCTGGTCCACGCCATCGGCGACGCCCGTCGGCTGTTGATCCTGGACAACTGCGAGCATCTGGCCGAGCCGTGCGCCCGACTGATCGCGACGTTGCTGAGCCACTGCCCTCGGCTACGGATCGTGGCCACCAGTCGAGAGGCCCTGCGCGTACCAGGGGAGACGGTGCTCCGGATCGGTGAGCTGTCGCTGCCGTCGGCCGACGCCGGAGACGACCCGGTCGTCCTTCTGCGGGCAGACGCCGTCCGGCTGTTCGTCGAACGTGCCGCGCACTGCTCACCAGGATTCACGCTCCATCGCGGAAACGGCCGGACGGTCGCCGAGATCTGCCGCAGACTGGACGGCCTCACGCTCGCCGTCGAGCTGGCGGCCCGCCGGGCCGGGACCCTTCCGCTGGGTGACATCCTGGCGGGACTGGGCGACCAGATGTCTTCGCTGTCCCTCCTGACAGGCGGATACCGGACCGGACCCGGGCGCCACAGCGGGCTGGCCGCCGCGATCGACTGGAGCCACCGACTGCTCGATCCGGCCGAACAGGCGGTCTTCCGGCGTCTTGCGGTCCTCGTCGGCGGGTTCGACATGGCCGTGGCGCGGGCAGTCTGCACCGGTGCCGGCATCGCACCGGCGCAGATACCCGGCATCCTGTGTGCCCTGGAGGCCAAGTCCCTGATCACACGTCTCTCGGAGGCGGAGACCGCACGTTTCCGACAGCTGAGCGCCATCCGCGCCTACGCCCTGGAGTGTCTGCGCGCCTCCGGCGAACTGCACACCACCAGGCGCCGGGTCCTCGAGTGGCTGAACGGGCTGGCCGGCCGAGCCGGTGACGAGGTGTTCCCCGACCAGGCCGGCAGCCCGCTGGCCATGGAACGGGACAACCTGGCGGCGGCTTTGGCCGGCCCCGCCGTCCGGGACGGTGCCTCGCTCGCACGGCTGGAACTGGAACTGGCGCGCGTGCACTACGAGCAGGAACAGCCGTCAGCCGCCCGCGCGCTGCTGACGGGACTGCTGCAGGAAGCCGGCGGCCGGGCGCTCGGCGGGGCGGTACCGGCGCTCGCCGCGCGCGTTGCCTGCCAGCGGGCCGACCTGGCACAGGCACTCTCCCTCGGCGAGCGAGCGGTGGCCATGGAGCGCACGCGCAAGCACCCCGCCGGACTTGCCAACGCCTTGGACGCGCGGGCCGCGGCACGGCTGTGCCGCGGGGAATTCGGCGCGGCCGTCGCCGATCTGCGCGAGTGCCTGGATGTCGTCGCCACGCTGGGCACACCCACGGACACCGCGTGGTGCACCCATCACCTGGCCTGGGCGCTGCTCCAGGCGGGCGGGGAACTGGAGGCCGACACACTCATGTCCCGCTGCCTGCCCGTGCTCAGGGCTCACGCCCCCTGGAGCCGGGTCGCGGCTGCCTTGCACACAGCGGGCGCCGTGCGGCTGGCTCTGGGGCATCTGGAAAGTGCCGAGGCGCTGTTCACCGAGGTACTGCGGATCGTCCCCGGCACAAGTGTTCACGCGCTCTACCCGGTGGAGGGCCTGGCCCTCGTGGCCGCCGAGAGCGGCGACATGCGGCGGGCCCTCCTGCTGTGCGAGGCGAGCGCGCAGGCACGCCACCGACTCGACACCGTGTCCGAGGCTCCGTGGCGACGCCAGGTGGAACGAACGGCGGCTCGTGCCCGGACAGGGCTGCCGGCGGCCGCTCGGGACGCGGCCGTCAGCGGCGGCCGTCGGCTGCGCGGGAACCGGCTTGTCGCGTACGCACTGCGGACCGGGAGCGACGACCAGCGCGGGACGACGGACGCCGTGGAGGTCGTCGACGACCGGTCCGCGCTCACCGGGAGGGAGTTCATGGTGGTCCGGCTCGTCGCCGACGGACTGACCAACCGCCAGATCGCGGACCGGCTCGGTCTTTCGGCGCATACGGTCGCCACGCACCTGGACAAGGTGCGCGACAAGCTGGGCATGCGGTCACGCACGCAGATCGCCCTGTGGGTGGCCGCACGGACCAGGGCCGAGGACCCGTACGGCTGACGGATCACCGGCAGTCGTCGTTCTGCAGGAGTTCCGCCCGTTCGAGCCGGCGATTTCGTCGGCGCAGTCGCCCAGGAGACGAAGAGGCAGGAAACGAAGAGGCACGGCGCCTCCGGTCGCCTGCCACTCCGCCGAAGGAGCAGCTCATCGCTGCCGAAGAGGCAGAATCTGGAACTCAGCGGGCCCGGAGGCAGGCATCCCGGCGCGTGATCTGGTGCCGACCATCTTGCTCATGTGCCGACCGAAATGCCTGGTCGCACCCGGTTCAGCGCCGTACCCGTGGCATCCCCAGGCCGATCCAGGAGATGATCTCGCGCTGGATCTCGTTGTTGCCGCCGCCGAAGGTGAAGATGACCGCCGAGCGGTAGCCGCGCTCCAGTTCGCCGTGCAGGACGGCGCTCGCCGAGCCCTCCCGCAAGGGGCCGGCGGCGGCGACGATCTCCATGAGCCAGGCGTACGCGTCCCGGCGGGCCTCGGAGCCGTAGACCTTGACCGCGGAGGCGTCCTGCGGGGTGAGGGTGCCGTCCTGGACGGCGGTCACCATCTGCCAGTTGAGGAGCTTGAGCGCGTCGAGCCGGGTGTGGGTGCGGGCCAGCAGCCGGCGCACCCAGGGCAGGTCGGCCACCCGGCGGCCGTCGGCGAGCTTGGTCTCCCGTGCCCAGCGCTGCACGTCGTGCAGGGCCCGGATGGCCATGGTGCCGTGCGCGGCGAGGGTGACCCGCTCGTGATTGAGCTGGTTGGTGATCAGGCGCCAGCCCTCGTTCTCCTTGCCGACGCGGCGCGAGACGGGGACACGGACGTTCTCGTAGTAGCTCGCGGTGGTGTCATGGGAGGCGAGGGTGCGGATGACCGTGCAGGAGTAGCCGGGGTCCGAGGTCGGCACCAGCAGCATGGTGATGCCCTTGTGCGGTGGGGCCTCGGGGTCGGTGCGCACGGCCAGCCACACCCAGTCGGCGGTGTCGCCGTTGGTCGTCCAGATCTTCTGCCCGTTGACGACGTATTCGTCGCCGTCGCGTACGGCGCGCGTCCTCAGCGAGGCGAGGTCGGTGCCGGCGTCGGGCTCGCTGTAGCCGATCGCGAAGTCGATCTCGCCCGAGAGAACACGGGGCAGGAAGTAGGCCTTCTGCTCGTCGCTGCCGTACCGCATGATCGTCGGCCCGACCGTGTTCAGCGCCATCAGCGGCAGCGGTACGCCGGCCTGGGCAGCCTCGTCGAAGAAGATGAACTGCTCCATCGCCGTCATGCCGCGCCCGCCGTACTCCTCGGGCCAGCCGACGCCGAGCCAGCCGTCCGTGCCGAGGCGGCGGATGGTGTCACGGTAGAACCGCTTCTGCGCGGCCGGGTCGGCGTACCGCGCGTAGGCGTTGTCCGGGACCAGCTCCGCGAAGTAGGCGCGCAGTTCGGTGCGCAGCCGCTGCTGCTCGGGCGTGTGGTCGAGATGCACGGCGCCTCCAGGCTCCCCAAGGGTGGTCCTGACGGCGCACACCGTAGAACGTGTTCCAGAAATTGGGAATGCCGGGCTCGGGATGAGTCCACACGCGGGCCGCCCCGGCCGCGGCGGGGCCGACTGGGCGCGACGACCCCTCGGGCGGGACGACCCCTCGGAAGCACGGCCCCTCAAGCGGGACGGCCCCCTCGGCGGGACGGCTCAGCCGAGCGTCTCCAGGAAGTCCGCGCAGGCTTCCGCGCAGGCCCGGCAGGTCGCCGCGGACGACTCGGCGCCGGGGTGGTCGTCGAAGGCGCGGGCGCACTCCAGGCAGATCGAGCGGCACCAGTCCACCCGGACCCGCATCCCCTCCTCGTCCTGCTGGTTCTCCTCGCTCAGCACCCGGCAGGTGGCGTCGCACACCTCCGCGCACATGATGCCCAGCCGGCGGACACGCTCCTGGCGCTCGGTGCCGTCCGGGTCGACGAGGCTCGCCCGCACGGCGCAGGCCCGGGCACACTCCGTGCACGCCTGCGCGCAGGTGAAGCGGTCCTCCAGGAACCGATAGAGCTGCTGCTGCGAAGTCGGCGGTGTCACAGCATGCGGGTAGCCGGGGCGGGCGGCCACAAACCACAACGCTGGGACCTACGGCGCACTGGCCCGAGGCGGCCGGAACAGCATGGCCCGTCGCCGTGCAGCACCGTCCGATGACCCATAGTGTCCGGGTTCGTCCGGTTCTGAGTGGGGTACTCCTGTCCTATGAACACCGCATCGACGCAGTTGGCCGCAGCGAGCGGCCTGATGAGCCTCGTCCTGTTCATCGTGGCCGTGGCCGTGCTGGCGCTGCTCGCCGGCGGCTTCTGGATGACCTCGCGCGTCCGGTACAACGAGTCCCCGCGCCCACGCCCCGAGGAGCAGCCCACGCTTCCGCCGGAAGGGGCGGTGCACGAGGTCCGGGAGAACAGGGAGTGCGCCGACGTTCCCCAGATCGCCAAGGGGGGCCGCCCGCTCACCCCGTACGAGCTGACCAACATGGACAGCCGGCCGAGCGCGTCGAAGGATCGTCCGCGCTGGAGCAAAGGCTCCAGCGGGTCGTTCGGCGGCGGCGGACTCGGCGCCCACTGAGTCCGGCCCCGTACGCCGCGTACACCGGGTCCCGGTCCTGGGTAACCCGTACGCCCAGCCACACCGAATTCCGGCCCCGGAAACCCCTACGCCGCGTACACCGAGTCGAGTCCCGACGACCGGCCCGGGCGACCCGTACGCCGCGCACACCGGATCCCCGGCCCTGGTAACCCGTACGCCGCCTACGCCGAACCCCGGCAACCTGCCCGGGCAACCCGGCCGAACCGGCCCGCGCGACCGTCGTCGTCCCTAGGAACTCTCCCTGGAGGCGTCCAGGCGGCCGACGCGGGCCACGTTCTGCCGGTCCTCGGAGTCCTGGCTGGGCTCGGCCGTGAACCACGCGTCGAGGATCTCCTTCAACACGGGTTCGGACGTCAGCCTGAGACTCAGGGCGAGCACGTTGGCGTCGTTCCAGCGACGGGCGCCGTCCGCCGTGGTGGCGTCCGTACACAGGGCGGCCCGAACGCCCGGCACCTTGTTGGCCGCGATGGAGGCGCCGGTGCCGGTCCAGCAGCACACCACGGCCTGGTCGGCCGCGCCCTCGGCCACGTCCCGGGCCGCGGCCTCCGAGCAAACCGCCCACCGGGCGTCGGCCCCGGGGCGCAGTGCGCCGTGCTCACGGACGTCATGGCCACGGCGTCGCAGCTCCGCCACCAGGAGGCGTGCCACGGCTTCGTCCATGTCGGAGGAGACGGAGATCCGCATACCCCGGAGCGTAGCGCGTGCGTGCGGTGCCGGCCGGGCCCTGGACATGACGAGCGCCGGACACGACGAGCGCCGGACACGACGAGCGCCGGACACGACGAGCGCCGGACACGACGAGCGCCGGACACGACGGACGGCCCCTGGGGGGCCGTCCGCCGATGCCTGCGGTGTGTGCGGTGCTGCGGTCAGGGATGGTCGGGCTGCTGTGCCGGAGGCACTCCGCCGCCCTCTCCCCCACCCTTTTCGCCCTTGTCCGAGCCGTGTGGGCGGGTGGCCGCCTCACGGTCGGCCCGCTGGCGGGCCTTCAGCTCGCCGACGTCCTGCGGGGTGGCGCCTCCCTTGTCACTGCGCCGCTGTTCGGGCTGCTGCGGATTGGACATGCGCCGGACTCCCTCCGGGTGGTGCGTGCTCCGTGCCGGGTCCGGGTTCCCAGGGCAGCGCGGATGACGCCCGCCGTCGACGGATCGGCTTGGCCCGGGAACGACGCAGGCCGCCGTCGGCAGGCCGGCACGCGGCGCCGGGGCGACGCAGGCCGCCCGCGGGCCGGGTCGGCGTGCGGGAGACGCCGGGCCCCTCGGCGGGCGGCTCACGGCGCCGGGCGGGTCAGGGCCTGGTGGAGGTGTTCGAGGGCGTCCAGCAGCACCGTGCGGTGGTACCAGCTGAGCCAGGCCGAGGTGTCCTCGGCCAGCAGGGCCAGCGACTCGGCCTGCGCGGTGGTCGGCCGGTGGCCGGCCTCGGACCAGTGCAGGGTGATCACGCCGGTGCAGGACCCGGCCGAGGAGAGCACCGGGACACTCCGCAGGGCGTGGGTGCCGGTGCTCAGCAGGACGCGCCGGCAGTCGTCGGCGAGCAGCGCGTCCGTGGCGACGTCGGGCACGTCGACCGGGCGGCCCCGGGTCAGGGCGGCAGCGTCGGCCGTACCTTCGGCCCGGCCCCGTACCAGATGGTCGAGGAACGTTTCCGCGCAGCCGTGGTGCGTCTCCGGCATCAGGGCGTTCGCGGCCGGGTCCACGAACTGCACATAGCCGGCGGGCGCCCGGCCGATGGCCAGCGCCTCGTGCAGGACGGCGTCGGTCATCTGCCGCCGGTAGCGGGGATCCCGGCCGCCGCGGGCCAGGATCCGCAACTGCGGCACGGGCAGGGAACGGCGGCCCGGGAACCAGACCCGGCCGTCCGGGGGCCGGGCCACCACCAGGGCGGAGACGAGGACGCGCAGCGGCACGTTGAAGCGCTGGGAGGCCTCGCGGAGCGCCCGGAACGCGCTGCCGGAGTCCGGCAGGCCGTAGCGAACCATGAGCGCGCCCTGCGCCATCCCGATCACCGGCGCGGTACGCACCCGGGCGCGCAGCGCGCGCACCTCTTTGTGCAGATCCTCGTACGAGGGCCGCAGCGGGTCGGCCATATGGGTCCGCCAGGCGGGCAGCTCATCCACCCGGGCGGCGGCCCGGGCCAGTTCGCGCAGCGCCTCGTCGAGGGTGGCGTACAGCCGTACGCCGTCCAGCCGGGCCAGGTGCACCGCCTCGCGCACACCCGGCCGGGCGCGGACGATGATCAGGTCCGGGCGTCCGGTGCGCGACCGGGTCGTCTCGCTGAGCGTGCGCAGCACGGCCGCGCCGCCGAGCTGGACATGGGCCATGTCCAGCACGGGGCGAAGTCCGGCGCGGTCCGCCTGTTCCAGGTGTCCGCGCAGCTCGTCCGACCAGGCCTGGGCACCGTGGGCGTCGAGGCTGCCCGACATGCGCAGCAGCAGGGCGCCTTCGGCGGGCAGTCCCTCGACGACGGAGGACTCGATGACGAGGGGCGCCGGAGCGGCCGGCCGGCCGGAAGAGGGTTTCATGGCATCACCCAGACAGGACGTCACGAAGTACTGGTTCGGCCTCTTCATGACCGTTGCACCACCTTGCACGGTAGGCCCTCGGCCCTCAACCGCACCGCCGGCCGCGCCGTACGGGGGCATCGGCCGGACGCCGTACGGTCCGCTCCCGCACGGCTGTCCGCCGCCCCGGCGTCTCACCGGGCGTGCCGTACCGCCGGCGCAGTCAGCCGGCGTACCGCCGTGCGGGTGAGTCACGGCGGGCCTGTGCCGGCGCGGCCGGCCAAGTCCCGGGCGAGCGTCTCGGCGGTGCCGTCGGCATGCGGCTCCTCCGGCCGGGTCTGTCGCTGCCGGCCGCGGACGTCCCGGAGCAGCATCAGACAGGCTGCGGCGACCTCGCCGGTGCGGATGCGCAGCAGGCGGGTGTCGGGCGTGCGGCCGTGCGGGTCGCCGGGCGGGCCGGGATTCCACAGCGCCAGGTGGTACGGGCTCGGGGGCGGCCCCCACAGTCGCGGGGACACCGGGCCGAACAGGGTGACGGAGCGGGTGCCGTGGGCCACCGCGAGATGGGCGAGGCCGGTGTCGCCGCTCAGCACCAGGGATGCCCCCGCCACCAGCGCGGACAGCTCGCCGAGGGGCAGGCCGCCGGTGAGCACGTCGTGGCCGGGCCGGCCGCTGCGTTCGGCGACCGAGCGGACCAGGGCGTCCTCGTCGGGGCCGCCGGTCAGGACCACGTGGTGTCCGGCGGCGCCCAGGCACCGTACGACGGCGGCGAACCGCTCCCCGGGCCAGCGGCGGGAGCCCGAGGCCGCTCCTGGGTGCACGACGACCGCGCCCGGGGCGGGGGACGGTGTGGCCGGCGGGGGCAGCCGCAGGTCCCGGGGGTCGGCCGGGATGCCGTAGCCGTGCAGGAAGGCGCACCAGCGCTCCCGCTCGTTGGCGTGCGTCCGCCACGGCGGGCCGTCCGGACAGGCGTGCGCGAGCAGCCGGCGCGGGTGCAGGGCGGCCAGGGCGTCGCGGCTCTCGGGGCCGTTTCCGTGCAGGTCGATCGCCACGTCGGGCGGCGGGACGGGCCAGCGTCCGAGATCCGGCACCGCCCGCCCCGGTGCCTCGGCCGGGAACACGGCATCGACCGCTCCGGTGACCAGAGCGAGTCCGGCGAGACCGGCCGGCTGGGCGAGCACGACCCGGTGCCCGGGAAAGGCCCGCCGGACGCCACGCAAGGCGGGCACACCGGCCAGCAGATCACCGAGCCCCAGCGCGCGCAGCACCAGGACGGTCGGGGGGTGCGGGGTACTGGTCACCTGGTCGGTCCTCCGGTGGGTGCATGGGCGAGGACCGCGTCCCCGCCCCGTCGGTCAGCCAGTCCCCGCACACGCCGGGGCCGCGCCATGACCGCCGTGCCGGCCCGGCCCGGGACGCCCGGAGACCGGTCGGCTCTCACTCGCCGCGGCCCCCCGTCGACGCCGGCCCACGGGCCGCGCGGCGGGCGAGGAGTGTGGTGGAGCGGCCGTCCAGGTACGGCAGGAGGAGCACCTGGCCGCCCCAGCTCTCCACCAGAGGCTGTTCGGGGAGCGGAGTGCGGGCGTAGTCGCCGCCCTTGGCCCAGATGTGCGGGCGGAGTTCGGCGAGGACGCGTTCGGGGGTGTCCTCCCCGAAGACGGCGACCGCGTCCACGCACTCCAGGGCGCGCAGCACCCGTACCCGGTCGGCGGCCGGGACGAGGGGCCGGCCGTCACCCTTGCGGCGGCGTACGGAGTCGTCCGAGTTGACGCAGACGATCAGGCAGTCGCCGGCCCGGCGGGCGGCCTGGAGCAGGGCGACGTGGCCCGCGTGCAGCAGGTCGAAGCAGCCGCCCGCGGCGACCACGGTGCCGCCCGCGGCCCGGACGCGGGCGGCCGTGCGCACGGCGTCGGCGGTCGTGTCGCCGTCGGCCGGGGCTTCGGTGGCCGGCTCCGGCTGGTCGGCCGTGGCGACCGCGCGGGCGCCGCCCTCGGCGACATAGCGGGTGGCGGCGTGCACGGCGGCCTGGACGGCGGCCTCGGTGAGCGTGCCGTCGGCGAGCAGGCCGGCGGCTGCGGCGGCGAACCGGTCGCCGGCGCCGCACGGGTCGCCGGTGGCGGCGGCCGGGGTCGGCACGAGCAGCGGGGTCTCGCCGTGCGAGAGCAGGGCGCCGCGTTCGCCCAGGGTCACGGCGACGGCCTGGACCTGCCAGGCCCGCACGAGCGTGCCGGCGTCCCGGGCGGCGGTGCGCAGCCCGGCCGCGTCGCCGGTGTCGTCGCCGTGGTCCAGCCGCCGGGCGAAGGTGCGGGCCTCCTGGGCCGAGGGGGTGGCCAGGCGGACGCCGGGCACCGGGGGCCCGCCGCGCACGTGGGGGTCCCAGACGACGGGGGCGGCCGTGTGCGTCAGCGCGTCTCGCAGGACGTCGGCGGTGCCGCGGCCGTAGTCGGCGACGAGGATGCCGCCGGCTTCCGCGACCGTGGCCACCGCCTCCGACGTCGCCTCGCGGGCGCGCCCGTCGCCGTCGTCGAGGCGGAGCAGCGGCCGGCCCCCGGCCATGACGCGGGTCTTGCTGCTCAGGGCGCCCTCCAGTGGCACCTCGACCAGGCCGACCCGGCCGGCCAGCAGTGCGCGCAGGGCGTCACTGGCGGGGTCGTCGCCGAGCGCGGTGACAAGGGTGACGGGGCGTCCGTCGGCGGCCGCGAGGCAGGCGGCGAGGGCCGCGCCGCCCGGACGGGAGCTGCGCCGGGTGCCGTGGACCACGGGTACGGGCGCGTCCGGGGCGAGCCGTTCGGCCCGGCCGCACAGGTCGTGGTCGAGCAGTGCGTCGCCCACGACGACGAGAGGCGTGCGGGAGGCGGCGGTCATGTGTGTCCCTTCCTCGGGGCCACCCGAGTACCGGGCGTGGTACGGCCGACGGTGCGGGCGCGGCCGACGAGCCGGCCGACGACTCCCGGCCTGCCCACGGCTCCCGCCCCGCCATCGGCCACCGGCCTGCCGCCGGACACCGACCTGCCTTCGACACCGTCACCGCCATCGCCGCCGTTACCGCCTTCGACCCCGTCACCGACGTCACCGCCGGCCAGACGCTCGGCGTCCGCGTCGGCCCGGTGGCCGGCATGTGCGGCCGCCCGCTGGTTCGCCTCGCCGCGCTGCACGGCCTGGTCGAAGGACTCGCAGAGCATGTGCACGGCGACCAGATGGAGTTCCTGGACGGTGGCGGCGACGGGAGCGTCGACGCACAGCGACTCGTCCGCGCCGAGCTGCAGCGGGTTGGGGGCCCGCCCGGTCAGCGCCCACACCGTCATCCCCATGCGGCGGGCGCGTTCGGCGGCGGTCAGCAGGTTGGCGCTCGCCCCGCTGGTGGACAGCAGCATCAGCACGTCTCCGGGACGGCCGTGGGCGGCGGTCTGCCGGGCGAACACTTCCTGGACGCCGTAGTCGTTGGCGATGGCGGTGGTGGAGGAGGTGTCGGCGTGCAGGGCGACCGCGGAGAACGGCGGCCGGTCGTCGCGGTAGCGGCCGACGAGTTCGGCGGTGAGGTGCTGGGCCTGCGCGGCGCTGCCGCCGTTGCCCGCGACGAGCAGCCGGGAGCCGGAGCCCAGCCGCCGCGCGAGGTCGGTGCCCCAGCGCTCGATCAGCGGGCCGTGCTCGCGGAACGCCTCCAGGGCCTTGGCGAGGTCGTCGCAGTGCGCGGTGTCGGTGACGGTGTTCATCGGACGACTCCCGAGAGCGAACGGAGCGGGGACACGGCGCCGTACACCCCGGCCACGCCGTCGGCCACCCGGTCCCAGGTGTAGTGGCTGAGCACCCGTTCCCGGCCGGCGGCCCCGTACCGGGCGAGCCGGTCCGGGTCGGCGAGCAGGGCGCGGACGGCCGCGCTGAGGTCGTGGTCGTCGTCGGCCGGGACCAGGACGCCCGTCGTGCCGTCCACGACCGTGTCGAGCTGGCCGCCGACCGCGGTGGCGACGACCGGCGTGGCGCAGGCCATGGCCTCCAGCGGCACGATGCCGAAGGGCTCGTACACGGGCAGCGACAGCATCAGGTCGGCGCTGGACATCAGCCTGGGCATGCGGGCCCGGCCCACCCCGCCGAGCAGGGTGACCCGGTCGGCGACGCCGTGTTCGCCGGCGACGGCGTAGAGGCGGGCCGCCTCGGGGTCGGCGCCGAGCAGGTCGGCCTCGGGGCCGCCGGCGATGAGGAGTTCGGCGTCGGGGATCCCGGCCAGGGCGCGGATGGCCCGGTCGAAGCCCTTCCGGGGCACGAGCCTGCCGACGGCCAGCAGCCGGCGGCGGGCGCCGGGCGGACGGGGTCGGGCGACGGGGGCGAACTGGTCGGGGTCGACGCCGCACGGCACGACGCTGATCCGGTCCTCCGGTACGCCCATGGCCTTCAGTTCGGCCACCTCGTCGCTGCAGGTGGCGATGATCCGGGCGCACTCGTGGCCGATGGCCTCCTCGATGGCGAGGCGCTGGGGCGGGCTGGTGTCGGCGGCGCCCTGGTAGCGCTTCTTCACCGTGCCGAGCGCGTGGTAGGTCTGCACGACGGGGATGCCGAGATCGCGGGCGCCGGCCAGGGCGGCGAGGCCGGACATCCAGAAGTGGGAGTGCACCACGCCGGGCGGGCTGAGCGCCCAGTGGCGGGCCAGGAACTCGCCGAACTCGTCCATGTACGGCAGGAGTTCGTCCTTGGGGACGGGGGCGGGCGGTCCGGCGGGCACGTGCACCACCTGCACCCCGTCGATCAGGGTCACCCGGTCCGGCAGGCCCGCCGAGTCCCGCCGGGTGTACACCGTGACCCGGTATCCCCTTCTGGCGAGCTGCCGGGCGACCTGCGCCACGTACACGTTCTGCCCGCCCGCGTCCGGTCCGCCGAGCGCGGCCAGCGGGCTGGCGTGCTCGGAGACCATGGCGACGCGTCCGGCCGTGTGCGGAATGCGGCTCATCGGGTGACCTCCTTGATCAGGCGCTCCCAGTCGTCGAGGAAACGCCGCTCTCCGTAGCGGGCCCGGGCGGCGGCCCGGGCGGCGTCGCCGGTGCGGCGGGCCAGTCCGGGTTCGGCGAGGAAGGCCCGTACGGCGTCCTCCAGTACGTCGAGGCGGTTCGAGACCACCCCGGCGCCCTCGGGTACCGCTTCGCGGATCTCGGTGGTGTCCAGGGCGACCACGGGCATGCCGAGGAACATGGCCTCCAGCAGGGACAGACCGAGCGAGGTCCAGCGCACGGGGTGCAGGTAGACCCGGCACCGGGCCATCTCGCGGTGCAGTTCGTGCTGCGGCAGGTCCCGGGTGCGGCAGCGCCCGGGGGGCAGGCCGAGGTGTTCGGCGAGTCCTTCGGTGCGCATGCCGAAGACGTCGAGGGGCGCGGACCGGGCGAACCGGGGCAGCAGGTCGGTGCCGGTGGTACGGCCCCTGCGCACGGGCTCGTTGACGACGACGGCCGCACGGCGCTCGGTGCCGGTCCAGCGGTGGCCGGGGTCGACGATGCCGTGCTCCACGACCTCGGCCGGGGCCCGGCCGCTGTCCCACATCAGCCGGTTGAAGTGGGTGACGTGGACGACCGGGATCTTCGACTGCCCGGCCAGCGGGTGCAGTTGCCGCTCGGGCGACTCGTCGGGGCTGTTGTGCTCGACGTACACGGCGGGCACGTCCACGCCGGGCCGGCGGCCGGTCCAGCGCAGGGCCAGGTCGAGTTCGTGCGGGCGCTGCAGGACCATCAGGTCGATGTCGCAGTCCCACAGTTCCTCGGGGGTGCGTTCCCGTACCGACTGCGGCCAGTCCCAGGTCACGGCCCGGCCGAGGCCGTCGGGCCCGTGGTCCGCGGTGACCGGGACGAGGTAGGTGTGCGGGCCCTGCACGAAGGCCGTGAGCCAGGATCCGTGCACGTGCCAGACGAGGATGTTCATGAGTGCCGCTCCTGGATGAGCTTGTGGACCGCGCCCACCACGTCCTGTCCGGTGACCTCGTCCAGGCAGGGGTGACCGGGCACCGGACAGGTGAGGGCCCGGGTGCCCGCGCACGGCGCCGACTGGTCGCCGAGCAGGATGACGGGGACGCCGTACGGCGCCCAGCGCTCGGCCGGTACGACGGGCGCGAACAGGGACACGACGGGGGTGCCGACGGCGGCGGCGAGGTGGGCCGGGCCGGTGTTGGCGCTGATGACGACGTCGGCCGTGCGCAGCACCCCGGCGAGGGTGCGCGGGGAGGTCCAGCCGCCGAGGTCCACGGCCAGGTCGCCGCTCACCTGCCGGGTGAGGGCCGTCTCGCCGGGGCCGCCGGTGACGACGACGCGGTGTCCGGCGTCGGCGAGCAGGGCGACGGCCTCCGCGCAGCGGTGGGGGCTCCAGGCGCGGGCGGGTGCGCTCGCGCCGGGGTGCAGGACGACATAGGGGCCGTGGCCGGTCAGGCTGCTGGTGTCCGGGGGCGGGAGGACGCGCAGCCGCAGGTCGTCGCCGCGGGGCGGCAGGAAACCCAGGGCGGCGGCGGTGTCCAGGGCTGCCTCGGCCTCGTGCCGGCCGGCGAGCCGCCGGTGGCGTACGTCGAGGAGCCGGCCGGGGTGGTCGACGCTGTCGGCGCCGATCCGGCCGACGCCGGCGAGCCGCAGCAGCAGTGCGGTGGGCAGCGGGCTCTGGTGGAAGGAGGTGAGGACGAGCGCGGTGTCGTACGCGCCGGCGCGCAGCCGGCCGAGGAGTGCGTCGATGTCCGGCACGCTGACCGGGGGCGGTTCGAAGCCCTCCCAGGGCGCCTCCCACACCAGGACCTCGTCCACACCGGGCAGCAGCCGGGCGGCGTCCGCGCCGCGGGGTCCGCACAGCAGCGTGACGTGCGCGCTGTGGGCGGCGACGGCGCGCACGGCGGGACCGGCGAGCAGGACGTCGCCGAAGCTGTCGAGACGGACGACGAGGGACCTCATGACGACGGCCTCCCCCGGGACCCGTCGAAACCCGTGGGCCTGTCGGACTCCGCCGGCCTGTCGGACCCCACCGGCCCGTCGAACCCCGCCTGCCTGTCGAACCCCGCCTGCCTGTCGGACCCCACCGGCAGTTCGGACCCCGCTGGCCCGTCGGCCCCCACAGGCAGGTCGGACTCCACAGGCAGGTCGGCCTCCACCGGCAGGCCGAGTCTCACCGTCTGCTGGGACACGGGCACGCCGGCCGCCGCGGTCGCGCCGAGCGCGCTGCGCACGGCGGTGAGCACATCGGGGGCGCTACGGTGGGCGAAACGTTTCACCTCCGCCGGTGCCGTCGCCGCGTTCGGGACGAGCACTCCCCGGGCGCCCGCCGCACGCGCGGCCAGCACGTCCGCGGCGATGTCGCCGATCACCAGGCACTCGGCAGCCGGCACGCCCAGCCGAGCGGCGGCCGTGCGGATCATGCCGGGCCGGGGCTTGCGGCAGGGGCAGCCGGCGTCGGGGGCGTGCGGGCAGAACACCCAGGTGTCCACCCCGCCCAGCAACGCGTCGGCACGCGCGTTGACGGCACGCACCTGATCGACCGTGAGCAGCCCGCGCCCGATGCCGGACTGGTTGCTGACCACGCCGGTGGCCAGGCCACGGGACCGGACCAGGGCGACCGCCTCCGCGGCGCCGGGCAACAGCCGGACCCGGTCGGGGTCGCCGTTGTACGGCACGTCCGCCACGAGGGTGCCGTCCCGGTCGAACAGGACGGCGGACACGGTGGTCAACCGGCACCTCCCAGGGGTTCGGCGTGCCGGTGGCGGACGACTCCGCGCAGCCAGTGCCGGACGGCGAGGGGCGGGATGAGCACGCTGGTGCCGAGCATCCCGGCGACCTCGCGGGCGGTGCGCGGGCCGGGCAGGATGCGGGCGAGGGCGAACTCGGCGGTGCCCAGGGTCCACAGGGCCGCGCAGGCCGTCGCGGCCCGGCGGTGCCCAACCAGGGCAAAGCCGGCGGCGGCGAGGGCCGCACCGGTGACCGCCAGGTGGCGGGGCAGCCGGCCCCGGGGCGCCTGTGCGCGGTCCCACCAGTCGCGGCCGTGCAGCCGGTTCATCAGGGCGTCGTCGGCGTTGCCGCGCTGCGCCGGCAGCGAGGCCCACCAGTGGGCCGCGCGGACCGGGTGCCGGGTGATCCGGCCGCCCCGGACCAGGGTCCAGCCGGAGCGCTGCACGCGCAGGGCAAGGTCGGCGTCCTCGCGGAACGCCCGCGGAAATCGCTCGTCGAAGCCGCCGGTGCGCTTGAGCGCCTCGGTGCGGTAGGCCATGTCGGCAGTGGCCCAGGCGGCATTCTCCAGGCCTTTGGTGGTGCGTTCCCAGTCGGTGGGCCGGCGGTCCAGGGGCAGGGGGACACGCAGCCGCCCCTGGACCCCGCCGACGTCCGGGCCGGCCTCGCGCAGGTCCGCGGCCAGCCGCCGGGACCAGTCCGGCAGTACCTGGACGTCGTCGTCCAGGAAAACCGTCCAGGGCGTACGCACGGTCCGCCAGCCGGCGTTGCGGGCGGCGGCCGGACCCTGGCCGCCGGTGCGCAGCGTGCGCACCCGGTCGAGCAGCTGCCCGGCCGCCGTCAGCGGCAGGTCGCCCTCGCGTGCGGGCCGGTCGTCCACGACGACCACCTCGTGCGGCGGATGGTCGACGGCTTCGGCGAGCGTGCGCAGGCACTCGGCGAGGCACGGGCGGCCGATCGTCGGGACGACGACGGTGTAGGCGGGTGCGTCGCTCATGCGAACGCCTTCCCGCGGCGGACGGCGAACGGTCCGAGCACCAGCAGGTCGACGGGGGCCGAGCCGAAGCACTCCAGGGCGTCCCGCGGGTCGTCGACCATGGGCCGGCCGGCGGTGTTGAGGCTGGTGTTGACCACGACCGGCAGTCCGGTGCGCCGCTCGAAGCCCTCGATCATCCGGGCCACCACAGGCTCCTGCGCCCGGTCGACGGTCTGGATGCGGGCCGTGCCGTCGACGTGGACCACGGCCGGGATACGGGCCTTCCAGTCGGCGGCCACGTGGTGCACGAACAGCATGTGGGGGCTGGGCAGCGGGCCGCCGTCGAAGATCTCGGCCGCGCGGTCGGCGAGGACCATGGGCGCGACGGGCCGGAACTCCTCGCGTCCCTTCACCGCGTTGAGCCGCTCCAGGTTGGCCGCCTTGCCGGGGTGGGCGAGCAGCGACCGGTGCCCGAGCGCGCGCGGCCCGTACTCGCTGCGCCCCTGGAACCAGGCCACGATCCCGTCGGCGGCCAGCGCCTCGGCGGCCGTCTCGGCGATGTCGGCGGGCTCCTCGTACGGTACGGCCGCCCGCTCCAGCCACGCGCGCAGCTCGGCGTCGCTCCAGCCGCGCCCCAGGGCGGCCGTCGGCATCGGCTCCAGGGTGTCCTTCTGCCCGGCGACGTGAGCCGCGGCGCCCAGGGCCGTCCCGGCGTCGCCCGCGGCGGGCTGCACCCATACGTGCCGGAAGCCGCTCTCGCGCCACAGCCGGGTGTTGGCCACACAGTTCAGCGCGACGCCGCCGGCCATGGTGAGCGCCTCCTCACCGGTGCGCTCGCGCAGCCACCGGGCCAGGGCCAGCATGGCCTCCTCCAGGCAGAGCTGGGCGCTGGCGGCGAGGTCGGCGTGGTCCTGGCTCCAGGCGCCGCCGGCCGGGCGGGCCGGGACGAGGCCGGCCCAGGGCACCGGGCGGGCCGTGAAGCCCCCCTGGTCGTCGGCGTGGACGTATTCGCGCAGCCGGCCGGCGAAGCGCGGGGTGCCGTAGGAGGCGAGCGCCATGACCTTGAACTCGTCGCTGCTGCGCAGGAACCCGAGGTGCTGGGTGAGGTCCTCGTAGAACAGGCCGAGGGAGTCCGGGAGTTGCTGGGTGCCGAGCACGGTCAGTTCCCGGTTGGTGCAGCGGCCGGCCAGGTGGGAGCCGCACTCGCCGCGGCCGTCCAGGACGAGGACGGCACAGTCCGGGTACGGCGAGACCGGTCCGGCGGAGGCGGCGTGCGCCACGTGGTGCGGGACGAACCTCACCTTCGCCGGGTCGAGTCCGGGCAGGGCCTCGGCCAGGAACTGCGGGGCCTGGCGGGCATACTCCTGCCGGAGGTGGTCCCAGGGGTCGTGCAGGCCCATCCGCTCGGCGGGGCGCGCGAGTGCGGGGTCGTAGGAGTAGGCGACGGCGTCCAGGTCGGCCGGGGTGAGTCCGGCCTGCTCCAGGCACCAGCGGGCGGACTGCTCGGGCAGCTCCCAGGCGGAGAACGGTACGGGCCGCTTGCCGTGTTTGCGGCGGGAGAACCGCTCCTCCTCCGCTGCCGCCACGACCTGGCCGTCGGTGATCAGGGCGGCAGCGGGGTCGTGGAAGAGTGCGTTGATACCGAGGACGTGCATGCGCTGTCTCCAGGGCCGGGGACGGGCGGGGGTCAGGTCTGCGGTGCCGGGCTCTCCTCACGCGGGACGGGGTCCGCGGGCAGGGCCGCGAAGTAGGCGATGGTCTGCTTCAGGCCCTCCTCCCACGGGACCTGTGGCGACCAGCCGAGCAGCTCCCGGGCGAGGGTGGTGTCGGGCCGGCGCCGGCCGGGGTCGTCGACGGGCCGGTCGATGAACGCGATCGGTGACCGGGACCCGGTGAGGGCGACCACCCGGCGGGCCAGATCGGCGACGGTGATCTCGTCGCTGCCGCCGATGTTCACAGGACGTACGGACCTGCTCCGCGCCACCCGCAGGATGCCGTCCACCGTGTCGTCCACGTAGCACAGCGAGCGGGTCTGGCTGCCGTCACCGGTCACCGTGAGCGGCTCGCCGGCCAGGGCCTGGCAGATGAAGGTGGGCACGGCACGGCCGTCGTGGGCCCGCATCCGCGGCCCGTAGGTGTTGAACAGCCGCACTATCCCGGCGTTCGTCTCCCTGGTGCCGGCGTGCGCGGTGACCAGCGCCTCGGCGAACCGCTTGGACTCGTCGTACACGCTGCGCGGGCCGACCGGGTTCACGTTGCCCCAGTAGCCCTCGTGCTGCGGGTGCACCTGCGGATCGCCGTACACCTCGGAGGTGGAGGCGAGCAGGAAGCGGGCCCCGTCGCGTTCGGCGACCGCCAGCGCGTTGCGGGTGCCGAGGCTGCCCACGTCCAGGGTCTCCAGGGGCATGCGCAGGTAGTCGGCGGGCGAGGCCGGACAGGCGAAGTGCAGGACCAGGTCGTACGGGCCCGGCAGCACGTCGGCGCAGTCGGCCGCGGAGACGTCGCAGTGCACGTACCGGAAGCCCGGCCGGACGTCGAGGTGGGCGACGTTCTCGCGCCGCCCGCAGGCCAGGTTGTCGGCACAGTCGACTTCGGCGCCCGAATCCAGCAGCCGCTCGCACAGATGGGAGCCGAGGAAGCCGGCGCCGCCGGTCACGAGGGCGCGGCGCCAATAGGACGGTGTGTCACCAGTCATGGGGGGCCATTCCTTCGTCGTCCTGCGTCCACCGTCGTACGCGGCCGCGCACGCTCCTGCATGGGCGTTCGGCGCGTCCCGCGTCGCCGGGCCCGGCTTCGCCGGCCCGCTGGGTGAGGAAGAGGACAGGGCTCGGGTCCCGCTGATCCGGAGGACCGCCCTGGTGGGCCGCCGCTTGCTGGACGGCACTGGCAGCAGAGTTCCCGTGCCAGTTGGTTCCATACGTTGGATTCTCATTGTCCGAAAGACCGGGTGCTCGCGCGACTCCGGCGGCCGCATACCACGAAGCGGACGTGGGTGCGCGCCGGCACGCAGCCGCTCGTGTGCACTCCGGCGGACCGGCCGCAAGGCGCTGCGCAGCAGGGCGGCTTCAGGATCTGTACGCGACTCGCGGCCCAGGGAGTGCCGGTGGTCCGGCGGTTCCCGCCGGAGGGGAGCGCCCAGGCACGGGCCGCGGGTGGACCGCGGGTGGCCGGCACCGGGGGCCGTGGGCGCGCTGGTCCCGCGCATCCTGGACCACGGGTGGGCCCGCGCGCTGCCCCGGACGGGCCGTACGGCCGCAGCCGGCCACTCGATGCGCTGAACGGTCACGGCGGGCCGTGTAGCGCGGCGGGCCGGGGGCACTCGGCGCGGCGACGGGCGGCCGCTCATGGGCCGCCGCGGTTCACCGCAGGAGGTAACGACAATGGGTCACGGCGGAAACGTCATCCAGGAGCTGACCACCGACCACCGTGAGGTCGAGGAGATCTTCGGCCGCATCGAGGCGCTGCCGCCCGGCTCCAAGGAACGCAAGAACCTCTGCGACCAGGCCACGATCGAGCTGGTCCGTCACTCGGTCGCGGAGGAGGCCTACCTGTACCCGGCCGTGCGCGAGCACCTGACGGGCGGGGACGCTCTGGCCGACAAGGAACTCGAGGACCACGCCAAGGCAGAGCAGATCATGAAGGACCTGGAGGGCTGTGAGGCGGACGACCCGCAGTTCGACATGCTCATGGGTCAGCTGATGAGCGAGATCAGGTCCCATGTGACGGACGAGGAGCAGAACCTCTTCCCGCAGTTGGAGGCTGCCTGCGCCGCGGACGCTCTGATGGACCTCGGCGACAAGGTCCGGCGGGCGAAGAAGATGGCGCCGACCCGTCCGCACCCGTCGGCACCGGACACTCCGCCGGCCAACAAGCTGCTGGCACCGGGCACCGGTCTGGTCGACCGGATGCGCGACGCGCTCTCGGGCCGGGGCAAGCAGAGCTGACGACGCGCACTTCGGGTGGCCCGGCCGCCCGGCCCGGCCCGCCTCCCTCAGGCCCGGCGCCGCCCGGCCCGCACGGCCGGGCGGCGCCGGGCCTGTGGTGCACAGCCACGGCGCTCGGGGTTCACAGCCACGGCGTGACCCGGGCGCGGGAACGCGGCCGGGGGCCGGTCGTCCGGCCCAGCAGCCGGAATGTCTGGAAGAGGGTCAGCGGCCACAGCACCGCGAAGCACCACAGCAGCGCGGGGTCCGAGGTACGGATTCCCATGACGGCCACGAACGCCGAGGCGAGCGCCAGCAGGAGCACGGCCGCCGGCAGCCACAGCGCGCGTTTCGGCCGGACCATGCGGCGCGCGAACCGGCGGTCCTGCCTGAGGTTCGCCTCGATCTGCAGCAGCGCGAGCCGCTCATGCGCTGACAGCCGTACGTCGTCGTGCATCTCCCACATCTCCCAGTCGTCCACGGTCACGGCACCTCCTCCGCCGGCCGGCGGTTCCCGTTCCGCGCCACCGGGTTCCCCGGACGGCCAGGCCGATGCGATACCGGGCAGCGGGAGAAGGGCCGGGCCACTGGCCGTGGCGGGGGAACTCCACCTGCCAGGCGGTGGTCTGCCCGACTTCGACGTGCTCCCACGCGGCCCGCGACGGACGCCGTACGGCCCGTCGACCGCTCGCCATGAGCACCCCATGCGCAGGTCCGGCCGGGTGGACCGGCCGAAGAACGCCCGCTCCGGCCCTGGGCGGTGCTCGCGGCCCGTCGTGGCCGCCGTCGTCATCGTCCTCGTGAACGTGCTGCTGACGGCTTGACAGGGCAGGGCGGCCCGGTCGTGCGGGGCCGCCGGGGACCGCGGAGCGGTGGGTGTTCCCGGGGTCGCCCACCGTGACGGCGGGCGTCTGCGCGTGACCTCCCCTCGGTGCAGGGCAGATACTGCCATTAGCTCCATCAGCGAACTCGGCCCGACTCGGAGACACAGGTCTCACGCCCACCCGCAAGGCTCACGAGGAGATACCGATGAGGATGCTGATCAACGTGCCCGAGACCGTCGTGGCGGACGCGCTGCGCGGTATGGCGGCCGCGTATCCCGATCTGAACGTGGACGTGGAGAACCGGGTGATCGTCCGCCGGGACGCTCCGGTGGCCGGACAGGTCGCGCTGGTGTCGGGCGGCGGGTCCGGGCACGAGCCGCTGCACGGCGGGTTCGTCGGCCCGGGCATGCTGTCCGCCGCCTGCCCCGGGGAGGTGTTCACCTCGCCGGTACCGGATCAGATGGCACGCGCCGCGGCCGCCGTGGACAGCGGCGCCGGAGTGCTCTTCATCGTGAAGAACTACACCGGCGACGTCCTCAACTTCGACATGGCGGCCGAACTGGCCGAGGACGAGGGCATCCAGGTCGCCAAGGTGCTCGTCAACGACGACGTGGCCGTCACCGACAGCCTCTACACGGCCGGGCGGCGCGGCACCGGCGCGACGCTGTTCGTGGAGAAGATCGCGGGTGCGGCGGCGGCCGAGGGGCAGCCGCTGGAGCGGGTGGAGGCCGTCGGCCGCCAGGTCAACGAGAACTCGCGCAGCTTCGGCGTGGCCCTGAGTGCCTGTACGACCCCGGCGAAGGGCAGCCCCACCTTCGATCTGCCCGACGGGGAGCTGGAGTTGGGCATCGGCATCCACGGCGAGCCGGGCCGGGAACGGCGGCCGATGATGACTTCCGGCGAGATCGCCGACTTCGCGGTGAACGCGATCGTGGAGGACATGCCTCCGCGCGACCCCGTGCTCGTGCTGGTGAACGGCATGGGCGCGACGCCGCTGCTGGAGCTGTTCGGCTTCAACGCCGAGGTGCAGCGGGTGCTGCGCGAACGCGGAGTGGTCGTGGCCCGCACCCTCGTCGGCAACTACGTCACCTCCCTGGACATGGCGGGCGCCTCGGTGACGCTGTGCCAGGCGGACGAGGAGCTGCTGCGGTTGTGGGACGCGCCGGTACGGACCCCGGCGCTGCGCTGGGGAATGTGATACGGCGGACCAGGCGCCCACGTGCCGGCCGCACCGGTCAACAGCCCTACCACGCAAGGAGATCCCGTGCTCGACGCCGACTTCTTCCGCCGCTGGATGACGGCGGCCGCCGCATCCGTCGACCGCGAGGCGGACCGGCTCACCGCCCTCGACTCGGCCATCGGCGACGCCGACCACGGCAGCAATCTGCAACGCGGCTTCAGGGCCGTGACGGCCGCCCTGGACAAGGAGGCGCCGCAGACGCCGGGTGCCGTCCTGATCCTGGCCGGACGGCAGCTGATCTCGACGGTCGGCGGTGCCTCCGGACCGCTGTACGGCACTCTGCTGCGCCGGACCGGCAAGGCGCTCGGCGATGCCGCCGAGGTGGGCGCGGAGCAGCTCGCCGAGGCGCTGCGCGCGGGCGTGGACGGGGTGATGGCGCTGGGTGGTGCCGCACCGGGCGACAAGACCATGATCGACGCCCTGGTGCCGGCCGTGGACGTCCTCGGCACCGGTTTCGCCGCCGCACGGACCGCCGCGGAGGAGGGCGCGCAGGCCACCACGCCGCTGCAGGCACGCAAGGGCCGGGCGAGTTATCTGGGCGAGCGCAGCATCGGCCACCAGGACCCGGGGGCGACCTCGTCGGCGCTGCTGATCGCCGCGCTGGCCGACACGGCGGAGGCGGACGGTGAGTGAGGACCGGCTGGTCGGGATCGTGCTGGTGTCGCACAGCGCGGAGGTGGCCGCCTCGGTCGCCGAGCTGGCGAAGGGCCTGGCGGGCGGGGCGACGGCGGTGCCGGTGGCGCCCGCGGGCGGCACCGAGGGGGGCGGGCTGGGCACCAGTGCCGAGCTGATCTCCGCCGCGGCGGGCGCGGTGGACCGCGGGGCCGGGGTGGCGGTGCTCACCGACCTGGGCAGCGCGGTGCTCACGGTGAAGGCGCTGCTCGCCGAGGGCGACGAACTGCCGGACGGAACGCGCCTGGTGGACGCGCCGTTCGTCGAGGGTGCGGTGGCGGCGGTGGTCACCTCCGCCGCCGGTGGCGACCTGGACGCGGTGGAGGCCGCGGCGGCGGAGGCGTACAGCTACCGCAAGGTGTGACGGTCCCGCGGCGGGGCCGCGCAGCGGCCGGTCACTTCTTCGCGATGAACTGCCGGGCCAGCCGCTCCCCCGCCGCCACCGCGGCCGCATGACTCTCGATGGGTCTGACGTGAGAGTCCCGGAAGACGATGTAGGTCACGCCGGACGGTGCGCCGCCGGTGAGCGGGTCGGGCCGGATACCGAGGTTCCGTGCGGTGGCGTAGGAGGCCTCGCCGATGATGTCGCGCGGGCCGGTGTCGCCGACCACCGCGTACTGCACCCGCCCGTCGTGGACGACGGCGGCCACCGAGCCGCCGCGCACCCCGTGGTCGCGGTAGTCCCAGCGGAAGCTCGGTGCCGGGACCACGATGTACGGCAGGCCCTCGGCGCTCAGGTGACGGCCGTCGGGCTGCTGGAAGGCGGTGGTGGGGGCGAACAGCGGGTCGGTGCCGCGGTTGCAGTGGGTGGAGGCCCGGCCGTCACAGTCGATGTCGAGGTCGGCCTTCCAGAACACGGCGCCGCGGGTGCCGCAGACGCGGACGCTCTTGCGGGTGCCCGAGTCGGTGCGGTACCGGCCCTTGGAGACCTGGGCGCACGCGCCGGTCCGGGCCAGCAGTTCGGCGGCGGTGACCTTGCCTTCGCTGTGGGCGGCGGGGTGTTCCCGGGGCGGGACGGCGGTGGCCGGGACGGGCAGGGCCGCCGGGGCGAGCAGGGCGACGCCGGCGGCAGCCAGCGTCAGGTGCGGGACACGCACGACGAGGGACCCTCTCTTAGGGGACATTGCGGACATTCAGCCCACTGTGCGGTGGGATCCGGACGCATGCCCGCCGAGGCCGCTCCGAAGGGGCCGGATGGAGCACACTCCTGACACCCCGTAAGGGGAATCAGGGCGGCGGGAGAGGGGGACGACGGGGGCCGGAGGGTCCGGGCCGGCGTCGGTCCGGCCCCTCCGGCCACCCGCGCCGGCGCGAAGCGGGCGACGACAGCGTGTCCGCGCCACAGGCGTGAACTTCCCACTGCTGCCAGGCAGTTCAGCCGTTGAGAGGATCAGCATACGTAATGTCCGGGAGGGGTCGCCAACACGCCCCCTTGCCGCGATCGCACCGGGCGGGTCATATTGGTCCGGACCTTTATCGTGATTGCCGATGCCGTCCCCGGGGAGGCAGAGCCGTGCGACGCGTCCCCCTTCCGCTCGTACCGGTCTGCGGGGCACTGCTGCTCGTCGTGTCCTGCGGCTGGAACCGGACCGACGACGCAGAAGGCCGCGCACCGGGCGCTCCGGCCGGGATCACCGCCGCCGCGGGCAGCGCCACGAGCGTGCACGTCATGTGGAACGCGGCGCCTGCCGGCTCCGCGGTCCGCTCCTACGAGGTATATCGCGGCACCACGAAGGTCGCTGATGTACCGGGCTCGCAGCACATGGTGGACGTCACCAGGCTCAGGCCGTCCACCATGTATGCCTTCACTGTGCGGGCCCGGGACTCCGCGGGCCGGCTGGGCCCGCCGGGCCGGGCGGTGCGGGCGCGGACGCCGGCCGCGGTGGCGGCGGACCGCTCGGCGCCGACCCGGCCGCCGAAGACCACCGGGCGAGCCGTGGGCAGCCGCGCGGTCCAGCTGTCCTGGGGCGCCTCGCGGGACGACCGGGGTGTGCTGTCGTACGACGTCTGCCAGGGCGGTGTGAAGATCCACAGCGTAGGCGGGAGCCAGACCGCCACCGTGGTCACGGGTCTGCGCCCCGGCAGCCGATACGTCTTCACGGTCCGGGCCCGGGACGCCGCCGACAACCTCTCCCCCGTCGGCACCCCGGTCCGCCTCACCACCCCGGGCAGCGACGACGGGCGGGACACCGCACCCACCGGCTTCACTGCCGGCACGCACCGCTCCGGCGGGGCCTACTACATCGACCTCGCCTGGGATCCGCCCCGCGCGGACGGCGTGATCACCGAGTACCGGATCCAGTTGGACGGCACCGCGGCCTCCTCGCTCGTCTGGGGCGGCACACCCCCGAGCGGCCGGGCACACCACAGCTTCTATCTGGGCACCACCGCCGGCGAGGAGCACCGGGTACGGCTGCGGGCCCGGCTGCCGGACGGCACCTGGGGCGGCTGGTCGGCGGAGCGGACGGTCGGCACAGGAGGCTGACGCGCACACCGGTCCGGGGCGACCGGCCGGCGGAGCGGACGGTCGGCACAGGAGGCTGACGCGCGCACCGGGACGGTGTGCCGTCGTGCGCCGGGGCGGTGTGCCGTCGTGCGCCGGACGGAGTAATCCGTCACCTGACCGGGCGCCCTCCGGGTGCGGGCGCGCCCCGGACCGCGTTGGCTGCGGTAGAGGCAGCACGGCCGTTTCCCGACCCTCGGCGGCGCATGGGACGTACCGCCGACCGTGCAGCCGGAGGCCAGCCCATGCACACCTCACGACTTCTGTTCCGCTCCGGCCTGACCCTGGCGGCCGCCGCCGCTCTCCCGGCCGCGCTCGCCGTGCCGTCCGCCGCGGCCTCGGGCATCTCGGTCAGCACCACCGGCTCCACGGTCTCCGTGGTCACCAGCGCGTGCACCCAGATCAACGGCAGCTGGGGCACCGCGGCCCTGCTGACCAGCAGCCAGGCGAGCTTCGCCCAGGGCAGGCAGGTGGCCCTGTCCGGCACGTCCGTCAGCCAGTCCGCGGCCTGGTCGTCGGTGAGTCCGGGGACGTACACCGTGGTGGTGGTCTGCTCCAGCGGCAGCACCGCGGGCAGCCAGTCGGTGATCGTCTCCTCGTCCGCGAAGCCGACGATCTCGGCCACGTCCAAGGCAGCGCCCTCCCGGGGCGTGATGGGCGGCCTCGGCGGCGCCGCCCGCGACTACGGTCCGCTGACCCTCGGCATCGGTGCCGCACTGGTCGGTGCCGGGGTCGTCGCCACCGGCTGGGTGCTGCGCCGCCGTTCGAAGCCGTACCGGCTCTGAGGCGCGCCCCGGCCCGCCGTCAGCCCTGCCCGTCCGCGGGCGGTTCGGCGAACTCGGCCAGGGCCTGGGTGAGCCACCGGGTCCAGAAGGTCTCCAGGTCGATGCCGGCCCGCAGCACCAGGTGGCGCAGCCGGTCCTGCGGGCCGTCCCGGTCCGGCGGGAAGTCGCGCTTCTCGATCTCCCGGTACTCCGCCAGCTGCCGCCGGTGCAGCTCCAGATGGCGGCGCAGATCGGCCTCCAGGCCGGCCGTGCCGACCACGGCCGCCGCGCGCAGCCGCAGCAGCAGCACGTCCCGCTGCGGCTTGGGATCCTGCGCGGCGGCGGTCCAGCGGGCCAGCTCGGCGCGGCCGGCGGGCATCACCTCGTAGCTCTTCTTCTGCCCGCGGGCCGGCTGCTCCGTGGGCAGCGTCCGGATGAAGCCCTCGGCCTCCAGTTTCCCCAGCTCGCGATAGATCTGCTGGTGCGTCGCGGACCAGAAGTAGCCGATCGACTTGTCGAACCGGCGGGTCAGCTCCAGCCCCGACGACGGCTTTTCCAGCAGGGCGGTGAGGATCGCGTGCGGCAGGGACATGGACTCATCCTAGGGACGGGCCGGTCCGGGGACTCCGGCTCCGGACCGGGCACCGGCGGCGGCAGCGGCTACAGCGCCGCCGCCAGCTCCGTGCCCTGCTTGATGGCCCGCTTGGCGTCCAGCTCGGCCGCGACGTCCGCGCCGCCGATCAGGTGCGCGCTGCGCCCGGCGGCGACCAGCTCCTCGTACAGGTCGCGGCGCGGCTCCTGGCCGGTGCAGAGCACCACCGTGTCGACCTCCAGGACCGTGCTCTCCTCGCCGACGGTGATGTGCAGGCCGGCGTCGTCGATCCGGTCGTAGCGCACGCCCGGCACCATGGTCACGCCCCGGTGCTTCAGCTCGGTGCGGTGGATCCAGCCGGTGGTCTTGCCGAGTCCCGCACCGACCTTGGTGGTCTTGCGCTGGAGCAGGTGCACCTGGCGCGGCGGAGCGGGCCGCTGCGGCGCGGCGAGGCCGCCCGGCGCCTGGTAGTCCATGTCGACGCCCCAGTTCCTGAAGTACGTCTGCGGGTCCTCGCTCGCCTTGTCGCCGCCGTCGGTGAGGAATTCGGCGACGTCGAAGCCGATGCCGCCGGCGCCGAGGACGGCGACGCGGTCGCCGACGGGGGCGCCGTCGCGCAGGACGTCCAGGTAGCCGAGGACACGGGGGTGGTCGACGCCGGGGATGTCGGGGGTGCGCGGGGTTACTCCGGTGGCGACGACGACCTCGTCGTAGCCCTCCAGGTCGCCGGCACCGACCCAGGTGCCGAGGCGTACGTCGACGCCGTGGGCGTCGAGCTGGTGGCGGAAGTAGCGCAGCGTCTCGTCGAACTCCTGCTTGCCGGGGACCTTGCGGGCGACGTTGAGCTGGCCGCCGATCTCGCTCGCCGCGTCGAACAGGGTGACGCTGTGGCCGCGTTCGGCCGCCGAGACCGCGCAGGCGAGGCCGGCCGGACCGGCGCCGACGACGGCGACGCTCTTCTTCCGCCGGGTCGGCGAGAGCACCAGCTCCGTCTCGTGGCAGGCGCGCGGGTTGACCAGGCAGGAGGTGATCCGACCACTGAAGGTGTGGTCGAGGCAGGCCTGATTGCAGCCGATGCAGGTGTTGATGGCCTCCGGGGTGCCGGCGGCGGCCTTGGCGACGAAGTCGGGGTCGGCGAGCATCGGGCGGGCCATGGAGACCATGTCGGCGCAGCCGTCGGCCAGCAACTCCTCCGCGAGTTCAGGGGTGTTGATGCGGTTGGTGGTCACCAGGGGCACCGAGACCGCGCCCATGAGCTTCTTCGTGACCCACGTGTAGGCGCCGCGCGGCACGGAGGTCGCGATGGTGGGGATACGGGCCTCGTGCCAGCCGATGCCGGTGTTGATGATCGTGGCACCGGCGGCCTCGACCGCCCTGGCGAGGGTGATCACCTCGTCCAGGGTCGAGCCGCCGGGGACGAGGTCCAGCATGGAGAGCCGGTAGATGATGATGAAGTCCTCGCCGACGGCCTCGCGCACCCGCTTGACGATCTCGACGGGGAACCGCATGCGGTTCTCGTAGGAACCGCCCCAGCGGTCGGTGCGCCGGTTGGTCTGGGCGGCGATGAACTCGTTGATCAGGTAGCCCTCGGAGCCCATGATCTCCACGCCGTCGTAGCCGGCCTGCCGGGCGAGGCGGGCGGCGCGGGCGTAGTCGTCGATGGTGCGCTCGACGTCGGCGTCGGTCAGCTCGTTCGGCACGAAGGGGCTGATCGGCGCCTGCAGCGGGCTCGGCGCGACCAGGTCCTCGTGGTAGGCGTACCGGCCGAAGTGCAGGATCTGCATGGCGATCCGGCCACCCTCGCGGTGCACGGCACCGGTGATCTCGCGGTGCTGCTCGGCCTCCGCCTCGGTGGTGAGCTTGGCCCCGCCCTCGTACGGCCGCCCCTCCTCGTTGGGTGCGATGCCGCCGGTGACGATGAGACCCACTCCCCCGCGCGCGCGGGCCGCGTAGAACGCCGCCATCCGCTCGAAGCCGCGGTCGGCCTCCTCCAGGCCGACGTGCATGGAGCCCATGAGCACGCGGTTGGGCAGGGTGGTGAAGCCCAGGTCGAGCGGGCTCATCAGGTGCGGGTAACGGCTCATCGAGGCCTCCGTGCGGGGTGTCGTCACCCCCTGTTGTAGAGGAAGCCCGAGGCTTTATGCAACTAGTTGCACAACCGCCGGAGAGTGACACCAGCCACTCTGTACCTACTCGTATGTACACACAGGTCCGACCGGCCCCTCGCCCGAAAGCGTCACCCTGAACGAGAACGGCTCCCCCCGACTGGCCCTTCGGCCACGGACCGAGAACGGCTCCCCCGACTGGTCCTTCGGCCACGGACCGACGCAGTACGCCCCCGGCCGGCGGCGAGCCGGCCGGGGGCGTCGTCCGGTCGTTCAGCGACTCTCCAGGAGCAGGTGCAGGTCCCGCTCCTGATCGCCGGAGGCCGTGCACGTCTCCTGCACGGCGAAGATGGAGTCCAGGGTGCTGCGGAACCGGTTCACGGCCCAGTAGCCGCCCTGGATGTCCGCCTGGACGGACCCGCCGAGGTGAACCGGCGGGCAGCCTCCTCCGCGCGCGTCCGCGACGTCGTACGTGCCGAGCCACACCATGGGGCGGGTCTCGTGAAGCTGCTGCGGGTCCTCGTCCGCGCCGCGGTCGGAGGCGAAGCAGGACCTCAGTGCGTCGAAGACGAGGCGGGCGTCCTCCTTGGAACCGCTGATCTCCACCGTGACGGTTTCGGGATGCGACCGCTCCGTGTGTGCCATTGATCGCTCCTTTCGTGGCCGCGCTGCGGTGGAACGGGGTACCCCGCCGAACCGCGTCCATCCTCAGGAAAACACCACCGGCCGCCGCGCACACCTCAGCTGCGCGAGAACTTGTACGTCTTGCTGTCCGTCAGCACACAGAATCCGGGCGAGATCATGATCACGCGCAGGATGCCGCTGCGGCGGTCGTAGTCGATGCCTTCCGTCTCGAAGCCGCCCGAGCAGGAACTGCGCATCGGCAACTGGCGCAGGGCCGTGACACGGCCGGAGACGTCCGCCGAGCCGGGGGCGGCCGACAGGTCGATCCGGAGCAGCGGCTTGGTGATGCCGAAGAGGCTGCCTTCGGGGTCGTCCGAGGAGCACAGCAGGGTGGCCGGACCGGAGAAGTCGCAGCCCTGGACGTCACGGACGGCGTGGTCCAGGCGGACGGTGGAGGCCTGCGGGAGGTTCGCCGAGGGGGAGGTGGACGCGTTGACGCCCGGGGTCGGGAAGACCAGCAGGCGGGTCATGGTGCCCCACTCGCCGGACAGCATCCACTGGCCGTCGGGCGAGATCGCGGCCCAGGAGTTGTTCAGCGCCTCGCCCGGGCTCAGCGTGTGGACGTACTCCGACCAGGCGCCTCCGGGCGCCTGCACGCGGAACATCTTCGAGTTGCCGGAGTCCCGCTGGTAGGGCTCGATGTAGTAGCCGTTGTACGAGGCGTCGGGATCGCCGACGTGGTTCCAGCCGCGGCTGGAGACGCCGATGGGGATGGTGCCGATGCCGGTGTACCGGTTGGGGCTGTTCACCGGGACCTCCACCGACGCCAGGCCCTGGCTCTCGGTCAGCGGGTCGGCGCGGTCGGAGCCGGTCTCGGTCCAGGTGTCGGCCGCGGCGGCGGGCGTGGGCGCGGCGAGGGACACGACGGCGGCGGTGGCGAGGGTGACGAGTCCGGCGAGGACTGCATGACAACGTTGCCGGGCGGACGGGGGCATGGCCGACTCCTCGAAGCGGAGGGACACAGGGCGGGTGGGCGGGAACTGGGCGTGCGGGTGGGCGGGAACTGGGCGTGCGGGTGGGCGGGAACTGGGCGTGCGGGTGGGCGGGAACTGGGCGTGCGGGTGGGCGGGAACTGGGCGTGCGGGTGCGCGGGGGGAACGCTCGGTGCGGGGTGGGCGGGAACGCTCGGTCGGCGGACAGTCTGGCGTGGCCCCGTGGTCATGTACAGGCCAATGGAGCAACATGGGCGTGAACTCTCACGGCCGGCCGGACCGCGCTGTACGGTCGGCAGGAGGCCCCGCACCGCGCCACGGCCGGCACGGCGACCTCGGCGGACGTCCGCCACGTGTTGAGAGATGGTGGAGGTACACGGCCAAGGCGTCGGAGAGTCGGGTGTGAGCGCGGTAGAACAAGGGGAGTCGGCACGGGGGACGGCGTGCCGTGCGAACGGGCGAAGGCGGTGCGTGGCATGAGTGCAGCCGAGGCTCCGGCGGCGGAGAGCGGCGAGCCGGCGCGCGGCCCCGTGCGCCCGGGCGGGCTGCTCGACGTGCTGGGCGTGGCATCGGTGGTGCTGGACACCGAGGGCCGCATCGTGCTGTGGAGCCCTCAGGCCGAGGAACTGTTCGGGTACACCGCGCAGGAGGCCCTCGGTCAGTTCGCCGCCCGGCTGATGGTGCACGAGAGGCACCTCGAACTGGTCAGCAAGCTCTTCGCCGACGTGATGCGCACCGGGCAGAGCTGGGCAGGGGGCTTTCCGGTCCAGCACAAGGACGGCAGCACCCGTCTGGTGGAGTTCCGCAACATGCGGCTCCTGGACGACCGCGGGGACGTGTACGCGCTCGGGCTGGCCGTCGACCAGTCGACCGTGCGGCGGCTGGAGCAGGACGTGGCGCTGTCCGAGCGGATGGTGATGCAGTCCCCGATCGGCTACGCCGTCCTGGACACCCAGCTGCGGTTCGTCTCCGTCAACCC
Source organism: Streptomyces sp. NPDC027663 (assembly GCF_055566415.1). NCBI lineage: Bacteria > Bacillati > Actinomycetota > Actinomycetes > Kitasatosporales > Streptomycetaceae > Streptomyces > Streptomyces sp. NPDC027663. Next base: position 57,766 of record NZ_JBVHSK010000013.1, on the reverse strand, counting down.
GGCCCTGGAGAAGATCAACGGGGTGCCGGCCGCCGACCACGTGGGACGGACACTGCGCGAGGTGCTGCCGGGCCTGGACTCCACTGTCGTGGAGACCGGCGCCCGGCAGGTGCTGGAGACCGGTGCGCCGGTGATCGACAGCACGCTGGTCGGCCGCACCCCCGCCGACCCGGACGAGGAGCACGCCTGGGCGCACTCGCTGTACCGGCTCGAGGACGCGACGGGAAACGTGCTGGGGGTGGCCGTCTCGATGGTCGACATCACCGAGCAGCACCGGGCCTCCCTGGAGGCGGAGGCGGCACGGCGCCGGCTGGCGGTCATCGCCGATGCCTCCGCCCGGATCGGTACGACGCTCGAACTGGAGCGGACCGCCTGCGAGCTGGCCGACGTCGCCGTACCGGAACTGGCCGACGTCGCCGCCGTGGACCTGCTGGACGCGGTGGTCGGGGGCAGGCCCAGCACGCTCGGTCCCTCGGAGGCCGCGGTGATCCGTGCCCTCGCGGTACGCCCGGCGGACGACTCGGACGCGGTACGGGCCGCCGACCCGCCCGGCCAGATCGCCCGGTACGCGCCCGACCGGCTGGTCACCGAGTGCGTCCGCACGGGGGAGGCGGTACTGGTACCGCAGGTGAAGGACGAGGACCTGCCGCGCATCGCCCGCTCCCCCGAGACGGCCGTTCTGCTGGGCCGGGCCGGGCTGCACTCGTACCTCGCGGTGCCGCTGATCGCGCGCGGCGAGGTGCTGGGCGCGCTCGACCTCAAACGCACCCGCAACCCGGTCCCGTTCGACGAGGACGACGTGCTGCTCGCGCGGGAACTGGCCGCCCGCGCGGCCGTGCAGATCGACAACGCGCGCTGGTACCAGAACGCCCGCAACACCGCCCTCACGCTGCAGCGCAGCCTGCTGCCCAGCCATCCGCCGGTCACCACCGGCCTGGAGGTGGCCTCCCGCTACCAGCCCGCCGGGGCCACCAGTGAGGTCGGCGGCGACTGGTTCGACGTCATCCCGCTGGAGGGGGACAAGACCGCGCTCGTCGTGGGCGACGTGATGGGCAGCGGCATCAGCGCGGCCGCCACCATGGGCCGGCTGCGCACCGCGACCACCACGCTGGCCGCGCTCGACCTCGACCCGGCGGTACTGCTGGAGCACCTGGACAAGACGACGTCGGCCCTCGACCACTCCATCGCGACCTGCGTGTACGCCGTCCACGACCCGCATCGCCGCCAGTGCCGGGTCGCCAACGCGGGCCATCTGCCGCCGGCCCGGGTACGGCCCGGCCGCCCGCCGGAACTGCTCGACCTGCCCACGGGCGTGCCGCTGGGCGTGGGCGGGGTGGCCTTCTCCACCGTCACCGTCGACTTCGAACCCGGCGACGAGCTGGTGTTCTACACCGACGGGCTGGTGGAGACCCGCTGCCACTCCCTGGACGAGCGACTGGCCTCCCTGCTGTCCCTGCTCGGCGACCCCGCCCGCCCCCTGGAAGAGGCCTGCGACCTTCTCCTGCGCGCGCTGCACCACCCCGCCAACCACGACGACGTGGCCCTGCTGATCGCCCGGGCACAGGAACTGCCGTAGCCGGCGTGCCCGGCCTCACGGCGCCCGGCCTCAGCGGCTCACCACGGTCTCCTGTGCCAGCCGCGTCAGCTTCTCGGGGTTGCGCACGCAGTAGATGCCGGTGATGAGACCGTCGTCCATCCGCATCGCCACGACCAGGTCGATCTCGCCGTCGATCCGTACGATCAACGCGGGATGGCCGTTGATCCGGGCCGGATCCAGCGTTGCCGCGGGGCCCCACACCGCCACAGCGACGGCCAGCAGGCGGGTGACCGCCTCGGCTCCCACGGTGGGCCAGGGCGTGGCCTGTCTGACGCCGCCGCCGTCGCTCAGCGCGACGACGTCCGGTGCGAGGAGGTCGAGCAGGCTCTGCAGATCGCCCGTCCGCACAGCCGACCGGAAGGCCCCGAGTGCGGCCTGGGCCTCGGTCGCCGAGACGGCACCGCGCGGGCGGCGCGCGGCGACGTGCGCCCGCGCCCGGTGGGCGATCTGATGGACCGCCGCCAGACTCTTGTCGACGGCTTCGGCGATCTCGTCGTACCCGAGGTCGAACACGTCACGCAGCACGAACACCGCCCGCTCCACGGGCCCGAGCGTCTCCAGGACCAGCATCATCGCCATGGAGATGCTGTCGGCCAGCTCGACGTCGTCGGCCACGTCCGGCGCGGTGAGCAGCGGCTCGGGCAGCCACGGGCCGACGTAGGACTCCTTGCGCCGCCCCAGCGCGCGCAGCCGGCCGAGCGCCTGCCGGGTGGCGATGCGGACCAGGTACGCACGCTGGTCCCGCACCGTGCCCAGATCGACACAGGACCAGCGCAACCAGGTCTCCTGCAGGACGTCCTCGGCGTCGGCGGCCGACCCGAGCATCTCGTAGGCGACGGTGAAGAGCAGGTTGCGGTGGGTGACGAACGCCTCGGTGGCGGGGTCGGGACGGTGGCCGTCCTCGCTCATGCTCGGCTCCTGATTCATCGCATGTGAATGTGCCGCACATACGACGCCGGACCCCGCCGTTCCCTGACGCGCCAAGCCTGTGATGCGCGACACAACGCGTCGGTGTCAGGCCTTGTGTCCCGCCGGCATCTCATGGTCGACCAGCACGCGGAAGAAATGAGAGGGAGTCACCATGTCCACCGACCTCACCGAGATCCCCGGCTACACCGCGGGCACCTGGGCGATCGACCCGGTCCACTCCCATGTCGGCTTCGTGGTCCGGCATCTGATGATCAGCAGGGCTAAGGGCCGCTTCACCAGGTTCGACGGCCGGATCGTCACCGCCCTCGATCCGCTGAAGTCCGAGGTGACCGCGACCATCGACATGGCCTCGGTCGACACCGGCAGCAAACAGCGCGACGAGAACCTGCGCGGTGCCGACTTCTTCGAGGTCGGCACGTACCCCACGATGACCTACCGCTCCACCGGCATCAGGGCCGACGGTGACGGCTTCACGATGGACGGCGAGCTGACCCTCAAGGGGGTCACCCTGCCGGTCCCGCTGAAACTGGAGGTCAACGGCTTCGGCGTCGATCCCTTCGCCCCCGCCCCGGCCACGGGCGCCCGCGCCGGCTTCACCGCCACCGGCGAGATCGACCGGACGGACTTCGGCCTCCGATACAACGGCCCCCTCCCCGGCGGCGGTGTGCTGCTCGGGGAGAGGGTCCAGATCGTCCTGGAGGTGGAGGCAGCCCTGCAGGGACCGGGCGAAACCGTCTGAGCGGCGCCGCAGGCCCCGGGCGAAACTGTCTTGGCGCCGCCCTGCACGCACCCGGCGGAACGGTCTGGGCGCCGCCCGGCGGCCGAGGACCCCGGAGGGCACCGGCTCAGACGCCGACCGTCTCCTCGACCTCCTCCTCGGCCGCCCGCTCCGCCTCCCGTTCCGCCGCCCGCTCGGCCCGCTCGGTCTCCGCCGTGACGGCGGGTGCGGCGCCGGTCCCGGCCTCGGGGCGGACGGCCTCCCGCCGGGTCCGGCGGGTGCGCTCGTACAGGGCGGCGAAGGCGGTGAGCACGAGACCGGCCAGGAGCCAGAGCGCCAGTGTCCAGACGTTGCGCGTGAGGCCGTCGTCGGCGAAGTACAGCAGGCTGCGGACGCTTTCGACGAAGCCGGCGCCGTTCCAGAAGGCGTGCAGGGTGCCGAAGAGCCCGTTCTGCAGCTCGGGCCGGAACAAACCGCCGGAACTCGTGAAGTTCAACATCACGAACAGCACCATCATGGTCAGTGTGGTCCACCGCTTCAGGAAGGTGTGCAGGCCGACACCGATGAAGACGATGCCCGCCGAGTACAGCCAGGCCATGCCCCACACGCCGGCGAGGTCGTGGTGGGCGAGGTGGAACACCGGTCCGGCGAGCAGCGCGCCGATGCCGCTCACCACGGCGGATACACCGAGCGCGAGCAGCGCCCGGACCCGCATCGCGAGGGTCGCCCCCGCGGCGCCGAGCGCGGCGACCGAGGCGTACGAGCCGATGCTCATCGCGATCAGCAGGAAGAACAGGCCCTGGCCGGTGGGGTCGTCGGCGACGGGCCGGGCCACATCGATCACCTTCAGGGGGGCGCCCTGCTCGGCGGCGACCGGCGTGAAGACCTTCTCGACGGCCGTGGCGCCCATGTCGGAAGCGGCGCTTGCCACCAGCAGCTCGGGCGCCTTGGTGCTCGGCACATAGGCGCCGGTCACGTCCCGGGACTTGAGCAGGTGGATGGCGTCGCCGCGGGTGGCGACCGTGCGGACGTCGAGCTTCTCCCCCGCGGTGTCCTTGACCGTCTGCGCGAAGACCTTGGCCTCCGGGGCGCTGCCGACGACGGCGACCGGCAGGTGGTGCGGCTCCGGGGTGACGAAGGCACCCATGTACGCGAGCCCCATGCCCAGGCACATCAGCAGCGGGGTGATCAGGTGCGTGAGCACATGGCGCAGTGCCGGTGACCTCATCGCGGGCGACCTCCAAAGGTTGGCTTATACAACTTTCACTTCAAGTTGTACTATACAACTAGAACGCCGGAGGAGGTATTCCCGTGAGCGCAGCGGAGTCGGCCGTCGAGACGATCCAGCGCGAGATGACCATCTTCGCCCGCCGGGCCCGAGCCTCGGCGGGCCGGATGCACCCCGAACTGTCGCTCGTGTCGTACACCCTGCTCGGCCATCTGGAGGAGAGCGGCGGCTGCCGGGCGACGGACCTGGCGGCGCACTACGCCCTGGACAAGTCCACGGTGAGCCGCCAGGTGGCCGCGCTGGAGCGGGCCGGGCTGATCGAGCGGCGGCTGGACCCGGAGGACCACCGGGTCCAGGTGCTGCATCTGACGGAGGCCGGCCAGGAGATCCTCGCCCAGGTCACGCGCAGCCGCCGGGCCGCGTTCCAGGAGCGGCTCACGGACTGGCCCGAGGAGGATCTGGTGCGGTTCGCGGCCTACCTGGAGCGGTACAACGCCGGGGCGGACGGCACCTCGGAGTGAGGTCCGCCCGGGCTACGGCACCGGCACCGCCGCGCGGCCGTCCGCCAGCCGCTCCGGCGCCCGGACCTCGAGGAACGCCGTCCTGCGGCGCAGCCGGAAGCCGAGGGACTCGTACAGCCGGATGGCACCCGTGTTCTGCGCACCGGTGTGCAGGAACGGCGTCTCGCCACGCTCCCGGATGCCGTGCGCGACCGCGAGGATCAGCCGGGTGGCCAGGCCCTCGCCGCGGAAGCCGGGGTCGGTGCAGACCGCGCTGATCTCGGTCCAGCCGGGCGGGTGCAGCCGCTCCCCCGCCATGGCGACGAGCGCACCGTCGCGCCGGATGCCGAGGTAGGTGCCGAGTTCGACGGTGCGCTGCAGGAACGGCCCCGGCCGGGTGCGCGCCACGAGGTCCAGCATCTCGGGGACGTCCGTCGGGCCGAGCCGGACCGCCTCCGCGTCCGGTGCGGCGGCGAGCCCGTCGTCCACCAGCTGCACGCCCTCCATCCGAAAGGTGATCTCCCAGCCGTCCGGAAGCTCCCCGCGGAAGCCGGGCAGCGGGATCTCGGCTCCCGGTCCGGCCAGTTCGGCGAGGTCCGCCCAGTCCTGCGCCTCCGGCTCCGCGGGCAGGGCCAGCCACGGCGACACATCGACCGGGTAGCGCAGCACCCGGCCGCGCCGCTCGGCGAAGTGGGCGTGCGGCCCGGTCAAGGAGGACCGGGCCGGGTTGTCCAGGACGTGCGGGACGCCGGCGGCGGTCGGTCCGGGGCCGCCCTGGCTGCTCACCACGCTCATGCGGTCACCTCGGTCATGGTCACGGGGGCGTACGCCTGGTGCATCCTCGATCCTCGCTTTCCTCGCCCTGCCGCCGGCGCACCGCAGCCGGCACTGAGCGCCAAGGACCGGCGGCGGGCGGGTATTCCCGGCCCGCGCAGTGTTCACACGGCCGCAACGGGGCGGGCAGCCACCAGGGACGGAGCACCCGGAGCGACAGCGTACGGTTGACGGATGAACGTCACGCGAGGCTTCACGGGCCGCCCGCGCGTCCACAACCCGGGACTGCCGCCCGGGCAGTACGACGCGCGCGACGACTGGCCCGTCCTGTCCGCCGAGGTCACCCCGGACCTCCGGCCCGCCGACTGGACCTTCCGCATCGACGGCCTGGTCGAGCGCCCGCACACCTGGGACTGGGACAGCGCACACGCGCTGCCGGCCTCGGCGTACGACGGTGACATCCACTGTGTGACCGGCTGGTCGAAGTTCGGCGTGCGGTTCGGCGGCGTCTCACTGGACGCCTTCCTCGATGTGGTGCGGCCCCATGAGTCCGCCACCCACGCGATCGCCACCTCCCACACCGGCTACACCGCGAACCTGCCCCTCGCCGACCTCACCGGCGGACGGGCCTGGATCGCCTGGGAGTACGACGGGCAGCCGCTGACGCCCGAGCACGGCGGCCCGGCACGACTGCTGGTGCCCCATCTCTACTTCTGGAAGAGCGCCAAGTGGATCGCGGGCATCACGCTGCTCGACCACGACGAGCCGGGCTTCTGGGAACGCAACGGCTACCACGCGCGCGGCAACCCGTGGGAGGAGCAGCGGTACTCCGGTGACTGAGACGACGACTTCCCTGCCACGGTTCGCGGTGCCCGGGCGCATCGCCGTGAACAGCCGGTCCGCAGCCGCGTGGCAGACCGCCACACTGACGGAGATCCGGCGCGAGACGCCGCACGCGGCCACCTTCCGTCTGGCCGTGCCGGAGTGGGCGGGGCATCTGCCCGGCCAGCATCTGATGCTGCGGCTGACCGCCGAGGACGGCTATGTGGCACAGCGCCACTACTCCATCGCGTCGGCGCCCGACGACTCCGGGCACATCGAGCTGACCCTGGACCGCGTGCCGGACGGCGAGGTCTCCGGCTGGTTCCACACCGTGGCCAGGCCCGGTGACACCATCGAGGTGCGCGGCCCGCTGAGCGGCTTCTTCGCCTGGGCGGGCGACCGGCCCGCACTGCTGCTCGGGGCCGGCTCCGGGGTCGTACCGCTGATGTCCATGATCCGGCACCACCGGGCCGCCGGCCTCACCGTCCCGCTGCGCATGCTGGTGTCCGCGCGCAGTCCGCAGGACCTGATCTACGCATCCGAGCTGGGCGCCGAGACGACGCCGGTGTTCACGCGCAGTGCCCCACCCGGGGCGCCGGTGGGACGTATGGCGGCCGCACACGTGGCCCCGCTCCTGGCCGAGCAGCCCGCCACTGGATGGGAGGCCTATGTGTGCGGCTCCAACGGGTTCGCCGAGCACGCCTCCCGGCTGCTGGTGGCCGCGGGCCAGCCGGTGGACCGCATCCGTATCGAGCGCTTCGGCTGAACACCTCGAGCGCCTTCGCTGAGCACTCCACGCGCCTGCGCCGAGCCCTTCCAACGTCCGGCTGAGCGCCTGGACGGCTCCGGCCGAACACCTCGACCGGTCCGGCCGAGCATCGCGAGCGGTCCGGCCGAGCACCGTGACCGGTCCGGCCGAGCCTCGCGAAGGCTCCGGCTCAGCGCCTCGCGCCGTGCCCTCAGCGGCTTCGTACGCTTCACGTCACCGGCCAGGTCGCGCGACGGGGCAGGGCGCGCGATCGTGGGGCGCGTGGCTCGTGCGTACGCCACGAGGGCTGGAACTCGCGGTTCACGGCATGCGCGAGGTGCGCCGTACGGGGTACGAGACGGGTGTGGACGCTCGCGTGCGTGACGCGCGTGCGTGAGCGGCGGGGGCGGCGGTCCGGGCACACCGGCTCCTCCGGCTCTCCGGCTCCGGCGGTGGCGAGGAGGTGGACATGCGTACCCGGATGCGTGGCTGGCGCTGGCGGCGCAACCCTCTGCGGCGCCGGTCGGATCTGGTGGAGGCATGGACGGTGCTCGTGGTCGCCGTCCTGCTGTTCGTGGTCGCACCGCTGGTCGGGATCGCCGCGGGTCTGCATGCCCACCACAGTGCCCGGGCGCTCGCGGTGGCGCAGCGGGCCGAGCGCCACCAGGTGCACGCCGTGGTGATCGGTGAACCGTCCGAGCGGCCGGCCACCGTCCAGGGCGACCGCGCCCACCCCTATCGCGCCCAGGTCCGCTGGACCGAGCCGGGCAAGGGCCCCCGCACCGCGTGGACCCGGGTGCCGGCCGGGGCGCGGGCCGGTGAACCGGTCACGGTGTGGTTCGACTCCCGGGGGCGCAGCGTCGTCCCGCCGCCGGACGATGCGGCGGTCTGGCAGCACGCGGTCACCATCGGGGTCTGCGCGGCGGCCGGCACGGCGACCGTCGTGTTCCTCGGCCATGTCGTCGAGCGCCGGATCGCATTGCGCCACCGGCTCGCCGAGTGGGAGCGGGAGTGGGCCCGGACGGGACCGCGGTGGAGCCAGCCACGAACGTGACCGGGAAGCGACCCGAACCTCGGGCCTGACCGGGAAGTGACCCGACCACTCGGAGGGCGACCAGCGAACACCGTCGCCCTGAACCAGCCGGAAAGCCCCCCCGCTCCGCGTGACTCTGGCGAGCCATCCGACCGCCCTCGTACGGTGAGACCCGGCACCTCGGTTCGGCACCCGACAGTCTCCCTCCGGCAAAGGCGGTTGCTGATGGCCCTGTTCGACCTGCCCCTGGACGAACTCCGCGCATACCTCAGTGAGTCGACCGCACCCGAGGATTTCGACGCCTTCTGGGGCACGACCCTGCAGCAGGCCCGCGAGCACGAATTGGACGCCCGCTTCGAGCCGGTGGAGAGCGGGCTGTCCACGGTCGAGGTGTACGACGTGACGTTCGCCGGATTCGGTGGTCACCCGGTCAAGGCCTGGCTGCGGCTGCCGGCCGGGGCGGCCGGACCGCTGCCGCTGGTCGTGGAGTTCCTGGGCTACGGCGGCGGGCGCGGTCTGCCGCACGAGAGCCTGCTCTGGGCGTCGACGGGCCGGGCGCACCTCCTGATGGACACCCGCGGACAGGGCAGCGCGTGGGGCGGCGGGGGCGGCACGGCGGACCCGGTGGGCGCCGCGCCCGCGTACCCGGGGTTCATGACGCGGGGCATCGACGCACCCGAGAACTACTACTACCGCCGGGTGTTCACCGATGCCGTACGCGCCGTCGAGGCCGCCCGCTCCCACCCCACGACCGACCCGGCGCGGACCGTGGCGATCGGTTCCAGCCAGGGCGGCGGCATCGCGCTCGCCGTCGGCGGACTGGTCCCGGACCTGGCTGCGGTCGCCCCGGACGTGCCGTTCCTGTGCGACTTCCCGCGCGCGACGACGCTGACGGACCGTCATCCGTACCGGGAGATCGCCCTGTTCCTCAAGACACACCGCGGCCGCGCGGCGGACGTGCTGCGCACGCTGTCCTACTTCGACGGGGTGCACTTCGCGGCCCGTGGCCGGGCCCCCGCCCTGTTCGCGGCGGCTCTGGAGGACCAGACGTGCCCGCCGTCGACCGTGTTCGCGGCGTTCAACGCGTGGGCCCACGAGGACAAGGCCATCGAGGTGTACGAGTTCAACGACCACGAGGGCGGTGGCCCCTTCCACGAGGCCGAGAGGGTGCGCTGGCTGCGGTCGTACGCCTGAGCCCCATCGCCCTGAACCCCATCGCCCTGAGCCCCATCGGCGGCCGGAGCCGCCCTTCCCTCCGGTCCGACCAGTCGGTACGTTCAGGGGCGCCCGGGCCGCAGCACCGCGGCCCGGGTTGCCCGGCGACGACGGAGGCCGCATGTCCGCGCAGGAGACACAGCCGACACCGCAGACCCAGCCGAAGGTCCACGGACACTGCGATCCCCGGTTCGCCGCGGTCCGGGAGGCGTTCGAGGAGAACTTCCGCACGCGGGGTGAACTGGGTGCGGCGGTGGCGGTCACCGTCCGCGGGGAGACGGTGGTGGACCTGTGGGGCGGCTGGGCGGACGCGGCCCGCACCCGGCCTTGGGAGCCGGACACGGTGGTGAACGTGTGGTCCACCACCAAGGGCCCGGTGGCGCTGTGCGCGCACGTCCTCGCCGACCGGGGACAACTCGACTTCGACGCACCGGTGGCCGCGTACTGGCCGGAATTCGCCGCCGCGGGCAAGGACCGGGTGCTCGTACGGCACCTGCTGTCGCACCGGGCCGGGCTCTGCGGGCTGCGCGAGCCGCACTCCCTGGAGGAGTTGTACGACTGGGAGTCGACCACCGCGCGGCTCGCGGCCACGGCGCCGTGGTGGGAGCCGGGCACGCGGTCCGGCTACCACGCGCTGACGTACGGATTCCTGGTCGGTGAAGTCGTGCGCCGGATCTCGGGACTGCTGCCCGGGGCCTTCCTGGAGCGCGAGGTGACCGGGCCGCTCGGGATCGACTTCACCATCGGCCTGCCGGAGCGGGAGTCCGGCCGGGCGGCCGAACTGGTCCATCCGCCGGCTGCGGCGACGAGCGAACAGGCCGCCGTCCGCGGCCAGTTGTCGCCGGCCGCGCTGGCCGCCCTGGCCAACCCCCTGGTCGGGGCGACGGAGGCGAACAGCCCTCGCTGGCGGGCGGCGGAGATCCCCGCGGCCAACGGTCACGGCACCGCACGGGCGATCGCGGCGCTGTACGGCGTCTTCGCCGGCCGTGGCAGCCACGGCGGCCGGCGGATCCTGTCACCGGAGGCGGCGGAGCGGGTGCGCGAGGGGCAGGGAAGCTGCCGCGACCTGGTGCTCGGTGCGGGGTTCGACGGTGAGACCGAGGTCGGGCTCGGTCTGTGGCTGAGCGGGCCCCAGAGGTCGTACGGTCCGAATCCGCGGGCTTTCGGCCATGACGGATTCGGCGGTTCCTGTGGCCTGGCCGACCCGGACGCGGGCGTGTCGCTGGGCTATGCGATGAACCGGATGGGGCCGCACATCGCCAATGATCCACGGAAAACGGCCCTGGTCGACGCCCTGTACCGCGCCCTGTGACCCGGTGCGGCGCCGCCCGGTGACCCAGATCGTGCGGGTGGGTTTCGGCCGAACCGTCAGGCCGCTCTTCCCTCGTGGTTTAGACCAATGCTAATTGTGGTCGCACACCGAACCCGCACGACTACGTCTTGTCACCGACAGGAGGGCGCGGCATGGCCCGCACCACCCCGCACGATCCCTCGCCCAGCGACGACCGGCCCCTGTACGGGCGGATCGCCGCGCTGCTGCTCGACGAACTGCGCGACGGCACCATACCTCCCGGGGAACGGCTCCCGGGCGAGCGGCACCTGGCCGCACACTTCGGGGTCAGCCGGGAGACCGTCCGGCAGGCCCTGGAGGTGCTGCGCCGCGGTGGTCTGGTCGCCACCGACCGGCGGGGCAGCCACGCCACGCTGCCCGGCCGGCCGGTCGAGACGCCGGAGTCGCTCACCTTCCCGGTGGGCGCGCGGCCGGCGGACCTGTGTGCGGTCGACCGGGCCACGGTGACCTGGGAGGCGCCGCCGCCGGACCACGCCCGGGCGCTGGGTCTGGCCCCGCACCGGCCGACGCTGGTGCACCGCTACCAGTCGGTCACGGCCGACGGCCGGTCCCTGCGGACGGCGGTGACGTCGTTCTCGGCGGTGGCTCTGGCCGAGGTGGCAGAGCTGGCCCGCTACCGTGAGCGGGCCGACGGCGCCACGCCCGCACAACTGCGGCGGGCCTACGACTGGATGCGCAAGGCCGGGCTCGCTCTGCACCACCGGGACGCCATCACCCAGGTCGGCGACGCCTCATCGGTGCGGGTGACCCGGCGGGTGCACGATCAGTACGCGCGTCCGCTGGAAGTCACCGACCTGGTGGTGAACTCCGAACAGGACGCCCTGGTCTACGAGTTCACCCTTCCTGCCGCGGGCTGACCTCCGGCGCCCGCGCGCCGGCCCTGCGGGCCGCCACCACCAGCCGGGCGCGCGGGCTGCCGTCGGCTCGCCGGCCGAACTCGGGCAGGACCCGCAGTTCGACCGTGAACCCGGCGCGCGTCAACTCCTCGTGTACGGCGCCGAGTCGGAAAGTCCGGTAGTACATGACGAACGGTGGCCGCCACAGCGCGTTGCGCACCCGCATCACCGTGTCGAAGCCGAGCAGCGTCCAGTAGCCGGGGTGTGCCGGGCCGGGCGGTGCGAACACCGGGAACGCGAACCGGCCCCCGGGCCGCAGCACCGAGTGGACCTGGCCGAAGAGCCCCGGCAGTTCCCGGGGCAGGAAGTGCCCGAACGCCCCGAAGGACACGACGAGATCGAAGGCGGCCGTGAACGGCAGGGCCCGGGCGTCCCCCCGCACCCAGGCGACCCCGGGCCCCCCGGCCGACCGCACACCGCCGTCGGCCGCCCCGGCGGCACCGGCCGACGGCACACCGTCCTGGGCGACCGTGGACGGCCCGGCCGGTCGCACCCGCTCCCGGGCGACGCCGAGCATGCCGGCGCTGAAGTCGACCCCGGTGACGCTGCGCCGGCACAGTCCGGTCAGGGCCTCCGTCCCGGCGCCGGTGCCGCAGCAGAGGTCCAGTCCGTCCTCGAACGGGCCGAGCGGAGCCAGCGCCTTCGCCACCGACTCCAGGACGTGGTCGGGTGTCCGGAAGGGGGTGTGGTCGAACTTCTGGGCCAGCAGGTCGTATCCGTGCTCGACGGACGACAGCGCCTGCACGGCCAGTTCGCGGAGCGTGGGACCTTCGGGACCGAACATGGCGTCAGCCTACGACCACGTGCGGCTGCCCCGGCGGTCCCGGCCGGCGGCAGCCCCGGCACCAGGGCACCGGCCTCGTCCGGCAGCGCGCTGCGGCCCCGACGGTCTCGGCCGGGGTCCCCCGCGAGCCGCCGAGGCGTCCCGCTCTGCCGCTCAGCCGAAGGTGTCGTGGCAGAGCCGCACGATGTCCGGGGCCGCCACTCCGTCGGCCTCGCGGCACAGGTCCCTCATCCCGGTGGTGGGCGTGCGCGGGGCCGGGCGGCGACTGTGCGGCCGACGGTGCGGGCGCGGGTGGCGCGCCAGCGGGCCGGCGGGCGCGGCGCCCCGGGGAGGTGCCGCGGGCGCCGCTCGCTGTCCGGGCCCGGGGCTGTGCCGCGGCGCGGCCACCGGGGGGCGCTCCTTCGGGTGCCCGGCGCCCGTGCGCACGAGCGCCGCGTGTCCGGAGGGCACGGCGTCCGGCGCCGCGGCGGCCGACGCCGTCACCGCCGTGTCCGGTGCGGAGGAGCGCGGCGCAGGGGCGGGGACCGGTACGGGGCCGGAGGTGACGGTGGTGCAGCCGGCGACGCTCATGAGCGCGGCGACCAGCACCAGCGGGGGAAGAAGTCGGCGAGGCACCCGCACACTGTGCTGCACGACGAGCGGTCAGTGCCGCCTCCCAGCGGTACGACCACTCCGACGAGCGATCGGCGGGCACGGACTGGACCCGCGATCGACGCGCACGGACCCGGCCGGCGCTCGGCGCGCACGGACCGGACCAGCGATCGGCGGACGCGAACCAGCCAGTGATCAGCGGACGCGGCCCGCACTCGGGGACGCGGACCGGACCCTCGATCGGCGCGCACGCACCGGACCAGCGATCGGCGGACGCGACCGGACCGCGGAGGCGATGCGGCTGTCCTCACCGCTGCGAGGTGGCCTCGGCATCGGACCGCGCGAGGCCACGCCGTTGCTCCAGGACCGCGAGGATCCGCTCGCACCAGCGCAGGTTCGCCTCCTCGAAGGCGATCCCGCCCATCAGGGTCAGATAGGGCCCGATGCGCTCGGCGGTGCCCAGGAACTCGTCCTCCGTGCGCCCGTCGAGCAGGCGGTCACGCAGCCGGAGATAGCGGTCGAGCTTGCCGCGCGCCCAGCTCATCCGCTCCTCCGTCAGCGCCCGTGTGACGTGCGGGTCGCCGCCGTCCATGGCCTGGATCTTGATGAGCAGTTCGTCGCGAAGGGCGGTCGGCCGCCTGGGCGGCTCCGCTGCGAACGCGCCCAGCTCGGCCCGGCCGGCTCCGGTGAGCGTGAACATCCGCTTGTTGGGCCGTCGTTCCTGCTCCACCGTACGGGCCTGGACCAGCCCGTCCTGCGCGAGGCGCTCCAGTTCGCGGTAGAGCTGCTGCGGGGTGGCGGGCCAGAAGTTGGCGAGCGATGCGTCGAACGCCTTCGACAACTCGTAGCCCGAGGCCTCACCCTCCAGCAGAGCGGCGAGGACGGCGTACCTGAGCGACATGTGGACAGGCTAGCAGGCGTTGATTAATCTCATCCGCACCTATTCAACAAGTTGACTATGCGAGGTGGTCCGCATGCGCGCGTTCCGTGAAGCGGTGGAGGCCCGGGACATGGAGGCCGTCGAGGCGCTGCTGGCCGAGGACGTCGTCTTCACCAGCCCGGTCGTCTTCAAGCCGTACCCCGGCAAGGCGATCACCGCGGCGATCCTGGGGGCCGTGATCGAGGTGTTCGAGGACTTCCGTTACGTCCGGGAGATCGGCGGCCCGGACGCCCGGGATCACGCGCTGGTCTTCCGGGCGAGGGTGGGCGACCGGGAGCTGACCGGCTGCGACTTCCTGCATGTGAACGAGGACGGCCTGATCGACGACTTCATGGTGATGGTCCGTCCGCTGTCGGGCGCGCAGGCCCTGGCCGAGGCCATGGGCGCGCGGTTCGACCAGATCGCGAAGGAGGCGGGGGCGCGGTCGGCCTGAGCGACCGCGCCGCGTCCGGCACGGCGGACGTCAGCCTCGCAGCTGCCGCAGCGTGGCCTTGGTGTCGGACTTCAGCCAGTCGGTGACGTCGGTCAGCGCGGGCGGGTCCTTGTCGTCGTCGTACGAGGAGAGATAGGTGCTGTAGCTCATCAGGTACGTCACCCAGCCGTCCCGGACGGCGAGAGTGGCGTACCGGGACCCGCTGGAGGACCCGCTCGTGGTGTCCTGGCTGACCAGGTAGGCCTCGTCGCCGATGCCCTCGACCGGGTCGACGTCGTAACCCTTGTGGCTGTCCCCGTACCTCTTCCAGGTGGCCGTGAACTCGGGACCCGGGTCGGTCGTCTTGTGCAGGTCCAGCTGGATGGTCAGGTAGGCGTCGGCGTACGACGAGCCGGGCTTCTTCAGGCTCAGGCTGCAGTAACTCTCGTCCAGCGCCTTGTCCCTGAGGGAGGTGCGGGTCGGCGAGGAGTCCTCCTCGGTGTACTCGTCCTTGAAGGACGAGTAGTCGGCGCTGGAACACATGTTGGAGGGCGCCGAGTATCCGCGCAGCTGCGCGCTGTCGCCCGCGCCGCCGACGAGGAAGACACCGGCCGCCCATGCGGCGGAGGCCACGACCGCGCCGACGGCGGCCCACAGCACCGCCCGGCCGGCCCCGCCCCCGGCTGAAGGAGCGGGCGGCACGGGCCCGAAGTGGGGTGCCTGCGCATAGGGATTGCCCGGCTGCGGGCCTCCGGGCCCGGGCTGTCCGACCAGCGTGGGCTGCGCGTAGAAGGCTCCGGCCGGGGGTGACTGCGGGTTCGGGTACGGGTAGGCCGTCGGCTGCGACGGGATGCCCGGTTGCGGCGCGGGCTGCTGGGGGTACTGGGGCTGCTGCGCAGGCTGGTCGGCAGGCTGCGGGGACTGCGGTGGCGTGGACATGCCGCGAAGATAGTACACGTTGGCGGTCAAGTCCCCCGACGTCCGGGATGGTGACGGTCTGCGGACATCTGCTCCATGTCCGTGACGAAGGGTACGCGGTTCAGGACCCGAGCGGTGCGAGCCGTACGGGCAGACTCCGTACGCTGTTGCCGACGAACCCCGCATGTGGCGCCAGGTCCTCCTCGGACACGGCGAGTTCGAGTGCGGGGAAGCGGGTGAAGAGCCGTTCGAGAGCGACGGTGGCCTCCAGCCGGGCCAGCGGTGCGCCCAGGCAGTAGTGCGCGCCGTGCCCGAGGGAGAGGTGGCGCGCGGCACCGGGCCGACCGGGGCGGCCGAGGTCGAAGCGGTCGGCGGCCGGTCCGTGGGCCTCCGGGTCGCGGCCGGCGGTGGAGTAACCGGCGAGCACGGGAGTGCCGGCCGGGAGGAGCGTTCCGGCGACGGTCAGGTCCCGCACGGGGTAGCGGAACGGGAAGTAGCTGACCGGCGCGTCCCAGCGCAGGGTCTCCTCGACCACGTCCGCCCAGCTCGCCCCGCCCGCGCGCACCACGGCGAGCTGCTCGGGGTGCGCGCACAGGGCGCGTACGGCGTTGGTGATCAGGTTGAGGGTGGTCTCGTGCCCGGCGATGATCATCAGCAGCAGGGTGCCGATCAGCTCCTGCGGGCCGAGCCGGTCGCCGCCCTCGTCCCAGGCGGTGATGAGCGCGCTGGTGAGGTCGTCACCGGGGTGTGCGGTCCTGGCGGCGACGATCTCCCCCAGGACCGCGACGAGTTCACGGTTGGCGGCGACGGCCTCGGCGGGTCCGGTGTCGGTGGCCACGACCAGACCGCTGAGGTGGTGCAGCCGGGCACGGAACTCGGCACCGACGCCCAGGAGTTCGCAGATCACGCTCATCGGCAGGGGCAGGGCGAAGTGCCGCCGCAGATCGGCGGATCCGTCGGCAGCAGCGGCGCGCGCCAGGTCGTCGAGCAGTGTATCGGTCAACTCCTCGACGTGCGGCCGGAGTTCCGCCACCCGGCGCGGCGTGAAGGCGCTGCTGACGAGGGACCGCAGCCGCCGGTGGTCGGCTCCGTCGGCGGTGGTCATGCCGGGAACGGTGGCGAACGTCAGCAGCGGCCAGCCCTCGGCGATCCTGCCCTCCTGCAGGGCCGTGAAGTGCCGGGCGTTCTTGGCGACGTCGGGATGCTGCAGGAACTCCTTCAACGCCTCGTGCCCGAGTACGGCCATGCCCTCGATCCCGCCGGGCAGTTCGACCGGGACCACGGCACCCCGGGCGAGCAGTCGCGCGTTGGCGGCGTGCGGGCAGCCACCGGCAGGGTCCAGGCGGTGCGGTGTGCGGGCGGGCGTGGTCTCCACCGGATTCTCCTGACACTCCCCTGACAAGACGGTCGATCGTAGGCTCACCCGTGGGATTCCGGCAGGGGGTTCTCCGTCGGGCCTCGTCCAGGGCCTGTCGCGCGCCCGCCTCTCCTCCCCCGGGAACATTCCTGTCCCCCGCCTTGTTCTGTGCGGTTGCGGACAGGTCACCGCCACGGGTGGTACTCTGCCGTCAGCACTCGTGTACGCCCCTCGTGGGCGCCGGTGCCAGTTTCTCCCTCTCCGGCTGATCCGCTCGCCGTCTCCCGATTGTCCGGCTCCCGGCGCGTCAGCTTCTCAACACCACCTCGTCACGGCCCTCCGCGCCGTACCCGAGGTGCCGTTCCCGCCGCCCGGAGGCAGCCGTACGCGCCTCCCGTTCGCGGCCTCTCCCCCCTGCTCTGCTCTCATCCGGTCCGCGAAAGGACTCGCATCGATGACCACCACACTCGAACACTCCGCCAGGGTCTCGCAGGCCCCGGCCGCCCCGCCGATCACCGGTGTCCTCGACATCGACGCGCACGGGAAGGGGCATCTGAGGGCCGCGAGCCTTCTCCCTTCGCCCGCCGACCCGCAGCTCGCACCGGCGCTGATCCGCCGCCACGGACTGCGCAGGGGCGACCTGGTGGAAGGCGTCCGGGGCGCGCAGCGCGCACTGACCGAGGTCGCGCGCGTCGAAGGACGTGCCCTCGGGGACCTCCGCTCCCGACGGCACTTTCGCGACCTCACCCCGCTCCACCCGCACCGGCGCATCCGCCTCGAACACCCCGCGGCCGGCCTGGCCGGGCGCGTCACGGATCTGCTCGCACCCGTCGGCAGGGGCCAGCGCGGGCTCATCGTGGCACCGCCGAAGAGCGGCAAGACCGTACTGCTCCAGCAGCTGGCCGCCGCCGTGGCCGGCAACCACCCCGAGTGCCGCCTGATGGTCCTGCTGCTGGACGAGCGGCCCGAGGAGGTCACCGAGATGCGCCGCTCGGTGCGCGGCGAGGTGTACGCCTCCACCTTCGACCGGTCGCCCAAGGAGCACATCGCCCTCGCCGACCTCGTCGTGGAGCGGGCCAAGCGCCTGGTGGAGGCCGGTGAGGACGTCGTCGTCCTGCTGGACTCGCTGACCAGGCTGTGCCGGGCCCACAACAACGCCTCCGCGGCCGGCGGCCGTACCCTGAGCGGCGGTGTGGACGCCGGCGCGCTGATCGGCCCGAAGCGGTTCTTCGGTGCCGCACGGCAGGCCGAGGAGGGCGGCTCGCTCACCATCCTCGCCACCGTCCTGGTGGACACCGGCTCCCGCGCCGACGGCTACTTCTTCGAGGAGCTGAAGAGCACGGGCAACATGGAACTGCGTCTGGACCGCGAGCCCGCCGCCCGCCGTGTCTTCCCTGCCGTGGACATCGACGCCACGGGCACCCGCCGCGAGGAACTGCTCCTCCCCGCCTCCGAGTTGCCGGCCGTGCACGGTCTGCGCCGCGCCCTGCGCTCCCGTGAGGCCGGACCGGCCGCCCTGGAGACCCTCCTGGACCGGCTGCGGGCCACCCCCGACAACGCCACGTTCCTGCGGCAGATCCGGCCCACGCTGCCGGCCGGCTGACACCGGGCCGCCGGACGGGCCGGGGTGCGGCATCCGGGTTGCTCCGGTGGGCCGAACGGCCCGGCCAGCATGGCCTCCGGGGACCTCGTTCGTACGTTGATCATATGATCACCGGATTCTCTTATCGCGCGGCTGTGTCGGCCTGCTCCCTGTGCGTGGCCGGTCTGCTGGTGCTCACGCCGGCCGCTGCCGCCGCCGGATCCCGCACCAGGGAGCCCGCACCGCCGCGGCCAGGAGCATCGACGCCCGGGCCCTCCCTGCTCTACCACTCCGGCATCCAGGTCCGGCCGCACCGGGGCGCTCCGGGCCTGCCGGACCTCTCGGCGCTGTCGTGGCTCGTCGCAGACGCTGGCAGTGGCGAGGTGCTGGCGGCGAACGACGCCCACCGCAGGCTGCCGCCCGCCAGCACCTTGAAGACCCTGTTCGCGCTCACCGTGCTGCCGACCCTGCCCGGCAGCATGCAGCACACCGTGCGGTACGAGGAACTCGCGGACGTCGGCGAGGGCAGCAGCCTGGTCGGCGTCGAGGAGGGGCACACCTACCGGGTGGCCGACCTGTGGCGCGGGGTCTTCCTCAGCTCCGGCAACGACGCCGTGCACGTCCTCGCCGCCCTCAACGGCGGCTGGGACACCACGGTCACCCGCATGCAGAAGGAGGCCCGCTCCCTCGGCGCCCTGGACACCCATGTCGTCTCCCCGGACGGCTACGACGCCCCCGGCCAGGTGTCCTCCGCCTACGACCTCGCGGTCTTCGGCCGGGCGGGGCTGGCCAACCCCGACTTCGCCTCCTACTGCGCCACCGCCGTGGCCGACTTCCCCGGTGACGGATCGCCGTATGCCATCGAGAACACCAACCGGCTGCTCACCGGCGAGGACGGCGTGGCGCCGTACCCGGGGCTCATCGGCATCAAGAACGGCTACACCAGCGACGCGGGGAACACGCTGGTGGCCGCGGCACGCCGGGGCGGGCGCACCCTCGTGGTGAGCGTGCTGAACCCTCAGGCAGGCGGCGGACTCACCGTGTACGAGGAGGCGCGCGCCCTGCTCGACTGGGGCTTCGCCGCGGACGGGCAGGTGGATCCCGTCGGCTCGCTGGACGGGCTGCGCTCGTCCCCCGCACCGGCGTCCGCCACACCGATCGCGGTGGCCTCGGCCGCCGAGGGCGACTCGGACTGGTCCGGCACCGCCGTCGTCGCGGGGCTCTCCGGGCTCGGCGCGGGAGCCGTGGCGCTGGCGTTGCGGGCCAAGGGCGGCCGGGCCCCGCGCGACTGACCCACCGGCAGGGCGATCAGCAGGCCGAGCGCGATCCAGGTGTAGAGGTTGCTGCCGAGGAAGCCGTCGAGACCGGAGGCGTCGTCGAACCACAGCCACACCACGCTGGTGCACAGCACCGCGTACAGGGCCCCGGCGATCCGCCGGCGACCTGCGCGCAGCAGCACCGCGAAGGACGGCAGCAGCCAGACCAGATGGTGCACCCAGGTGATCGGGCTGACCAGGCAGGCCGCCGCGCCGGTGAGCGCGAACGCCGCCGTCCAGTCACCGGCGGCGACCGCCCGGCGGCTGCGCCACGCCCACACGGACAGGGTGAGCAGCACCGCCGTCGCCCACAGGGGGCGGCCGGTATCGCCGAGGCGTGCCAGCACGCCTTGCAGCGACTGGTTCGACACGTAGTCGAGGCGGCCCACCCGGCCGGTGTCCCAGAGCGCCTCCGTCCAGTAGAAGCGGGAGGCCGCGGGGTCCGCCCAGGCGGCCAGCGCGGTCGCGGCGGCGGCGACCACCGTGGCGGTGCCGGCCGCGCGCCGGCGCCCGGCGAGCAGCAGCAGCCCGATGAACAGGGCGGGCGTGAGCTTGACGGCGGCGGCGATCCCGATGCCGGCTCCCGCCCAGCGGCCCCGGCCGGTGGCCAGCAGCCGGCAGTCGACGAGGACCAGGGCGAGCAGCACCAGGTTCACCTGGCCGAAACTGAAGGTGTCCCGCAGCGGTTCGAACAGGGCGAGCAGGCACAGGAGCAACGCCCACCGGTACCAGCCGTGGCGTCGCCGGTCCGGCCCGGCCAGGATCCGCAGAACCGTGGCGAGCGCGGCCAGGTTCACCAGCAGGGACGCCGCGATCGCGGAGGTCCGGCCGAGCAGGGCCAGCGGCAGCATGCCGACCGCGGCGAACGGCGGGTAGGTGAAGCCGTACGAGGTGCCCGGGACCCGGTAGTCGTAGATCAGGCCGCCGTGGTGCACCCAGGTGTGCACGGTGCCGTAGTACACCCGCAGATCGAAGAAGCCGCGCAGCAGCGGCACGGTCGCCGTGAACACGGTCACCACGGCCACGAGCAGGAGGACCAGCAGCAGCCGGCCCCGGTCCGTGCGCGGCCCCAGCGGCGCCAGGCGCCCGGGCAGCCCCGGCCCTCCCCGCAGCCTCGTCATGCCGTGCGTCCCGGGGCCGGGGCCTGGGCCGCCTGGTGGGCCTGCCACAGGACGATCACGCCGAGCACCCCGCCGGAGACCGCGAGGACCAGCTGACCGAGGTCGGCCGGGCCGCCGCTGGGCAGGACGGCGAGGGCGAGCACCCCGGCCAGGGCGGCCACCCGGTGCCGTACCGAGGTGCTGGGGGCGGCCGCGGCGATGAGGAACAGCCCCCACAGCACGTACCAGGGCCGTATCGCCGGGCCCAGGACGGCCACCGCGAGCAGGCTCAGGCCCAGCGCGTACACCGGCCGGGGGCGCAGCCGCAGCCATATCAGCAGCACGGCCACGGCGGTGGCCGTGAGTCCGAACAGATGCCAGGCCGGGACGGCGAACGGGGCCAGCCCGCTGCCGAGATGCGCCAGGACGGCGCCGGTGGCCCGGCCGAGCAGGCTGGTCAGGGCCCAGTTGTGGGACGAGACAGGGGTGTCCAGGGCGCCGATCCAGCCGTAGCCGGTGCCGGCGACGGCGGTCGCGGCGACCGTCGTCGCGGCGGAGGCGGCGGCCGTGGTCAGGACGGCCGGCAGCGGTCGGCGGCCGGAGCGGACCTGCAGGGCGACGACGGCCAGGAGGCCGAGCGCCGCAGGTGCCTTGACCAGGGCGGCGAGCGTGACGAGGACCGCGCCGACGCCTGGCCGGCGGCCCCGCGCGGCGACCAGGCCGAGCCCCAGCAGCCCGAGCATGAGGGCGTCGTTGTGGGCGCCCGCGACCAGGTGCAGCAGCACGAGCGGGTTCAGGGCACCGAGCCACAGCGCGGCGGCCGGGTCGGCGCCGCTGTGCCGGGCGAGCCGGGGCAGCGCCACCGCCATGAGGGCCACGCCGAGCAGGGCGACCAGGCGCATGCCGAGCAGGCCCGCGGGCAGTTCGCCGCGGGTCAGCCCGGACAGCGCGGAGGCCAGGGCCAGGAAGGCCGGGCCGTACGGGGCGCCGGTCTGCCGCCACATCGGGGCGACCTCGTCGGCGAGCGGGCCGCCGAGCTGGGCCGGTCCGTCGGCGTAGACGTCCATGTGGGCGTCGACCATGGCGCCCTGCGCGAGGTAGCTGTAGACGTCCCTGCTGAACAACGGCGGGGCGAGCAGCAACGGGGCCGTCCACACGGCCAGTACGAGCAGCAGGGCCCGCGGAGTGGGCGGCTGCGGTCCGCGCACGAGGCGGCCGAGCAGCACCCAGGCCGCTATCAGCAGGACGACCCCGAAGTAGACCCCGACCAGGCCGAGCGCCGCCTGCACCGACGCGGGTGCCAGGAGGTCCCGGACGGGGAGAGCACCGGCCGTCTCCCCGCCGAGCGCGAGAAAGGCGGTGCCTGCCAGCCCCAGCACTTGGCAGGAGCGGAGATCGACGGGAAATGCCATGGCCAACACTGGCTCAGCGTGTCAACGCCGGGTGGCCGGAAGGCGACCACGGCCCTGCCGGGCGGGGGCCGCCATGTGACCGGCGCGTGGTGTGATCCCGGCCGGATGCCGGCTGCCGGTCCGTCGTGGCTGGTCGCGCCGTGCGGCGGGGCTGCCGGCCGGCGCGGCCCCGCGTCCTGGGCCGGCTCCCCTGGTCTGTGGCGGAAGGTGATGGCCCTCAGAACACCGAGAGGCCGGTGAGGGTGGTGAAACGGTCCAGGGCCGCCACGCCGGCGACCGAGTTGCCGCGTTCGTCGAGGCCCGGGCTCCACACGCACAGGGTGCACCGGCCGGGTACGACCGCGATGATGCCGCCGCCGACCCCGCTCTTGCCGGGCAGTCCGACCCGGTAGGCGAAGTCGCCGGCCGCGTCGTACGTGCCGCACGTGAGCATGACCGCGTTGACCTGCTTGGCCTGGCTGCGGGTGAGCAGCCGGCTGCCGTCGGCGCGGATGCCGTGCCGGGCGAGGAAGCCCGTGGCGAGTGCCAGGTCGGCGCAGGAGGCCGTGATGGAGCACTGCCGGAAGTACTGGTCGAGCAGGACCGGCACGTCGTTGTCGATGTTGCCGTACGACGCCATGAAGTGGGCGAGGGCGGCATTGCGGTCGCCGTGGGCGGTCTCGGAGGCGGCGACCTCCTTGTCGAAATCGAGGCCGGTGTTGCCGCTCTCGGCGCGCAGGAAGGCCAGCAGCTCACCGGCCGCGTCTCCGGTCCGGGTCTGCAGGCGGTCGGTGACGACGAGGGCGCCCGCGTTGATGAAAGGATTCCGCGGGATGCCGTTCTCGTACTCCAGCTGCACCAGGGAGTTGAACGGGTTGCCGGAGGGCTCGCGGCCCACGTGCTCCCATAGTTCGTCGCCCTCGCGGGCCAGGTCCAGGGCGAGGGTGAAGACCTTGGTGACGGACTGCGTGGAGAACGGCTGCCGCCACTCCCCCACCCCGTACACCGTGCCGTCCAGCTCGGCGACGGCCATGCCGAAGCTGCGCGGATCACAGGCCGCGAGGGCCGGGATGTAGTCGGCGGGACGGCCGCGCCCGGGCGTGCGGCTGATCTCCTCGGCGATGCGCTCCAGGACCGGCAGGAAGGTGAGGGACGACGTCGTTGTCATGATCACCATTGTGCCTCCCGGCCGGCCCCGAAGCGTAGTCGTGCCGGTGTCGCCGCAGGTCAGGCGGCCGGTGCCCCGCTGCCCGCGACGATCTCCGGGCGCAGCAGGTCGGCGAGCCTCTCGGCGGGCAGCAGGCCCTTCTCCAGCACCAGTTCGGCCACGCCCCGGCCGGTGACGAGGGCTTCCTTGGCGATGTCGGTCGCGGCCGTGTAGCCGATGTGCGGGTTGAGCGCGGTGACCAGGCCGATGGAGTTCTCGACACTGGCCCGCAGCCGCTCGGTGTTGGCGGTGATGCCGGACACGCAGCGCTCGGCCAGCGTGCGGCAGGCGCTCTGCAGATGCGTGATGGACTCCGACAGGGAGTGCAGGATGATCGGCTCGAACGCGTTGAGCTGGAGCTGCCCGGCCTCGGCGGCCATCGTGATGGCGACGTCGTTGCCGATCACCTCGAAGGCGACCTGGTTGACCACCTCAGGGATGACCGGGTTGACCTTGCCCGGCATGATCGACGAACCGGCCTGCACGGGCGGCAGGTTGATCTCGCCGAGGCCCGCGCGCGGACCGGAGGACAGCAGCCGCAGGTCGTTGCAGCTCTTGGAGAGCTTGACCGCGATCCGCTTGAGCACGCCGGACATCTGCACGAAGGCACCGCAGTCCTGGGTGGCCTCGACCAGGTTGGCGGCCGTCACCAGGTGCAGTCCGGTGATGGCGGACAGGTGGCGGCGAGCGGCCTCGGCGTAGCCGGCGGGCGCGTTGAGGCCGGTACCGATGGCCGTGGCGCCGAGGTTGATCTCATGGATCAGCTCGACGGCCTCGGCAAGACGGCTGCGGTCCTCCTCGATCATGACGGCGAATGCGGAGAACTCCTGACCGAGCGTCATCGGTACCGCATCCTGCAACTGTGTACGGCCCATCTTGAGCACGTCACGGAACTCGACGGCCTTACCGGCGAAGGAGTCCTGCAGTACGGACATCGCCCTGAGCAGTCCACGTACCGCGAACACCGTCGCCACCTTGACGGCGGTCGGGTAGACGTCGTTGGTCGACTGGCCGAGATTGACGTCCTCGTTGGGGTGCAGATGGGCGTACTCGCCCTTGGCATGGCCGAGCAGTTCCAGCGCGCGGTTCGCCACGACCTCGTTGGCGTTCATGTTCGTGGAGGTGCCGGCACCGCCCTGGATCACGTCCACGACGAACTGGTCGTGCAGCTTGCCGGCCCGGATCTCCCGGCAGGCGGCGACGATCGCGGCGGCCTTCTCCGGCTGCAGCAGACCGAGTTCCTCGTTGGCGAGGGCGGCGGCCTCCTTGACGGCGGCCAGGGCGTCGATCAGGTGCGGGTAGGCGGAGATCGGGGTGCCGGTGATGGGGAAGTTCTCGCTCGCGCGCAGGGTGTGGATGCCCCAGTACGCGTCGGCGGGGACGTCGCGGTCGCCGAGCAGGTCGTGTTCGCAGCGAGTGGCGGCGGTCATGGGGGTAGGGGTCCTCTTTCTGAGGTACGGAGGTGAGAGCGCCCCGAACAGGGGCGCGGGGAGTTGCGCCGGTCACGAACGGCCCGTGGACCGGTGACGGCCGGCAGCCCCGTCGGCCGTCGGCGCTTCTACACGCAGGCTGTGAGCGGTACCGGGTCGAGCGCCCGCACCGGCCGAACGCACCCCACCGGCTCCCCTCCCCCGAGAAGCGTCTCCCCGGCGAACCCGGTCAGCAGCTCGGGGTCCACGCCCGCGCGCGCCAGCGCGGCCGCCGCAACCGGAATCCGGGCCCGGTCGGCCCCGTCGGCGATCTTCACGGCGACAGCCGTACCGTCGGGCAGCGCGGCCACCTGCACGCCCTCGAAGCCGTCCTTGGCGAGCAGTCCGGGTACGGCCCGCATGAGCGCGGCGACATCCCGGCCGGCGCCGGAGGCCATCTCGGCGTGCCCGCGCATCGCGTCGGCGACGCGGGCCTCGGGGGTGCCCGGCGCCGCGGAGGCGATCCGGGAGACGGCGCGGGCGAGTCCGTGCAGGGAGACCGAGAACAGCGGGGCGCCGCAGCCGTCGACGGTGACCCGGGCGACACGCTGGCCGGTGAGGTCCTCGACGATCTCGGCGACGGCCTGCTGGAGGGGGTGCGCCGGGTCGAGGTAGTCGTCCAGGCTCCAGCCGTTGAGCTTGGCGGTCCACAGCATGGCCGCATGCTTGCCGGAGCAGTTCTGGGCGAGGCGGGAGGGCAGCCGGCCCGCGCGGATCCAGGTGTCCCGGACGGCCGCACCGAACGGCATGTCGGGCACGTTGCGCAGGTCGTCCTCGGTGAGGCCGGCGAGTTCGAGGATGCGCCGGGTGCCGGCGAGGTGGCGCTCTTCGCCGGAGTGGCTCGCGGCGGCCAGCGACAGCAGTTCGCCGTCGAGCGGCAGCCCGGCCCGCAGCATGGCCACGGCCTGGACGGGCTTGAGGGCGGAGCGCGGGAGGAAGGCCGCCTCGATGTCGCCGAGCTGGAACTGCACACGGCCGTCCGCGTCGAGTACGACGACGGAGCCGTGGTGGATGCCTTCGACGACCCCGCCGCGGATGAGGTGGGCGACGGGAGCGTGGAGGGGTTCGCGGACGAGGGGTGCCTCGACGGGGGAACTGCTGTACATCACTGCCTGAATCATGGGGTCGGGGTCGGCCGGTACGCGGATCACGCGTCGCCGCCGGTGGATGTGCGGGATATGCGGGCGCGGATGCCGTACAGGCCTGCGTCCGGTGCTGCGACGGTCAGCGGCGGACAGGGCACGGTGGTGCGTCCGGCGCCGCCGTCGGCGTACCTGCGCTGCTGCTCGCTCACCGCTCGGGTCCGCCTTCCGCGGGGGCGTCCGACCGCTGGGGACGCACGATGTCGGTGAGGGTCGTCTCGACGCGGTCCAGGTGGTGGCTCATGGCCTCCACCGCGTCGAGTTCGGAACCGTCGGCCAGCGCCTCGACGATCGCCCGGTGCTCGCGGTTGGACTGCTCACGGCGTCCGCCCAGCTCGTTGAGGAAGGCCGACTGACGCGCCAGTGCGTCCCGGATCTCCTCGATGACCCGGCGGAAGACCGGATTCTGCGCGGCCTCGGCCACGGCGAGGTGGAAGAGGGTGTCCATCGCGACCCAGGCGGTGGTGTCCGTCTCCCGCTCCATGCGGTCGAGCAGGTGGGCCAGGTGATCCAGGTTCTCCGGGGTGCGGCGCAGGGCCGCGTATCCGGCGACCGGGATCTCGATGTGGCGGCGCACTTCGAGCAGGTCGCTCGCCGCGTAGTCGCCGAAGGTCGGGTCCTCGACGGCACTGGCCACGACGAAGGTGCCCTTGCCGGTCCGGGAGACCGTGAGGCCCATCGTCTGCAGGGCGCGCAGCGCCTCGCGGAGCACGGGCCGCGACACTTCGAGGGTGCGGCACAGCTCCGCCTCGGAGGGGAGCTTGTCGCCTATGGCGTACTCGCCGCTTTCGATGGCGCCGCGGAGGTGGGCGAGGACCGCTTCCATGGCGCTCACGCGCCGGGGGGCCCGGCCACCTGTCTGGCTGTCTGACAGGTTCACGGGTGCGATCCTGCGGGTTGCGGGTGGAAAGTGTCAAGACGGCGAGCGAGGACACATGTCACGGGGTGCGGCGCCCGGGTGCGGGCACCGCACCCCGTGGGTGAGCAGCGTGTTCGCTCAGCTGCTGAGCGTGCCGGTGCCGAGCAGACCGAGGAGCAGCACGCCGATCGCGATCCGGTAGATCACGAAGGCGTTGAAGGAGTGCTTCGCGACGAACTTCAGCAGCCAGGCGATGGAGGCGTAGGCGACCACGAACGACACGATCGTGCCCACGGCCAGCGGGGCCGCGCCCACGCCCGCGCCCAGGGCGTCCTTCAGCTCGTACAGGCCCGCGCCGGTCAGGGCCGGGATGCCCAGGAAGAAGGACAGGCGGGTGGCGGCGACGCGGTCCAGGTCGAGGATGAGCGCGGTGGACATGGTGGCGCCGGAGCGGGAGAAGCCGGGGAAGAGCAGCGCGAGGATCTGCGAGCAGCCGACCCACATGGCGTCCTTGAACGAGGTGTCGTCCTCACCGCGCTTGTGCCGGCCCATCTGGTCGGCGGCCCACATCACGCCCGAGCCGGCGATCAGTGAGCCCGCGACCACCCACAGCGAGGCGAGCGGGCCGTCGATCAGCGGCTTCGCGGCCAGGCCCACCACCACGATCGGAACGGTGGCGGCGATCACCCACCAGGCGAACTTGTAGTCGTGGTGGTAGCGCTCCTCGCGGTTGGTCAGACCGCGGAACCAGGCGGAGACGATCCGCTTGATGTCCTTGAAGAAGTACACGAGCACGGCGGCGATGGCGCCGACCTGGATGACGGCGGAGAAGCCGACGACGGACTTGTCGTCGACGGGGATGTCCATGAGCCCCTCGGCGATCTTGAGGTGTCCCGTGGAGGACACCGGGAGGAACTCGGTCACCCCCTCGACTACCCCGAGGACGACGGCCTGACCGACGGAGATGGCGCTCATGGGATCCAGTTCTGAGGAGTTGGTCGACAGTGCTGTGGACAGTACTTGCTGTGCTCGGCCGGGCGGCAAGCGCCTAGGCCCACAGGGCGCCGGCGAGTGAGACCCCGGTAAAGGCCGCCGCGAGCCCCGCCGCCACGCTTGCCACGACGTTCACGGCAGCGTAGAGGCCGGAGCCGGCCTCGCACAGCCGCAGGGTCTCGTACGAGAAGGTCGAGTACGTCGTCAGCGCCCCGCACAGCCCGGTGCCGAGCAGGAGCTGCAGATGAGGCCCGGCCGCCCCGGCGGAGGCGGCGCCCGTGAGCAGACCGAGGACCAGGCTGCCGGCCACGTTCACCACGAAGGTGCCCCAGGGGAACAACGAGTCGTGGCGGGCCTGCAGGGCGCGGTCCGTCAGGTAGCGCAGGGGTGCGCCGATCATGGCCCCCGCGACGACCAGCAGCCAGTTCACAACGACTTCTTACCTTCCGGTTCGCCGCCGTCCGGGCCGGGCGGACGCCCCGCGTACCGGACGACCTCGCACTCCTCCAGGGTCACGAGACCCTCTCCGACCAGTTCGTCGAGCTGCGGCAGGAACGTCCGGACCCGCTCCTCGGTGTCCACGACGACCACCGCGACCGGCAGGTCCTCGCACAGGGACAGCAGGCGGGAGGTGTGGATGCGGGAGGAGGCGCCGAAGCCCTCGATCCCCCGGAAGACACTGGCCCCGGCGAGCCCGGCGGCGTGCGCGCGGTGCACGATCTCCGAGTAGAGCGGCTTGTGGTGCCAGGTGTCGTCCTCGCCGATGTACACGGTCAGCCGGAGGGCCCGGCCGGTGAGCGACGTCATCGCTGCCTCCTGGTCAGCACACGGCGGGTGGCGGCCGAGGCGAGCCACACCGCGGTGAGGGCCGCGCACAGCGTCGTGGTGAGATAGGCCAGGCCAGGCCCGGGGCGGCCGGCGCCGACCAGCTCGCGGACGTCGACCGCGTAGGTGGAGAAGGTGGTGTAGCCGCCGAGGACGCCGGTGCCGAAGAAGGGCCGCAGGAGGCGGTGGGCGGCCCACACCTCGGTGACGAGGACCATGAAGACTCCCATGACCGCGCAGCCGGAGACGTTGGTCCAGAAGATCGCCCAGGGAAACCCGCCGCCGGGCGTGGGCCAGGCGAGGGTGAGCGCGTAGCGGGCCACTGCGCCGAGTGCGCCGCCGAGGGCCACGACCGCGACGACGGGCGCCTGCGTGCGCCACTCGGACCGCCGCCCCGGTGCGGGGCGGACGCCGCGGGTCTCCGTCTCCGGGGCTGTCATGCTGGTGCGTCTCCTGTTTCGGCCCCTGCCCCGACGGGTGATCACGGCCGGAACCAGCCTACCGCCGCGTCAGCGCGGGGCGGGCCGGGCGCAGACCGCCACGCCGGGCTCCCAGATGCTGCCGAGCACCAGGTGGTCGCCGGTCGCGCACACGCTGGTGACCATGCGGAAGCCGGAGCCGCGGCGGGTGAGGTGGTGGACCGTCCGGCCCTGGTCGTCGAGTGCCACGACCGCGATGGTCCCGCTCGGGCGGTACGGCGCGTGTACGGCGGCACAGGCGGCCGCACGGCGAACGGCCGGCGCGGTGCGGTGCAACAGGTCGAGCGGCGGGACGCGGGGACCGGCCAGGGCGACCCATACGGGGCCGTCGGGGCCCTCGCGCCAGAGGTTGTCCGGCATGCCGGGGAGGTCGGCGAAGGGCTCGGTGTGTCCGGCACGGGGGCCGGTGAGCCGGTAACGGATGAGGCGGCAGGAACCGGTCTCGGCGACCACCAGGAACGAGCCGTCGGCGCTCGGCGCGAGTCCGTTGGCGAACTGGAGCCCGTCCAGCAGGACTTCGGGTTCCCGGTCGCCGGGGGCGAGCCGGAGGAGCCGGCCGGTACCGGTGTGTTCGACGATGTCGCCGATCCACTGGCCGAGGGGGTAGCGGCGGCTGGAGACGGTGAAGTACACGGTGCCGTCGGACAGCGCGACGGCATTGCTGCAGAAGCGGAGCCGCTCCCCCGCCACCGAGTCCGCGAGAACGTGGACGGCGCCGTCGTCCGTGCCGACGCGCAGCAGGCCGCGCTCCGCGTCGCACACCAACACGTCCGAGTCCGGCAGGAGTTCGAGCCCCAGCGGACGGCCGCCGGTCTCGGCCAGCACCTCCACGCGGGCCCTGAGCCGGTCGCCCGGGTGGTGGAGGCGGAGGATGCGGCCGTCCTCCACTCCCGTCAGCACACGCCCGTGCGGGTCGGCCACGACGTCCTCGGGGCCGCGGGCGCCCAGGGAGACGTGGTGGAGCGGGACGAGTGCGGTGGGTCGGTCCATCTGCGATCCCTTCACCGTCGGGGTCGGCCCATGATGACAGCCTGCCGCTCCGCACCGGCACGTCGCCTGGTCACCGTGGTCCGCAACTACCTTGCCGGGGGCCGAAACCCGTCACCTGATCACCTTGCCGTCCCCCACCACCCCGCCCAGGGCCGGAGCACGCCGCCTGATCACCTTGCCGTCCCTCACCGCCCTGCCCGGGGCCGGAGCACGCCGCCTGAACACCTTGCCGTCCCCCACCACCCCGCCCAGGGCCGGAACCCGCCGCCTGAACACCTTGCCGTCCCTCACCGCCCCGCCCAGGGCCGGAGACACGGACGTGCGGATGCTCGCCGCCGCCGGCCGGACGGCCCCTCCTCGGCTCACAGCCGTTCGCCGTTCTCCTCACCACCCCTTCTCGAAGAACCGAGCCACCTCGGCGATGCGGATCTCGTCACGCCGGTAGTAGGTGCGGCAGCGGATCCGGCGGGTACGCAGAAGACCGAGGCGGGTGAGGAGGTCGAGGTGGGCGCGGGCGGTACGGCGGGGGACGCCCAGCTTTCCGGCGAGGGCCCGCGCGGTGACACCCGTCTCGGCGGGGTCGCGGCGCGGCGGGGCGGGAAAATGGGCCGCCGGGTCCTTGAGCCATTCCAGGATGGCCTGCCGCATCCGGCCCGAGGGAGTTCCCGTCATCCGTCTGCCCTCCGTCCCCCGCCCACGTACGCAGTGTTCCCACTGTGGCCCGGGCGACTCCGTCACGTCCGGCACTCGGCGCCCGTTGTCCGGTACCGCGCGGCCGTGCGGCCGAGGGGCGGCCCCCGCAGAAGTGACTGCCCGGGGCGCCCGCAAGCGGTCAGGATCGGAGAAGCCACCGTGGGCTCCCCGCCTCTAGCGTGAGAGCACCGACGGGAAAGCCGTCGGGCCCCGTGTCTCAGAAGGAGTGAGTTCCATGACCGCCGGCGTGCAGACGATCATCTACCCCGTGACGGACCTGGCGAAGGCCAAGCCGCTGTTCAGCTCCCTGCTGGGCGTCGAGCCATACGCGGACGAGCCGTACTACGTCGGTTTCAAGGCCGCCGGACAGGA
Source organism: Streptomyces sp. NPDC027663 (assembly GCF_055566415.1). NCBI lineage: Bacteria > Bacillati > Actinomycetota > Actinomycetes > Kitasatosporales > Streptomycetaceae > Streptomyces > Streptomyces sp. NPDC027663. The sequence continues at coordinate 26,534 of NZ_JBVHSK010000013.1, read as the reverse complement.
CATCGGTCTCGACCCGAACGGGCACGCCAAGGGCATGACCGGACCGGTGCCGTACTGGCACGTGACGGACCTGAAGGCGCGGCTCGCGGCCCTGCTGGAGGCGGGTGCCGAACTGCTCCAGGACGCGCAGGACGTCGGTGGCGGCAGGCTCATCGCCTCGGTCAAGGACACCGACGGCAACCTGGTGGGGCTGCTCCAGGACGCGGCGGCCTGAGGGGTGCCCCGGGCCGCCCGCCCAGACTGCTAGTTGCACACTCAACTATTGGCTGGATCGGTGCTACGGTGCCGGTATGGCAGTCACGACGGCCGAGACCCGGCTCGAAGAACGCTGGCGGGGCATCCTCGCGGTGCACGCGCGCACGATGTGTGAGATAGACCGCGTCCTGCATCCGCACGGCCTGGGTGCCAGCGACTTCGAGGTGCTGGACCTGCTGGCCACGGAACGGCCCGAGCAGGGCGAGCAGTGCCGGGTGCAGAACCTGGTCGGCCGGGTCCACCTCAGCCAGAGCGCGCTGTCCCGGCTGATCGGCCGGCTGGAAAAGGACGGCCTGGTGGAGCGCTCGGTGTGCGCGGAGGACCGGCGCGGGGTGTGGGTCGCCCTCACCCCCAAGGGCCGCGCGCTGCACACCGAGGTGCTGCCGCTGCAACGGGCCGTGCTCCAGCGGATGCTGGCCGAGCAGGAGAGCTGAGGGATCGTTCCGGCCGGCCCGGGCCGTCAGACGAACGCGAGCCGTCGGCTCAGCACCTCGTCGGCGAGCCCGTAGGCGACGGCCTCCTCGGCGGTGAGCACCTTGTCCCGGTCCATGTCCGCGCGCAGCGTCGCCACGTCGTGATGCGTGTGCCGGGACAGGACCTCCTCCACCTGCGAGCGGATACGGACCATCTCCTTGGCCGCGAGGCTGAGGTCGGAGACCGTCCCCTGCCGGCCGCCGCCGGCCGGCTGGCCGAGCAGCACCCGCGCGTGCCGGAGCACGAACCGTCGCCCGGGATCACCGCCGGCCAGCAGCACCGCCGCCGTCGACGCCGCCTGACCGACGCAGAACGTGGAGATCGGGGACTGCACGAACGTCATCGTGTCGTAGATGGCCATCAGCGAAGTGAACGATCCGCCGGGCGAGTTGAGATAGACCGAGATCTCGTGCTCCGGGTTCGCCGACTCCAGGTGCAGGAGTTGCGCGATGACCACATTGGCGACTCCGTCGTCGATCTCGGTGCCGAGGAAGACGATCCGCTCGTTCAGCAGCCGGCTGAAGACGTCGTAGGACCGCTCACCCTGCGCGGTCCGCTCGATGACGTAGGGAACCGCGTACGACGCCATGTCACAGCCCCATCCGTCGGCGCGACGCGGCCGGGCGGATGTCGGCGAGCGACTCCACCACCCGGTCCACCATCCCGTACTCCCTGGCCTGCTCGGCCGTGAACCAGCGGTCCCGGTCGCCGTCCCGCGCGATCGTCTCCTCGCTCTGCCCGGTGTGCTCGGCGGTGATCCGCTCGACGGCCTTCTTGGTGAACTGCAGGTTCTCCGCCTGGATCTCGATGTCGGCGGTGGTGCCACCGATGCCCGCCGAGGGCTGGTGCATCATGATCCGTGCGTTCGGCAGCGCCGACCGCTTGCCGGGCGCCCCCACGGTGAGCAGGAACTGGCCCATGCTGGCGGCGAACCCCATCGCCAGTGTCGAGACGTCGTTCGGGATGAGCCGCATGGTGTCGTAGACGGCGAGACCCGCGGTGACCGACCCGCCGGGACTGTTGATGTACAGGCTGATGTCGGTGCGCGGGTCCTCCGCCGACAGCAGCAGCAACTGCGCGCACACCCGGTTGGCCGACACGTCGTCGACCTGTGTGCCGAGCAGGACGATCCGCTGGGCGAGCAGTTGTGCCGCCAGCTGGTCGTCGAAGCGGCTGTGGGGTGTGCCGTCCTCCGCACGAGGCGGGAGGGTGGTGAGTGGAGTCATCTGGTCTCCTCGGTCGAGGCAGGGATGCCGTCGACTCACTCTTGGCCCCGCCAGACACCCGGATGCCGTTTCTCTGCCGGCCGCAGATTCGCCGCGGGCAGAGCCGACGGCCCGGCCCGCCTTGCGCAGCAGGCGGGAGACGGCCCGCGGCGAACCGGTGCGGTCACAGCGCTAGACGACGAGTTCGGCCCCGTCCGCCAGGACCTCGACGCCGTGCTCGGCGACACGCGCGCGTGCCGGTGAGGCGGGGTCGAGCAGCGGGTTGGTGTCGTTCAGGTGGGTGTAGATCCGGCGCACCGCGGGATGGCGGGCCAGCTCGGCGAGGGACCCGCCCGGACCGGTGACCGGCAGATGGCCCATGGCGGCCCGCCCGGGGCCCGGCCGCACCGCCGTGCCCGTCTCGTCGGCCGCGAAGAACGTGCCGTCCAGCAGCACGCAGTCGGCCTCCGCGCACAGGTCGTCCAGGGCGGGACTCCAGGCGCCGACGCAGGGCGCGTAGACCAGCACTCCCCCGCTGGCCAGGTTCTCGATGCGGTACGCCGTCACCCAGGGGCCGACGGGAGCCGGGGGCTGCGCCGGTATGTACTTCGGTGCCTTCCCGCTCACCGGGTGGGCGGTCACGACCAGCCCGCCGGCCAGCACGAAGCCGCCGTCGGCCAGGCTGTCGGCCCACTCCCAGGGCGCATAACGGCCGAGTGCGGCGCGGACCGGGGCGAGGGCGGCGCGCACCGGTGAGGTGGCGTAGACCTTCAGTCCTGCGGCGCCGCGCAGCTCGGACAGTCCGCCGGCGTGGTCGGCCTCGGCGTCGGTGAGCAGCACTCCGCGCAGCGGGGTCTGCCGGAGTCCGGGTCCCGGCCACAGTGCGGGGGTGGCGGCGAGCTGTGTCCGCAGGTCGGGGGAGGCGTTCAGCAGCCACCAGTCGCGTCCGTTGCCGGTGACGGCGGCACACTCCTGCGTGCGGGAGGGCAGCTTCCCGTCCCGGGCGGCGGTACACAGTGCGCAGGCGCAGTTCCACTGCGGGAAGCCGCCCCCGGCGGCGGTGCCCAGCAGGACGACCCTCACGACCATCGGCTCCTTTACGCTAGCCGGACCTTCGTCCCGTAGGGATCTTCCCTTCCGGAAGGCCGGTGACCACCCAGCGGCAGGGGCAGTTCCGGCCGACCTGCGTCGGGCCGCCGGTCCGGGGCGAGCTGGAGTGACCGGTCGATGGCATCGTGGCCGCCGCGGCGGAGCGCGGTGAGCCGCAGCAGCGGGCGCAGCGCCCTCCACAGGCGGAACACCAGCGCGGAGTACAGGCCCCGTGGCACCACGAGGGTGCGGAGGATGCTGCTGAGGACCAGCCCGAGGACGAGGGCCCCGGCCGCGCCCGCGATGTACTGCATGGGCTCATTCCGGCGCCCGTAGGGATCGGATGACCGGTTGCGCGGGCGGGCCCCCGGGCGCGTGGTGACGCGGTCAGCGGGCCAGGAGGGTGCGCACTCCCTGGGACGTGAGCGTCAGCCCGTGGGAGGAGCTGCCGTCGATGGCGAGGGAGAGATCCTCCTCGGGCCACTGCGAGGCGAGGGCGCCGAGCGGGATCAGGCGGTAGCGCGAGACGAACGGCAGCAGCTCGGCCATCTCGCCCTCCGAGGTGAACACCGGGACGACGGGGTCGCCTCCCGGCTGTTCCAGGATGGGCAGGGCCACCGTCGTGGCGTCGGCGCCCTCCCCGTCTATGGCGTCGTCCGGCACCGGCACGAGCACGTCGCTGTGGGCGAGGGTGTCCAGGGCGGCCTGGTCCTCGGCGTTCACGGCCAGCGCGTCCAGTGCCTGCTGGGCGGGCGTCGGCAGGTCGTCGTGTGCGGGTGTCTCCATGGCAGGTCCCCAGGTAGCGGTGGTGGTACGGGCCGCTCGGGCAGGCTGGTGCCCGGGCGGGCTCCCGCCTCGCGTACCCGGTGGGGTCCGGGGCATGCGTGGGGATCGGCGGGAGGTCCGGTGACGGACGGGCAACGAGAGGCACCGGTGATCACCCCGCTGGTCGTCTCACATCTGCCGGGGTGCGGTCGTGGTGATCGCCGCCCGTCCTCCCTCGCCGGCCGGGCGGCTGCCGGCGAGGGCCTCCCGTGCGGGGATCCGGCTGAGCCTCCGGTGCCGGAGCGGGGAGCGGCTCAGGGGCTCACCGGATCGGCGAAGACGCGCCGCCTGCCGATGACGGCGAGATGTCCGGCGCTCAAGCGTGCACCCCCTCGCCGGGCGTCGTGCTCGGCGCCCGGGTCTCCTGGTCCCGCACCCGGCCCCGGGCCGTCGTCAGCGTGCCCAGGAAGCCCAGCGCGAGGGCGACGAGGACGCCCAGGTTGGCATGGGCCCAGGCACCGGTCCTGCCGTCGAGGCCGAACGGCTCCAGGAGGTATCCCTGCCAGGTCAGCCAGCTCGCGGCACTGTTGGTGACCAGACCCCAGCCGACCGCCGTGGCGGCGAGGGTCAGGGTGAGGGGCAGCAGGGGGATGTCGCCGTAGCGGCCCTGCGGGCGGTACAGGTCGGCCTCGTCGTAGTCACGGCGGCGCAGGGCCAGATCGGCGAGCATGACACCGGCCCAGGCGGCGATGGGCACGCCGAGTGTGGTCAGGAAGCCCATGAACTGGCCGAGGAAGTCGTCGGCGAAGAAGACGATGTAGATCGCGCCGGCAATCATCAGGACGCCGTCGAAGAGCGCGGCCAGGTAGCGCGGGACCCGTACACCGGCCGAGAGCAGGGCCAGGCCCGAGGAGTAGATGTCGAGGACGGCGCCGCCGACCAGACCGAGGACGGCGACCACGGCGAACGGCACCAGGAACCAGGTCGGCAGGATCGTCGTGAGCGCGCCGATCGGGTCGGCCGCGATCGCCTTGCTCAGCTCCGCGGAGGAGCCGGCCAGCAGCAGCCCGAAGACCAGCAGGAGCAGTGGGGCCAGGGAGGCGCCGAAGGCGGTCCAGCCGATCACGCCCCGGCTGGAGGAATTCCGGGGCAGATAGCGGGAGTAGTCGGCGGCGGCGTTGACCCAGCCGAGCCCGAAGCCCGTCATCATGAACACCAGCGCGCCGATGAACTGCTGAGCCGAACCCGCCGGGACGGCGTCGACCGAGCCCCAGTCGACGTGGTCGGCGACGAGGGCGATGTAGATGATCGTGAGGACGCCGGTGATCAGGGTGATCCAGGTCTGCAGCCGCATGATCAGGTCGAATCCCATGACCCCGCCGACCACGGTCAGCGCGGCCACCACCAGCAGGCCGACCACCTTGGTCTCGGTGCCGCCGCCCCAGCCGAGGCTGCTGAAGACGGTGGCGGTGGCCATCGTGGCGAGCGCGATGAGGACGGTCTCCCAGCCGACGGTGAGCATCCAGGAGACGACGGAGGGCAGCCGGTTGCCGCGCACGCCGTACGCGGCCCGGCTGAGCACCATGGTCGGCGCGGAGCCGCGCTTGCCGGCGACCGCGATGAAGCCGCACAGCAGGAACGAGCCGACGATGCCGAGCACTCCGGCCGTGAGGGCCTGTGGGAAGGAGATGCCGAAGCCGAACGCGAAGGCGCCGTAGCTCAGACCGAGAACGGAGACGTTCGCGCCGAACCAGGGCCAGAACAGCGTGCGCGGGGTGCCCCTGCGCTCCGCGTCCCCGATCACGTCGAGTCCGTGCGTCTCCATCTGGACGGGGCGGCCGGTGGATCTGCTGCCGAGCGGGACCTGCGGGTCCGTCATCGCCGAGCCCCCTGCCCTAACTGACCGGACGTGTGCGATCACGCTAGGTCGGGGCATCAGGGGCGTCAAGGCGGACGGCCCCGGGCCGCCGAGCGCCCGGCGGCCCGGCCGCCCCGGGTTGCTCGGTGATCGGTGCGTCCGGGACTTTGAGGTGCTCAGCGACCGGACCACATCTGGACGGCCGGGTGTTCGGCGGTCGGGACCTCACCCCGGTGTCAGGTGTTCAACGGTCGAACTCCTCTGCTCAACGGTCGAACTCCTCCTGGATCGGGGTCTTCGGTTCCTCCCGCAGGTGCCGGGAGAGGCCCGGCTTGCCGCCGTGCCGTGCCTGTTCCACCGGCTGGTCGGCGTCGAGGCCGAGGTCCGGTCCGGGGTCCGCGCGGACCGACCGCGCCACGTCCTCACGGCCGGCGTACTCCTCGGCGGGGTCCGGTCCCTCCGCCTGAGACGGTGTCGTGCGCGGCGGCTGTTCCCTCTCGGGGGCGTCCGCCTCTTCGTCGCCCTCGGCCTGCGAGGGGGTGCTCTCACTCATCGGGTCCTCCCGGATGCGGCGCGTGCCGGTTCCGGGGCCCCGAGTACCCGTGGGCGGCGGCGACCATGACCCGGCAGAATTCCTGAATCCGCTTCCGGCCGGTGGGTACCTGGTCAGTCCGGCGCAGCATGCGGCGCCGGTGACAGGACGTGCACCACCTCACCGCCTGGAGGAGCCATGGCGGGTGTCAGGCCCACCGATCTGCAGAAAGCCCTGTCGGGCGCGGAGTACCCGGCCAGTTCCGACCAGCTTCGGAAGGTCGCCGAGGAGAACCACGCGTCCAAGGAGATCACCGAGCGGATCTCCCACCTCGGGAAGAAGGAGTTCCAGAACCCCGCCGAGGTCAGCAAGGCCGTCTTCCGGAACGAGTGACGGCGACCCCACACAGGCCGCGCGGCGACCGGACGCCCAAGGCTCCGGTCGCCGCGTCGTCACAGGGCAGGCGTCGCGCTGCGCCGGGCTCCGGCAGGCCGCGGAAGCGGCACGCCCGGACCGGCGCACGCGTACGGCCGTACGACGCCCGGCCGTACGACGCCTGGCCGTACGACACCCGGGCCCACGGACGTGCACGACCGTGACCCGGAGCCCGCGCCCCGGACGGCGCGGCTCAGAGCTTGGCGCCGAAGTCCTGGGTCCACCACGGGCCGCCGGAGCCGTTGTGGACGCCGACCCCGAGGTTCTTGAACGAGCAGTTGAGGATGTTGGCGCGGTGGCCGGGGCTGTTCATCCAGGAGTCCATCACGGCCTGCGGGGTCTGCTGCCCCCGGGCGATGTTCTCGCCGTACGTGGACCAGCGGTAGCCCGCTGCGGTGATGCGCTCGCCGGGGCCGTTGCCGTCCGGGTCCGTGTGGTCGAAGAAGCCGCGGGCGGCCATGTCGTCGGAGAGTCCCTGGGCGGCCTTGTCCAGTTGCGGATCCCCGGTGACCGGACCGCACCCGGCCGCCGCCCGCTCCTTGTTCACCAGCGCGATCACCTGCGCCACCGTGCCGGTGGGCGCCGACTGGGCCTGGACGGTGGGGGTGGCGCGCGGAGTCGTGGGCGCGGCCCGCTCGGGCTTGGGTGCCGTGCTCTTGCGGGTGGGGCTGGGGCTCTTGGAGGGGCTCGCCTTCTTCGAGTGCGACGGGGACGGCGAGGCGGAGGCCGAGGGTGACGAGGAGGTCGCGGCGGCGCTGGGTTCGGAAAGGTCCACGACGGGAGCGCCGGCGGTGTGCCTGGCGGTCACCTCCCTGCTCTCCGGTCCGGAGTCGGCCCCGAACCACCAGAAGCCGCCGCCCGCCACACAGGCGGCCACCACGGCGCCGCCGACGGCCCGGCGCTGGTTCCGTCGCCGGCGCCGCGCCTCGTCCCGGGCCGTGGCCCGCCGGCGGGAGGCGCGGAGCCCGACCGGCGCGTCGGAGCCGAGGCCGTGGTCCTCCGGCCCGAAGTCACCCGCATCCGCCTCGAAGCGGCCCGTGTCCGCCCCGGAGTGGCCCGTGTCCGCCCCGGAGTGGCCCGTGTCCGCCCCGAAGTGGTCCGTGTCCGCTCCCCCATGACCCCCGTTCGCCTCCCCGTGACCCGCGCCGGAGCTGCCGTCGACCGGGTGGGCGGCCGTCAGGTCGTACGACGGGACCGGGGCGGTGGAGCCGGCCGCGGTGATGCCGGTCGCCCCGGAACGGGTCGTCGCGAGCAGCGCCGACGAGATCCCGACCAGGGCCAGGCCGGCCAACAGACCCTCCGCGGGCAGCAGGCCGCTCCACAGCCCGCTGCAGCGCGCGCAGTCGCGGGCGTGCCGGGCTATGCGCTTGCGCCAGAGCGCGGAGGGGCGGCCGTCCCAGGAGGCCAGCACACCGCGCAGTTCCTCGCACGCCGGCCGTGTGTCGAGCGCCCGTACCACCACGCGGGCCGCCTCCAGCCGCGCCTTCATCCGCTGCACCCGTACCGCTGTGTGCTGCGGCGACACCCCGAGGGCCGCGGCGACCTCGCCCCGGGTCAGCTCACCGGCGCACTCCAGCCACCACAGCGACAGCACCTCCCGGTCCTCCGGCTCCAGCCAGCGCGTGGCGCGCGCGGTCTCCTGGCGCTGGCCGGACAGCTGGAGCCGGACGATGGTCAGGTCCACGAAGTCGGCGCCGGGATCGGCGAGGTCGCCGGTCTCCTCCTCGACGGCTCCCTGGGTGAGCTGCCGGTCCTGCCAGTGCGCGCGCACCCGGTTCATCGCGATGGCCACGAGCCAGGAGCGGAAGCTCTCGGGGGATCTCAGGTCGCCGAGCGAGCCCAGGGCCCGGAGCATGGTGTCCTGAACCACGTCGTCGACGTCGACGGAACCGTTCAGCGCCCGCCCCACGATGTTGTACACCAGCGGAAGGTAGGCACTGACCAGGGCGTCCTGGGCCGCCGGGTCCCCCGCTCGGGCGGCGTTCACCAGTGCCGCCGTGTCCACCGTGTGCTGTGTGCTCATCAGAACTTCCCTGTCCTCGACGCCGAACGATGCTGTCCGTTACCTGGGAGACCGCTCGGTGCGGTGCCGATAACAGTTCTTCGGAAAATCGTTCGAGGGGAGATTCACAGGGACGGCGGACCACCGCAATGGAGGAGATCACACGCGGGCGGTTCCGTGACCCCCGCGCGGGGGTCACGGCCGGGGATCGGCGCGGGTCAGGACGGCTTCGCCGCCGTCACCGCGGTCACGGTGACTTTGTTGTCGCACTCGGCGAACTGGCCGTCCGTCAAGGCGACTTGGTGCGCACCGGCGCCGGGCAGACCGACCACCAGCGTCGGGTACACGGTGGGCGTCGCGCCGGACACGCAGTACCCGTCCGCCTCGCCCTGCACCTGTACGAAGGTGAGCTTCACCCATGCCTTGCCGCCCGGCGCGACCGGCACGGCGGGGGCTGCGCCCGTGCGGGTCACCTTCAGTGGAACGGAGTGCTGGGGCGAGCCGTTGCCGGCCCCGGCCACCGTCGGGTGGCCCTGCAGCACGCACGCCGTCGCCGAGACGTTGGTGAACTCCACGATCGCGGCTCCGGTGCCGGTACCCGAGGGACGGTCGGCCGCCTGGTACGCCGTCGCCTCCAGCGCCTTCGCCGTGCACGCCTTTCCGCTGCCGCCCGATGTGTCGGAGGCCGGGGACGCGGAGGCGGGAGAGTCAGGGGCCGGAGAAGCGTGGGTGGGCGAAGCGGACCGGGTGCCGTCGGCGGGGCGGGGGCTCGCGGAAGCCGGGGCCTGCGTGGCGGGGGCGCTGGACGAAGGGGCCTTGGTGGCCGACGGCTCGGCTTGCGACGTGCCGCTCCCCGACTGACAGGCCGTCAGCGAGAGGGTGGCGGCGATCGCGGCCAGGGCTGCCGCGGTGATGCGGCCGGTGTGACGGTGCTGCATGGGGTCCCCCGATGTGTGTGGTGGTCGTGGTCTCTTCGACCGGCGTGGAGCCGGTGCTCACCGGGACAGACAGAGCGGCGGGTCATGGCGTTCCCCCGGGCCCGCGCTGTGACATGGCGGTGACATGACCATGGCCGATTCGACACAGCCGCCGACCCCGGTACGGCACAGCCGCCGACCCCGGTGGAGAGAAGCGCCGTCCCACGCCGCCACAGCCGACTGCGCGCAGCGGCCAGGGCGGCGGCAACACTGGCCGTCCCGCACCGTCGTAGCCGACTGCGCGCAGCGGCCAGGGCTGCGGCCCGGGCGGCGGGAAGAAGACCCGCGGGCACCCGCCGGGCGGCGTGGCGCGCGGCGGGGCGGGCCGGCCGACGGCGAGGATGGCCTGCGGACGGAGCCGGCGGAGAGGCGGTGTGCGGGTATGACGGTGCAGCAGGTCGGCCTGGTCGTGCACAGTGGGCGTGCCGAGGCCGTGGCCGTCGCGCGGGCCGTGCGCGCGTGGTGCGCCGAGCACGCGGTGGGGTGTACCGACATCGACGTGTGGCGGCAGGGCGCGCGGCACAGCGCCCGCGAGGAGGTCGACGCGGCGCACGATCCGGATCTCATCGTCACCCTGGGCGGCGACGGCACGTTCCTGCGCGGTGCCCGGCTGGCTGCCGAGAACGACGCCCTGGTGCTCGGCGTCGACCTGGGCCGCGTCGGCTTTCTGACGGAGGTCCCGGCCGCGGCGGTGCGCGAGGCGCTGGACGCCGTACGGGAGGGGCGGATCCGCGTCGAGAGCCGGATGCTTCTGACCTTGCGTGCGTCCTGCCGGCTGGAGGTGCCGACACAGATGGAGGCGCTGCTGCGGTACGGCCGCGGGCCGATGCTGCCCCCGCCCCGGGTGCGCACCGAGTGCGAGGCGGGCGGGGACTGGGGGGTCGCGCTCAACGTCACCGCGCTGAACGACGTGGTCCTGGAGAAGCTGGCCCGGGACCGGCAGGTGTCGGTCGCGGTGTATCTGTCCGGGCAGCTGCTGGCCTCCTACTCGGCCGACGCACTGCTGGTGGCCACGCCCACGGGGTCCACCGCGTACAGCTTCGCCGCGGGCGGCCCGGTGGTCTCGCCCCGCGCGGAGGGCCTCGTCTTCACACCGGTCGCCCCGCACATGGTGTTCAACCGCTCGGTCGTGGCCGCACCCGACGAGGCCGTCGCGCTACGGGTCCTCGAACGGTCGGGCCAGGCCGCGGTCAGCATCGACGGCCAGTTGCGCGGCGTGCTGAGCCCCGGGGACTGGATCGGTGTGTACGCCGCTCCACGCCGGCTCAAGGCGGTGCGGCTCGGTCCGACGGACTTCTACGGCCGGCTGCGAGAGCGCATGAACCTCACCGACGCACCGGCCGCGCTCGCCGACGGGGGCGCCGCTCCGCTGTGGCCGGTGACCACTCCCCCGCCGGACGATCTGGCCCACCTGGCGTTGCCCGCGGCGCCCGGTGACGCGCCCGGGCTGTCCTGAGAGAGTTCAGCCCGGGACGGGCACGGTCCGCCGGAGCTGCTCGAAGGCGGTGGGGCGAGGGCGCTGCCGCAGCAGGTCACGGATGCGCAGGGCGCACTCCTGCGGGGACAGCACGCCGGTGTCGACGTCCAGGTCGTGCGGGCCGTGCGCATGGACCTGCCCGTACTGCAGGGCGGCCAGCCCGGGCTGCCGGTCACCGCGTATCCGTTCCCGGCGTTCCAGCTCGGGCAGCGGGCAGCGGACCGCGACCAGGAGTGTGTCCTGCGGCTCCAGCAGACCGAGGAGGTCCAGCAGCCGCCAGCGGCGGGTCAGCGGATGGTCCACGACGAGGTTGTTGCCCGCCGCGGCCATTCCGGCGACGGCACGGTGGAAGCCCTTGGCCGTGCGGTCGATCTCGGCCTGGAGGTCCTCGTCGGCAATGGGCGTGCCACCGCGCATCGAGTGGAAGGCGTCGACGGGTATGTGGAACCAGATGCCGTCGAGGGTGTCGAGCAGGGCCCGGGCGATGCTGGACTTGCCGGAGCTGGAGGTGCCGTTGAGCAGGATCACCGTGCCCTTGGCGGGCGTGTCGGGGATGCGCGCGTGATCCGGGTCGTCCGGCTTCACAGCCGCTGCGGCCGTCATCTCGTCGTCCTTTCTTCCCGGCGACCGATCCGGGCAGCGCCTCGGGGACCGGCTTTGCGGGGATCGTTTCGGGGGACGCCCAGGGAATCGGGTTATCCGGGGATCGACCCGGGGACGCCCCGGCAATCGGGCTTTCCGGGGATCGCCACTGGAACGCCCTGGAATCGGGGTGTCCGTCGTCTCCGTCCGCTCCGGCTCGGCCGGTGAGACCAGTAGGTTCCCTTTCGGCGTTCACTGCGTTCCGGAAAGGAACCTACTGTGTCGGGGTGGCGGTCCGCCAACGGCTTCCTCACCCCGCCCGCACCTGGAGTGCGGCGATGAGCCCACGGCGTGTGACCGACGCCGCGTGCGGGACCGCCGGGTTTCGCGGTGGTGGGCGACCGGTGAAGCCTGCCGGCGCTGCGGCAGGCGGCCCGCGGACACGTACGTTCCGGCCGGTCGGCGCAGGAGCCGGGCCGTCTCCGTACGGTTCTCGGCACGGTTCTCGGCGAACGGCTGTGCCCCCTGACCGGCCATCACGTGCTGGAGCGCCGTCGCCACCGATCCGGACCGCCCGCATCGCCGCGCGTACGTGCCGACCGGGCCGAGTCGCGGTCCACTGCCGTCGACGCGGAAGTCGCATCCGGCCGAGGGCCGTTCGGATGACGAATGTCCGGCGAAAAGCATCCGTGGGCGGTCGGCCGGCACCGGCGGTGACCCGGATGGCCGTTCGATGCCCGGGGCGCTGCCGCGCCGCGCGTGCCCCCTGTGGTCATATATTCCCTGGTGCGCTCGAGCGGCAGGCCGTCGTGGCCCTCGACCGCACCGGAGAACGGCCGCCAGGGCCGTATACCGTAGGCGTGGGCAAGCCCCACCGGAATAAGGAGATTGTGATGTCGACAGTCGAGCTGAACACCAACTTCGGCCGCATCGTGCTGGAACTCAACGACGCCGAGGCGCCCAAGACCGTCGAGAACTTCCTGGCGTACGTGGGCAACGGCCACTACGACGGCACGATTTTCCATCGGGTAATCAACGGCTTTATGGTCCAGGGCGGCGGTTTCACCCCGGACATGCAGCAGAAGCCCACCAAGGGCCCGATCCAGAATGAGGCCGACAACGGGCTGAAGAACAACGCCTACACCGTGGCGATGGCGCGGACGAGCGACCCGCACTCCGCAACGGCCCAGTTCTTCATCAACGTTTCGGACAACGCCTTCCTCAACTACTCGTCGAAGACCCCGAACGGCTGGGGCTACGCCGTGTTCGGCCGGGTCATCGAGGGCCAGGACGTCGTCGACTCCATCAAGGGCGTCAAGACCGGCAACCGGCAGGGCCACGGGGACGTCCCCAACGAGCCCGTGGTCATCGAGTCCGCCAAGGTGCTCGGCTGACGCACCCCGCAAGGGCGGCGCCGGCAGCCGGTGCCGCCCTGCGCCAAGCCGCCCGGCTCGCGCAGCCGACCGCTGCGGCGCCGCGGCACCGATCCGCCCGGATGCCTCAGGCCACCGCTCCCGTGCCGGAACCGAGCCCCCGCAGCACGGCGTCGATCCGTGCCACCACGGCCTCCTGCTGTGCCACCACGAAGAAGTGCCCGCCGGGATAGACCTCCAGCTCGAACCCGCCCTCGGTCTCCTCGGCCCAGACGCGGGCCTCGTCCGGCGTCACCCGGGGGTCGGCGTCCCCCGTCATCACGACGAAGGGGCAGCCCAACCGCGGTCCGGGCGTACGCCGGTAGGTCTCGATCGCATAGTAGTCGGCACGCAGCACGGGCAGGATGATCCGCTGAATCTCCTCGTCCTGGAGCAGTGCGGAATCGGTGCCGTCGAGCTTGGCCACCTCCGCGAGCACCGACGCGTCGTCGCCCTTGTGGACGGTGTCGATCCGCTCGATGGCCGGGCCCCGGCGGCCGGACACGATCAGTACCGCGGGCGGCCGCCCCGCGTTCTCCAGGAGACGGGCCAGCTCGAATCCGACCACAGCCCCCATGCTGTGCCCGAACAGCACCAGCGGCGTGTCCTCCGCGTCGTCCAGCGCATCGAACACCCCCTGCGCGAGTTCCTGGATGGAACGGGCCGGGTTCTCGTGCTGGCGGTCCTGGCGGCCGGGGTACTGCACCGCACGCACGTCCACCGCCGGCGACAGCGCTTTGGAAACGGGGAAGAAGAAGCTCGCGGAGCCGCCGGCGTGCGGCAGACAGAGCAGCCGGGGCGCTCCCGGTGCCGGCTGATGGAAGCTGCGCAGCCACGGCGTGTGTTGTGCCCTGTACCGGTCGGCCATGTGTCCCCCTCGGCGGAACGTTCTCGATCGTGCTGTGTGCGATACGTGCTTGTACGCACGGTACTTGGGTGGTCGGCGCCAGTCGCAGGGCGCCTGGGCGCAAGGCCGGGAAGTGCGCGACCGGCCTGAGGACGCTGGACAGCGACCCCACGACTGCCTAGCCTTATCGTCCAGAGATGGACAGAAAGTCGAACACCGAGTGGACGAGGGTGCCCATGGACCACCGCGCGGACGACACGCAAAGCCGCGACGAGTGCGCGGAGACCGACGAGTGCGCGGGGACCCTGGCAACCACCCACATCGACGGCGGCGCCACCACCGTCACCGACGCCGACGAGCACCTCATCCGGGAGGCCGAGAAGATCGCCGTGGCGCTGGGCCGCATGTTCCCGGGGCTGTGCGAGGTGGTGCTGCACGACCTGCGGAACCCAGGCCACGCGATCCGGGCCATCGAGAACAACCTGTCCGGCCGTCAGGTAGGCGACGCGGCAACGGAGTTGGGCCTGGCCCGGATCGCCGACCCGCACTATCCGAGCGTCGTACAGAACTACCCCAACCGGTTTCCCGACGGCCGCCCGGCGAAGAGCACGTCCATCGGCATCAAGAACGCCGCGGGCGAGTATGTCGCGGCGCTGTGCCTGAACCTGGACGTGTCCGTCCTGTCGCCGGTGACCCTCGCGCTGTCCAACCTCGTGGCGACGGACACCGAGCACCGCGACCAGCCTCTGGAGACCCTGCGCGACCGTACCGCGCGCGAGCTGCGCCAGGCCGTCGAGACCCATGCCGCCGAGCGTGCCGCAACGCCCAGGTCGCTGAGCCGGGAGGACAAGAAGGCATTGGTACGCCAATTGCAGCGCGACGGCTACTTCGACTCGCGCGACGCCGCGCAGACCATCGCCGACCTGCTCGGCGTGTCCCGGGCGACGGTCTACAACTACGCGAAGTGAAGGGCCGCTCGCTCATGACCAACACCCCCTCCCCCTCCCCCTCTTCCGCCGCCGCCCGCACCCTGGCCGGACCGGACACCCCATTCGCCGTGGTCGACGTGCACCGGACGCGGCGCAACGTCGCACGGCTGCGGGCCAGGGCCGGCCGGCTCAGGGTCGCCCTGCGCCCCCATGTGAAGACGGCCAAGAGTCTCGACGCCGCCGCCCTTCTGCACGACGGCGCTCCCGGTCCCGTCACCGTCTCCACCCTCGCCGAGGCCGAGGCGTTCGCCGACGCCGGCCACACCGACATCACCTACGCCGTCGGTATCGCCCCGCACAAACTTCCGCGCGTCATCGCCTTGTTGCGTCGTGGTGTCACCCTGCGCGTGCTGCTCGACAGCACCGAGCAGGCCACGTTCGTCGCCGCTGCCGCACGCGAGGCCCGCATCGCCGTCCCGGCCCTGATCGAGATCGACTGCGACGGCCACCGCGGCGGACTGAAGCCCGACGCGCCCGGGCTTCCCGGGATCGGCTGCCTCCTGCACGAGGCGGGGTGCCTGGACGGTGTGCTGACCCATGCGGGCGAGTCGTACTTCGCACGTGGCCCCGAGGAACAGCGGCTGGCCGCGAAGAACGAACGCGACGCCGCCGTGTCCGCGGCCGAACGGCTCCGCGCCGAGGGCCTGCCGGTGCGGACCGTCAGTGTGGGCTCCACGCCGACCGCCCATGCCGCCGATGACCTCACCGGGGTCACCGAACTCCGCGCCGGCAACTACGTCTTCTTCGACCTGGTCATGGCGGGCCTCGGCGTCTGTGCCCTCGACGACCTCGCGCTGTCGGTCGTCGTCACCGTCATCGGCCACCGCCCCGAGTACGGGTGGATCGTCACCGACGGCGGCTGGATGGCGATGTCCCGCGACCGCGGCACCGCCGCCCAGGCGCAGGACCAGGGCTACGGCCTGGTCGCCGATCTGCACGGCACCCTGATCCCCGGCCTGGTCATGACGGCCGCGAGTCAGGAGCACGGCACCCTCACCGCCCGCGACGGCGGCACTCTGCCGGACCTGCCCATCGGCACCCGCCTGCGCATCCTCCCCAACCACGCCTGCGCCACCGCCGCCCAGCACCACGGCTACCACGTCGTCGACGGTTCCCAGGACACCGCTGCCGCCCCCACGATCGAAGCCTTCTGGCCCCGGGTCACCGGCTGGTGAGCCGCCCCCCCCTTCGTCCCGCCACCGCGCCCCACTACGCCAAAGGACCCTCATGGCTGCCGCACTGCCCGTATCCTTCGACGACGTCCGCGAGGCCGCCGCACGCCTCAATGGTGTCGCCCACCGCACCCCCGTCCTCACCTCCCGCACCCTGAACTCCCTCGTCGGTGCACAGGTGTTCATCAAGGCCGAGAACTTCCAGCGGGTCGGGGCATTCAAGTTCCGCGGTGCGTACAACGCCGCAGCCCAGCTGTCGCCCGAGCAGCGGGCGAAGGGCATCGCGGCCTACTCCTCCGGCAACCACGCCCAGGCCACCGCACTGGCCGCCCGCGAGCTGGGCACCAGGGCCGTCATCCTGATGCCCGAGGACGCGCCCCGCTCCAAGCTGGCGGCGACCGCCGGGTACGGCGCGGAGATCGTCACGTACGACCGCTACACCGAGGACCGCACCGCGCTCGGCCACGCCTTGGCCGAGGATCGCGGCCTGGCCCTGATCCCGCCCTACGACCACCCGCACGTCATCGCCGGCCAGGGCACGGCCGCCCTCGAACTCCTCGAGGAGGCGGGCCCGTTGGACGCGCTCGTGGTACCCGTGGGAGGCGGCGGCCTCATCGCCGGCAGCGCCGTCGCGGCCACGGCGCTGCACCCCGGCATCCGTGTCATCGGCGTCGAGCCGGAGGCCGGTGACGACACCAAGCGCTCCCTGGAGAGCGGCGCACGCGTGACCGTCCCGGTGCCCCGTACGATCGCCGACGGACAGGCTCTGCCCACCCCGGGCGAGATCACCTTCCCGATCAACCAGCGCCTGGTCGACGGTATCGCCCTGGTCGGCGACGCCGAGATCGTCAGCGCCCTGCGATTCGCCTTCGAACGCCTGAAGATCGTCCTCGAACCCAGCGGCGCCACGCCCCTGGCGGCCCTCCTGGCCGGCCGTGTCGACAACCCGCCGCGGCGGATCGGCGTCATCGCGTCCGGCGGCAACATCGATACGCGTCGCTTCTGCGAACTCGTCGCCGACTGACCGCTCCCGGCCCGCGCCGGCGGCCGACCGCGCCGCCACCGAAACATCTTTACGTGCCCCTGACAATTCAGGTATTCCGTGGCACGCTGCCTCACGCACGTCTGTTCGCACTGCTCTTCGTTCCCCCACCCTGCCCGGACCCGACCAGTCCCGGCACGGCAGAAGGAGACCTGCGTGAGACGCCATCGCACTGCCACGGGCATACTGCTGGCCGTAGGAGCCCTGTTCACCGGCGGCCTCGGTTACGCCGGCGCCGCCGAAGCGGCACCGGACGCGGCGCCGTCCGGGCCGTCGGCCGCCGCCCGCACCGCCTCGACAGCCGAACAGCACAAGGCCCGCACGTTCTGGACAGCCGAGCGCATGCGCAGCGCCACCCCCCTCGACCTGCTACTGACCAAGCAGGCCGCGGGGACCGTCAAGGCCCCGGTGACCCACGGCCGTTCGACCACCGTGGCACCGACCGCCGCCCTCGCCTCCTTCCCGCAGGCCGGTGGCGCATGGACCGGCGGCGGTGCCGTCGTCCCGACCTCGGGACGGGTGTTCTTCACCTTCCAGGGCCGCACCGCATCCTGCACCGGCAACGCCGTGACCAGCCAGAACGCCAGCACCGTCATCACGGCCGGCCACTGTGTGAAGTACCAGGGCAGCTGGCACACCAACTGGGTGTTCGTGCCGGGCTACAACAACGGCAATGCACCGTACGGCCAGTGGACCGCCGCCAAGACGCTGACGACCCCGCAATGGGAAGCGAGCGAGGACATCAACAACGACGTCGGCGCCGCGGTCGTCAGCCCCCTGAACGGCAGGACGCTCACCTCGGTCGTCGGTGCACAAGGCATCCAGTTCAACGGCGGCTACAACAAGCCGATGTACTCCTTCGGCTTCCCGGCCGCGTCGCCGTACGACGGCACGAAGCTGATCTACTGCAGCGGCAACAGCTCGAAGGACTTCCTCTTCACGCAGGATCACAGCCTCGCCTGCAACATGACGGGCGGATCCAGCGGTGGCCCCTGGTTCACCGGCTTCAACGAGGCGACCGGCACCGGTCTGCAGGTCTCCGTGAACAGCTTCGGCTACACGTTCCTGCCGAACCGTATGTTCGGTCCCTACTTCGGGGACGTGGCCAAGGCCCTGTACGACAAGGCCCAGGCCTCCTAGCACCGTCCGTCGACCGCTCTGCCCGCCGAACCACGTCACTCGTCCGCGGTCGCGCCGCCGTCGTCAGCGGCGGCGCGGCCGGTGTGCGCGATCCGGGCCAGGTCGGTCATGAGCGAGGCCAGCCAGGAGACGGTCGCGTAGTAGCGTCGCGGGGCGCCGGGCGGCTCGGCTGCGAAGCCTGCGAGGGCCGGGTCCATCATCGGTACCGAAGCCGGGGTGTCGTCTCCCGGGTCCAGCGCCGCCGAGACCAGCAGCATCCGCCCGGCCACGCGCTCCCCCAGCACGCCTGCCGACTCGGCCGACGGTGGGCTCAGCGTGGTCCGCGGCGGCTCCAGCAACCGTGCGGACCCCCAGAGGGTGTGGTGCCCGGTGATCAGCGTGGCCTGCCAGTCCATGTCGGGCAGCTCGGTCCTGTGCCTCTGGGGCTCCATCCGCGGCGGCTCGCTCTGGTACTGCGCATAAGCCGACTCCGCGAGGATGACGGCACGTTGCAGCGACCGGTGACCGGACGGCCCCTGCTGGGTGGCCCCCGCCGCCCCGCCGGCGACCGTGGCACTGGTCGCGACGACGATCTCCGCGGCTCTGCGCATCAGTTCCGCCGCCGCGTAGCGCAGTTCGTCATGGGCACCGCGGGGCCAGGCCAGCACACCGAAGACGGCGCCGATCGCACTGCCGATCAGCACGTCGAGCATCCGGACCTCGGCCAGCCGCCAGGTCGGCGGCGCCAGCTGGGCGAAGACCAGGGCCACGAGGACGGTGAAGAGGCCCTGGGCCCAGCCGACGCCCCGCACGGGACCCACCGTGAAGGCGAACAGCATCCACAGCGGGAGCATGACGGCGTAGACGACGGTGTGCGGACCGACGCCGATCAGTATGCCGGCGGTCACCAGGGCCCCGGCCAGTGTGCCCGCGAGTGCCACGCGGATGGTGCTCCACGTCTGGTCCACGGTGGTACGGACGAGGGTGAGCGTCGCCAGCATGGCCCAGAACCCGTGGGGCAGGGTGTCCACCCCGGCCACCAGCCGGACCGCCGTCAGGGCCAGCGCGATACGCACCGCGTTCTGGAAGAACACCGACCGCCGCCCGGCATGGCCGCGCAGCCGGTGCCACCACAGGACCGGAGCCGGGACCGTCGCGTACCAGAAGCGGCCGGGCGCCGTCTCCATCGAGGTGTGCCGGCCCCGTACCGCCAGATCGGCCGCCGTGGCCATGGCCAGCGCCGCGTCGGCGATCTCCAGCACGGCGGCGTGACGGCGCAGCACGGCGGGCGCCAGACCGGCGACGGGACCGGACCCGTCGGGCGGGTGGCCGACGACCGCCCCCTCCGGACCGCGGCCGACGCCGGCCCCGGCGGACGCGTGACCGGCGCTCGCCTCGGCTGCCGGGTGGCCGGCGTCCGTCCCGGCGGGAGGAGCGCCCTCGGAGCGGTCGGACAGGTGTGCGCGGGCCGCGACCAGGTCCGCGTACTCCGCCGTGGGGGGTGGCCCGGCCCGCAGGCAGGCCGCGGTCGCCGCCGCCAGTCGCGCCACGGCGTCCAGTACGGCGGTCACCTCGCGGTCCGGCTCCTCCCCCGGCGTGGCGGGCAGCTGCACCAGCCGGCTGAGCAGGGTTCGGGTGGTGAGGCCGGTGTGGGTGAGTGCCCGATCGCGCACCCCGGGCCCCGCCGGCCGCTCGGCCTCCGGCTGGTTGCGGTCACGCAGCGCCTGGCTCGCCCGGTGCTCCGCCTGGATGTCCGCGGCGGTCAGGGCGTAGGGGGGTGCGGCCAGCAGCCGCGCGCACCGTTGCGCGGTCAGCGCGCCGCGGGCCGCCCGTTCCCGGTACGTCGGCGGGCGGGGCTCGGGGAAGAGGAGCGCCTCCGCGGCGATCAGCAGGACCGCCCCGGTGGTCGTGCCGATCAGCCGCTCGGCGAGCGAGCCGGGATCGTACGGCGGGAACGACGGCAGGATGTAGAGCAGTTGCAGCCCCGGCGCCGCCCCTGCCGGGCGCGGTCCGCCCACGGCGGAGAAGGCCAGCGCGAAGCCGATCACCAGCATGCCGGTCACCGCGCTCCAGGTCCGTACGGACAGGTAGGTGCCGACGGTCACGAGCAGCCAGCACACCGGCAGCAGGCGCAGGATCAGCGCGGAGCGCTGCGGGCCGGTGCCGGGGATCCTGGACAGGCCGCCCAGTGCGATCGCGGTGAACAGCGCGTAGGTCGCCGCCACGGGGAGGCCGAAGCCGTAGCGGAAGAGGTAGAAGCCGGTTGCGGCAGCGAGCATCACGCGCAGGGCGCGACGAGCGGAGGCGGCGTAGGCCGCCGGCAGCCGGCTCACTAGGACACCCCACACCCCTCCAGAATCACCCACCGCCTGGCCCCCGGCACCTTCCCCGGGCACCGCGGGCCGGCCCCCAGCTGCGCTCCCGCCTTCGCTGACCTGCGAATCTGCGGGAACCGCGAGGTCTGCGGATGCTATGTTCGCCGCCGAGGCCGACGGGACGAGGGGACGTACTCATGGCCCGGCGACCACCGGAAACTTCTCCGAGGAGCCACGTGACCAGCCGAGTCGTCTTCGTCTCGCCCGCGACGAGCCCGTCACTGCGGCAGGCCCGCTTCTACGGCGGTGACTCGATCGACGCCATCGGCGCGGCCCGCGCCCGCTCGGCGGCCGGTTCGCTGCCGACCGCTGCCCGGGCGGCCGCTTCCCCGAGCGCGCGCTGCCGGGAGACGGCGGCGGCGCTCGGCCTCGACGCCGTGGAGACGGCCGACTTGAGAGCTCTGGATGTGGGCCGGTGGCGGGGCCGCACCTTGGAGGACGTGGGAGCCGCGGAACCGGAGGCGGTGGGCCGGTGGCTCACCGATCCCGGCTGGGCGGCACACGGCGGGGAGTCGGTCCAGCACGTGTGCGAGCGGGTCGGGCGCTGGCTGGACGGCATGCGGGACCGGGACGGCCGTACGCTCGCCGTGGTCGAGCCGGAGGTCGTACGGGCCGCGGTCGTCCAGGTGCTGGACCTGCCCGCTGCCGCCTTCTGGCGGCTCGACGTACCCCCGCTGACGGCAACGGAACTCAGCGGACGGGCCGGGCGGTGGAATCTGCGCCTCGGACAGCCCTTGGCCGGGCCGGGCACCAGCCCCTGAGTGCGGTCCCCGCCGTCAGGCGGCCCCGTGCCGGTGCCGGTGCAGCAGGGCCGCGACGGCGCAGCGCAGGCAGTCGGTGCCTGCGTCGGCCTCTGCCGCTCGGTGCGCGGGGCAGGACGCCGGGCATGGGGACGGCACCGTGGTGTTCCGTTCACCGCAGTCCGCCGGGGCCTCGACCAGGGTCTGCAACTCCTCCAGGAGCCGTTCGGTCCGCTTCGCCTGCTGGGCGAGCACGCGCACCCGGGCGCTCTGGCCGCCTATCTGCCGTCGGCTGGCGACGAGTTGCTCGTACTCCTGGACGGTGAGGGCGACCGCCTCGCGCCCACCGAGGGTGATGCGGCGCGGCTGGGGGTGTCTGGCCACTCGGTTCCTCCGCTCCTCGCCGGGGTGGATCGCGTCGGATCAGCCGGGTCCTGTGCCATGGCGGTGATCCCGTGCGCATCGGTGTCCGGGGAACGCCAGAGGGCCCCCGGATGGTTCCGAGGGGCCCTCTGTTGTCCGGAAGGAATCAGCGCGCGGCCGGAACCGTCTGCCCGGACGCGGCCGTCGCCGGCTTGGGGTTCAGCAGACGCTCGGCCAACTCACCGAAGGCGAGCCCGAATCCGGTCCACAGCACGGCCTGGATGGCCAGCGCGGACAGGCGGAACCGCCACAGCAGGGCGGCCGGGAAGTCCTTCGGCACCTCGTTGATGACCGGCAGGAACTCGTACGCCAGCCCGACCACGACGACGAACGCCGCCACCGCCACCACGGTCGCCCACCACGTGCCCAGAGCAGGCGCCAGGCGCTTGCCCAGGATGGTCGCGGCGACCGCCAGCAGCACACTGAGCACCATCATCAGGAAGTACAGGGTGGTCCGCTTGCCGATGGTGTCCGGGTCGCCCACCGACGGCGGGTTGGCCGGGTACTTCATGAACGGCACCACATAGACGGCCAGCAGCGCGCTGCCCGACAGCAGCAGTGCTGTGGCCCGCGGGCCGAAACGGCCGACACGGCCCAGGGCGAAGCAGAACGCGAGCGCGGCGATACCGCCGAAGGCGACCCCGTAGACGAGGACACCGGTGGCGAGGCCGGCCGTGGACTGCACGGAGCGGGAGACGACTTCCATCTCGTGCTCGTGTGAGTGGGCGTCCTCGAAGCTGATCGCCTTGTCGACGCTCGGCTCACCGAGGAAGTAGGCCACGATCAGGGCGAGCACACCGGCGGCGAGGCCGGCGAGCATGCCCCGCACGAGAAGGTTTCTTACCGTTGCGGAGTTCATGAGCGTACGGAGTCCCTCGCGTCAGTGGCAGGGGAAGCCGAGCAGGTGCCGGCCGTCGTGCACCCATTCGTGCACGTCCGTGCCGCTGAACACCGAGGTGGCGCCCTGCTCGGCGCCGACGAAGTACAGCAGGACCAGCATCAGGATGCCGAAGAAGACCGCCCAGGGAGCTATCGCCTTCAGCGGCAGCGTCGCGGGAACGGCGGGGTTGGTGGCTGTCGGCTGGGCGACGGTCTGCGCCATGGCAGAACCTCCTCTGGGAGTTCGCGTCCCATCTCGGTGGTGCACAGGACGACGGCCACGGGTCTGACTCACGAGCACCTTCCGGAGCCCGCATACAGTGGCGCGACCGTGCCGGATTCCCACCGGCTTCCGTCTCGCCGTCGTCGATATCGCACAGACCGTACCGCGTGACACGCGCACGGCCAAGACCGCACCCATCAGGCGTGATCTTCCTCTCCCGCGGGGCAGAGGGGCCCGGGGCGCGTGGGTCACCGGTGGCGGAACTTTGCCGGGTGCATGCCGAGTTCACTGCCGCACGAGCGAGGTCGCCGGGCCGGACCTGCCGGCTCACCGTGCGGCCTCACCCCCACCACGGTCGTAGGAACCCTTACGGCCACGGCGTAGGAACCCACACGTCCACGGCCCAAGCCACCACACGGCCCCCACACGTCCGCAGCCCAAGCCACCACACATACACGGCCCAAGCCCCCCACATGTACAGGGCCTTACCGCCCGCGCACGTCCACGGCCCGTCAGGAACCGACACGACGCCGCGGTGGCGTGAAGGCGTACAGGTCGAGGATGTCCGGCAGGGGAGCCACGCCCGGGCCGCCGGCATGCACCCAGGTGACGATGTCCTCGGTCGCGTCGGCATCGTTGACGAGCCCCAGCCAGACCGGCCGCGCACCGGCGGCCCGGCCCGCGGCGGACGGCTGTACGACGATGACGTTTGCCTGATCGCACACGTCGAGACACTCGGAGACGCGCACCGGCACCTCCGCCCGCAGGCGCGCGGTCTGCGCCGCGTGATCGACACCGGTCACCTTGGGACTGCCGCAGCAGCAGTCCCGGCACACGACGACCCGGCACGGCGCCGAACCACTCCGTACCACAGCCCCGTTCGCTGCCTCGTCCACCGACTTCTCGGGCACGCCGCGCCACTCCCCTCCCGGGGAGATCCGCCCCGGTGTTCCGTGAGGAGGCGACCGCGTGAGTCTCCTGGCTCCCGGGTCATCGCTTCGCCCCGCCTTCCCGCCCCGGGCCCCGGGGCGGTGGCATGCCGGAACTCGCTCACCGGTCACAGTGGCGGGACCGCGCCGGATTCACACCGGCTTCCTCGGACCGCCGTCGCCTTATGTCGCCGATCATCATTCCATCACCGGCGACGAGAAACCATGCCACGGTCCGTCACCACCGGGTCCGGCAGGCCGGCCCTCCCCCCACCACACCTCCCATGGCAGCACTACGGCCGACCGCGCCGCCACGGCTGACGCCGGGAAAGCCCGAACCCCGCACCACGGCCGACCGCGCCGTCACGGCTGACGCCGGGAAACCCCGACCCGTCACGCACTACGGCCGACCGCGCCGTCGATCCGTGCTTCGAGTTCCCGCGCGCCGCGGTCCGGTGGCTCCCCACCTGAAGCCAGGCCCGGCTCCGGCGTCCTGGTCCTCGCGCCCGGTGCCGGACCGCTCGGCCCGACCGCCGCCCGCCGGGCCGGTAAACCTCGCGGCCGGTGACTTCGCCCGTTTCCCCCGGCAAAACCGCCCGCCACTCACCCGAATTGTCTAATGACGGAACGTGAACCCCTTGTGCCGACTGGCTTGTCCCCCATTCGGAGTTGCAGCCGTACGGGGGACATGAGTCCGTGGGATGCGTGTCCTGCCGGATCTCATCATCAGGAGGAGACATGGGCATGAACCATGAAGGCCGACCGGCCGACAAGCTGAGCGTCGTTTTCGCGGTCCGTGTGATCGAGGGCGGCGAGCAGGGGTTCCTGGACCTGTACGAGCACCTCAGGAAGTCCGTGGCGAGCAGCCCCGGTCACATCGTCGAGCGGCTCGGTGAACCCGCCGACGACTCCCGTCAGTGGGTCATCACCAGCGAGTGGGAGTCCGCCGAGCAGTTCTTCGCCTGGCAGCAGAGCGAGGAGCACCGCGAGCTGGTGGCGCCGCTGCGCGAGTGGGTCGACCAGCGGCAGTCGCTGCGGTTCCGGGTGATCAAGGAGACCAAGGGGGTGGCGTCATGACGCCACACACCACCAACGGCCCGGTCGCCGTGCTCGGGCTCGGCGCAATGGGTGCCGGCCTGGCCGGTCGCCTCCTCGACCAGGGAATCAAGGTCCGGGTCTGGAACCGTACCGCGGAGCGGATCGCGCCGCTTGCCGAGGCGGGCGCCCACGCCGCCGCACATCCCGCCGACGCCGTCGCGGGTACGAGCGCCGCCATCTGTGTCGTCGCCGACGGCGAAGCCCTCGGCGACGTGCTCCGCGGCCCGGACGGCGTGCTGGCCAAGGGCCCCTACCCGGGCGTCCTCATCTGCGCCAGCACCGTCTCCCCCGACGAGGTCGTCCAGATCGCGGGGGACGTCCCCTCGGTCCTGGACGTCGGCATGCTCGGCAACCGGGACCACGCCCGCGACGGTGAACTGCGGTTGTTCGCCGGCGGCGAGGAGAAGGCGTTCCACGCCGTCCGCCCTGTGCTGCAGTTGCTGGCCAAGGAGGTCGTCCATCTGGGCGCACTCGGTTCCGGCATGCGGATGAAGCTGCTCCTCAACCTGCTGATGGGCATCGAGGTGCAGGCGCTGGCCGAGGCCAGTGAGCTGGCGGCGGCCTGCGGCCTCGACCGTCAGCTGGTCCTGAAGACGATCGCGGGCAGCGGTTTCGCCTCGCCGGTCATGGCGTTCAAGTCGAGGCGCATAGCCGCCGGCCGCTTCGAGGAGCCGGACTTCCGGCTGCGGCTGATGGCGAAAGACCTCATGCTCGCTACCAAGCAGGCAGCAGCAGTCGGCCTGAGTCTGCCGCTGGCGTCCGCCGCGGCGGAGACCCACGTCCGCGCCACCGAGCGAGGACTGGGCGACCAGGACTGTGCCGCGGTCGTCCGCGCACTCGCACCGAAACCGGAAACCGACACGTGATCATCGACATTCACGGGCACCTGTCCCCACCGGAGGCGGCCAAGCGCTTCCCCATGCCCCCGAGCCTCACCGACGTCGACGGCATGCTCGCCGCTCGCGCCGAGGCCGGAATCGACCTCACCATCATCGGCAGCCCCGTCGGGGCCGGCGCGATGGCGCGGGTTCCGGGCGTCGACAACTACGCGCAACCACGCGACCGGCTGCGCGGCTTCCACGCCTGGATGGCAGGCCTGATCCGCAGGTTCCCGGACCAGTTGCGCGGCTACGTGTACGCCAACCCGTTCGGGGACGACGATCACCTCGAAGGAGTGCGGGAGACCCTCGCGGACCCCGCCTTCGTCGGCCTGATCACGACGTCCAGCGTTCACGGGGAGCTGCTCGGCTCGCAGCGGGCCGACTCCTTCTTCGCGCTGGCCGCGGAGGCGGGGGTGCCGGTCCTGGTGCACGCGCCGGCCGAACCGGTCGGCACGGAACGGGTCGACGAGATCGGCTTCGTCGAGCAGATCGGCCGGTTCGGTGACGTCACGATGGGCATGGCCATGATCGCGTTCGCGGGGTGGCTGGACAAGTACCCGGGGCTGCGGTTGATCGGCGCAACCGGCGGCGGCGCGATGGCGCTGCTGCCGGAGCGCCTGCAGACGGCGGCGGGGGGGGGGGGAGGGGGGGGGGGGGGGGGAGGTGGGGGGGGGGGTGGGGGGGGGGAGGGGGGGGGTGGAGGCGAGGGGGGGTGGGGTGAGAAGAGAGGGAGGAGTATGAGTAGATGCGCGCA
>NZ_JBVHSK010000012.1:0-261449 GCF_055566415.1 Streptomyces sp. NPDC027663 | reverse complement strand
GCATCGTGAACGCCTGGTTGAACTGCTCGTTCGACATGATCTGCAGACCCGGCCGGGCCAGCTCGGCGCGCATCAGCAGCGCCATCACGCCACCGGTCAGGAAGAACGCGAACGCGGTGACCAAATAGAGCGTGCCGATCGTCTTGTGATCGGTGCTGGTGAGCCACTGCACGGCCCTGGTGTCTCTGATCCTCTTCACGCCCCGCCTGTGTCCGTACTCGGCACGCACGTCACACTCGGACGACGCGAGGAACATCACGGAAGACGGGTGTGACGATCCGGAAAGTGCCGGACACGAACCGAGCATGAGCAACGACGATTTCTTCGCCGCTGCCTATCGCGCGCACTACTGGGCGGTCAGCCGCTATGTCGCGAGGCGACTGCAGGGGCGGGCCGACGAGGTGGAGGAAGTGGTGGCGGAGGTGTTCACGGTCGCCTGGCGGCGCCGCGCCGACCTGCCGGCCACACCCCTGCCCTGGCTGTACGGGGTGGCCCGCAACTGCCTGGCGAACGCGGTACGCGGCTACGGCCGCCGGCGCCGGCTGGTGGACCGGCTCGGCAACGACGAGGCCGCGCACGGCCGGCACGTCGAGGCCGGCCCCGACGCGGAGGCGCCCGGTGCCTGGGTGCACGAGGCCCTGGACCGGCTGTCCCCGCCCGACCAGGAGGTGCTCCGCCTCGCCGCCTGGGAGGAACTGGGCGCCGAGGAGATCGCGGTCGCCCTGGGATGCGGCAGACGGGCGGCGGCCATGCGTCTGCACCGGGCCCGGCGCCGTCTGAGAGCCGAGATCGACCGGATACGGCCCATGACGGCGGCCGCACCCGAACAGCATCCCGCACCCGCGGTCGCCTCCGCCGACGCGGACCTCTGCAAGGACCACCGACATGGCTGACGAACTCGAACTCCTGCGCCGCGCCAACCCGGTACCGGCCGACAGCCCCGGCCTCGGCGACGGACCGCTGGACCGGCGTGCCGAGCGAGGCCTCGAGCGGCTGCTGCGCGAGGACCGCCCACGGCGCCGCGTCCGCCTGCTCCCGGCACTGCCCGGCCGTACCCCGCGCACCCGGCTGATCTGGGGCCTCGCCGCCACCGCCGTCGTCCTCGTGATCGCCGTCGACGCCGTGCTCGGCGGCCCGAGCACCTCGCCGGCCGTCGCCGCGCCCCGACCGCTGACCGTCCACGCCCGCTCCAGGCCCGTGCCCCTGGAGGAGATGATCGCGCTGGCCGACGCGGCCGCGACGGACCGCTCACCAGGCCTGCGCAAGGGCACGCACGTGCAGACGTGGAGCGTCGGCCTGCGCGACGGCAAGCGCCCCGTCATGCTTCCCGAGGAGCGGGTGGTGCGCTGGCGGACGGACGGGAGCCACACGGAACTGGTCGTGGCCACCGACCCGCGCAGACCGGGCCGCCCGGTCCTCACCGACGACGGCGACGAACCGCGCCAGGTGGCGGACGGCCATGTCATCAGCCGCACCAGCTACCCGCCGATGTGGAGCGACGCCCCGCCCGAGGGGACCCCGCCGCACACCGCGGCGGCCCTGCGCGCCTACCTCACGGAAGTCGTCCGCCCCGGGACGAACCGCGGCACGGCACCGCTGAGCACCCCCGAACTCCTCGGCTCCGTCGGGGAACTGCTCGACCACTGGACCCTGGGTGCCCGCGAATCGGCGGCCCTCGTCCGCCTGCTGGCACAGGCCGAGGGGCTGCGGCCGGCCGGCGAGGTGACCGACCGCCTCGGCCGCCCCGGCCACGCGTACGTGTACCAGACCGCCGGCATTCGGCACCTGCTGATCCTTGAGCCGCGCACCGGCGCCGTCCTCGGCATGGAGGACACCGCCACCGAGGACGACCCCGACTACGGCGTGCAGGCCGGGGACCTCATGCAGTACCGGGCCTGGATGCGCTGATCACACCCCGAGCTGCCGGGCAGCGGCCGTCACGGTCTGCTCCAGCAGCGTCGCGATCGTCATCGGACCGACCCCGCCCGGCACCGGCGTGATCAGCGAGGCCCGCTCCACGGCCGAGTCGAAGTCGACGTCGCCGACGTTGCCCGCGTTGTAGCCGGCGTCGACCACCACGGCGCCGGGCTTGACGTCCTGCCCGCGGATCAGCCGGGGCCGGCCGACGGCGGCGACGACGATGTCCGCCTCACGGACCGCCGCCGACAGGTCCCGGGTGCGCGAGTGGCAGTACGTCACCGTCGCGTCCCGGGCCAGCAGCAGCATGCCCACCGGCTTGCCGAGGATGGCGCTGCGGCCCACCACCACGGCCCGCTTCCCGGCCGGATCGACGCCGTACTCGTCCAGCAGCCGCACGATGCCGCCGGGCGTGCAGGAGACGAAGCCCGGCAGCCCGAAGCTCATCGTGGCGAACGACGCGAACGTGACGCCGTCGACGTCCTTCTCCGGCGCGATCGCCTCGAACGCGGCCCGCTCGTCGATGTGGTCGCCCACCGGGTGCTGCAGCAGGATCCCGTGCACACCCGGATCGGCCGACAACTCCCGCAGGGCGCCGACGAGTTCCGCGGTGGTCGTGGTCGCGGGCAGGGTCACGTGCCGGGAGGCGATGCCGGCCGTGCGGCACCGGTTCTGCTTCATGCGGACGTAGGTCACGGAAGCCGGGTCCTCGCCGACCAGCACGGTCGCGAGACACGGCGTGGTACCGGTGCGTTCGGTGAGACCGGCGGCCTTCATCGCGGTCTCCTCCACGATGCGGCGGGCGGGCGCGGTGCCGTCCATGAGGCGGGCCTGGGTCATGCTGCACACTCCTGAGCTGGATCGACTCTCTCGCCCAGGCGCGCGGCAACCACCACGGGCCGCTCCCCGGTGGTGCTCCACCTCAGCGCCAGTCACGGCCCGCGTACAGGGTAACCGAGGGGACGTACGGCCATCGGGCCGGTCAGCGGCGCCGGACCGGCCGCCGCGTGCAGCGCGCGCTCCCGGCACGGGACGCGCGGGCAGGCGGCACGGGACGCAGGGGCAGGCGGGCCGCTCCCGGCACGGGACGCGCGGGCAGGCGGGCCGCTCGCAGCACGGACCGCAGCAGTACGGCGGGCACAGGCAGACCCGCGCCCAGAGCCGCACGCGGCGCCGACCGCCGCCCACGCCCCCCGGCGCGGCGCGGGCCGAGCAGGTCCGGGCCGGCCCGGAGGTGGCCCCGGCCCGCGCGACCCTCCTTCCGGCGCCCGCCGTACCCGCCGTGTCCTACTCGTCCCAGGCCTGGACGATGAGCTGGTCGGCGATCTTGCCGTCCCGCAGAGTGATCATCGACTCGGCGAGGACCCGGGTGCCGTCCGCGTACTCGCAGGACTCGCTGTAGGCGGCGCGGTCACCCTGCACGACGCACTGCTCCAGCTTGTGCGTCATGTCGCGGCTGTAGACGTCGTCCAGCAACTCGGCGATCCGGCCCCGGCCGTGCAGGACCGTCGGGTGGCTGGGCTGGTTGTTGTGATCGACGATGCGGATCTCCGCGTCGTCCGTGTAGAGCGACAGAAGGTTGTTGCCGGTGTTGCCTTCTATGGCCCGGCGCAGCGTCTCGATGTCGAAAGCGGACCCCGTCGCAGCGCCCATGGTGACCTCCTTCAAGCCCGCGGCCCGGCGCGGAGCGGGCCGCACGGACCCCACCTCCGAGGCTCCTCCGCCCGGGCGGTCCCGGCAAGCGCAGCCGTCCCGCTCCGCCTCACGAGTGAGCGCCGCCCGCCGCCCGTGTCCGGCCGGGGACCGCCACCGTTGCAGAAAGCATGATCTCAACACGACGCATCGCCGCCGCCGTCGGTCTGGCCGCCGGTATCGCCGGCCTCGCCGTACCGTCGGCGAACGCGGCCGACGCCGGCGTCCCGCTCGTCGGGAAGCCCGGCGCCCTGAACACGCTCGACGCGCTCGCCGCCGGCGGCATCCCCGAGGCGCAGCGGCACCAGGTCCCGCGGGTGAGCGAACAATTGCAGGAGCTCAAGCACCTCCAGGAGCTGAACCGGCTCAACCAGGTGGAGCAGGTCGCCGCGCCCGCCGCGCCCCTCCTCGGTCTCGTGGGCGCCATCCACTGACCCCGTCGCAGGCCACGAGGGCCGCCCCTTCCGGGGGCGGCCCTCACCGCTGCCCGGAGCCCCCGCGGTACCACCCGTGCCCTGCCGGACCGCCACCGCGAACGGCACGCTCCGCGCCGCGAGTTCGACAGGGGTGTCCCGGCGCCCCCCGCCGTGGCCGGAAAGATCCACGATCACCGTCGTGGCCCGTCCCGCTACCGATCGGTCGCGCGTAGTGTCGGCAGCGAAGGCAATCGAAAGAAGGGGCCAGACCATGGCGCAGGAAGTGCGCGGCGTGATCGCACCGGGCAAGGACGAGCCCGTACGGATCGAGACGATCGTGGTGCCGGACCCCGGCCCCGGCGAAGCCGTCGTACAGGTCCAGGCCTGCGGCGTCTGCCATACCGACCTGCACTACAAGCAGGGCGGCATCTCCGACGACTTCCCCTTCCTGCTCGGCCACGAGGCCTCCGGCGTCGTGGAGTCGGTCGGCGAGGGCGTCACCGACCTCGCCCCCGGCGACTTCGTCGTCCTCAACTGGCGTGCCGTGTGCGGGCAGTGCCGGGCCTGTCTGCGTGGCCGCCCCTGGTACTGCTTCGACACTCACAACGCCCGGCAGAAGATGACCCTCGCCGGCACCGGGCAGGAACTCTCCCCGGCCCTCGGCATCGGCGCCTTCGCCGAGAAGACGCTGGTCGCCGCCGGGCAGTGCACCAAGGTCGACCCGGCCGTCTCGCCGGCGGTCGCCGGACTGCTCGGCTGCGGTGTCATGGCCGGCATCGGCGCCGCGATCAACACCGGAGGCGTCGGCCGCGGCGACTCGGTCGCCGTCATCGGCTGCGGCGGCGTCGGCGGCGCGGCCATCGCCGGATCCGGCCTGGCCGGCGCGGCGAAGATCATCGCCGTGGACATCGACGACCGCAAGCTGGAGAAGGCCCGCGCCCTGGGCGCCACCCACACCGTCAACTCCAAGGAGACCGATCCGGTCGCGGCGATCCGCGAGCTGACCGGCGGCTTCGGCGCCGACGTCGTCATCGAGGCCGTCGGCCGCCCCGAGACCTACCAGCAGGCCTTCTACGCCCGTGATCTCGCCGGCACCGTCGTCCTCGTCGGCGTCCCCACCCCCGGGATGAAGCTCGAACTGCCGCTGCTGGACGTCTTCGGCCGCGGCGGCGCCCTGAAGTCCTCCTGGTACGGCGACTGCCTGCCCACCCGCGACTTCCCCATGCTCATCGACCTCCACCTCCAAGGCCGCCTGCCCCTGGACGCGTTCGTCACCGAGACGATCCGGCTGGACGAGGTGGAAAAGGCGTTCGAGCGGATGCACCACGGCGACGTGCTGCGCTCGGTGGTGGTGTTCTGATGACCGTACGCATCGAACGCCTGGTCACCTCGGGGCAGTTCACCCTCGACGGCGGTACCTGGGACGTCGAGAACAACGTGTGGATCGTCGGCGACGAGCGGGAAGTGATCGTCATCGACGCCGCCCACGACGCACAGGCGATCGCCAACGCCGTCGACGACCGGCGCCTGATCGCCATCGTGTGCACGCACGCCCACAACGACCACATCAGCGCCGCACCGGAACTCGCCGACCTCACCGGAGCCACCATCTGGCTGCACCCCGACGACCTGCAGCTGTGGAAGCGGACCCACCCGGACCGCGACCCCGACCGGCACCTCCTCGACGGCCAGGTCATCGAGGCGGCCGGAGCCGACCTCACCGTCCTGCACACTCCCGGACACGCCCCCGGCGCCGTCTGCCTGTACGACCCCGGGCTCGGCACCGTCTTCACGGGCGACACCCTCTTCCAGGGCGGCCCGGGCGCCACCGGCCGCTCCTGGTCCCACTTCCCGACGATCATCGAATCCATCCGCGACAGGCTCCTCACCCTCCCGCCGGAGACCAAGGTCCTCACCGGGCACGGAGACGCCACGACCATCGGAGCCGAGGCACCCCATCTGGAGGAGTGGATCGCACGCGGCCACTGAGCCCCGCCCGCAGCAGCACGAGCACGGCCATCGCACCCTGACGCCGAATCGCCCGTGACGTGCGTTCCCCGCTCGAACGAAGGCGAGAGCGGGGGAGGGGCGCGACGGCGGGTGCAGGGGCGCGGACGACGGAGAACCCGGCTCCCGACGTCGCGGAGAAAACCCGACAGAAGATGTCCGGCTTCCTCGGGACAGTGGAGCAGCACCGCACGCGTACCGCACAGGAGGCCGGACATGTCAGGACCGCTCGAAGGCAAGGTGGCGCTGGTCGCCGGGGCGACCCGGGGCGCCGGACGGGGCATCGCCGTGGAACTCGGCGCGGCCGGCGCCACCGTCTACGTCACCGGCCGCAGCACCCGCGCCCACCGCTCCGAGTACGACCGCCCCGAGACCATCGAGGACACCGCCGACCTCGTCACCGCGGCCGGCGGGCGCGGCATCGCCGTGCCGGCCGACCACCTGGACCCGTCCGCGGTGCGCGACCTGGTGGACCGCATCGCCGGCGAGCAGGACGGGCTGGACGTCCTCGTCAACGACATCTGGGGCGGCGAGAAGCTCTTCGCCTGGGACACCCCCGTGTGGGAGCACGACCTCGACAACGGGCTCAGACTGCTCCGGCTCGCCGTCGAGACGCACGCCGTCACCAGCCACTTCGCCCTGCCGCTCCTGCTCCGCCGGCCCGGCGGCCTGGTCGTGGAGGTCACCGACGGCACCGCCGACTACAACCGTGACACCTACCGCGTCAACTTCTTCTACGACCTCGCCAAGGCGTCCGTCCTGCGCATGGCCTTCGCCCTCGGCCACGAACTCGGCCCGCGCGGCGCCACCGCCGTGGCCCTGACCCCCGGCTGGATGCGCTCGGAGATCATGCTCGAGGCGTACGGCGTCCGCGAGGACAACTGGCGGGACGCCCTGCACCGCGCACCGCACTTCGCCATCTCCGAGACCCCCCGCTTCACCGGCCGTGCCGTGGCCGCCCTCGCCGCCGACCCGGACGTCGCCCGGTTCAACGGGCAGTCGCTCTCCAGCGGCGGACTCGCCCAGGTCTACGGCTACACCGACCTCGACGGCAGCCGGCCCGACGCCTGGCGCTACCTGGTCGAGGTGCAGGACACCGGCAAGCCGGCGGACGTCACCGGTTACCGCTGAACGGGCTCCCGCAGGGCTCGGGTTCGGCTCCCTCACCGGGCGCCCACCGCTGCTGTCGCGCGGGGCGTCCGGACCGCGAGCGTACGGTCCGTGCGCCCGCGTGGACCCTGGGCCGTACACATCCGCGGCGGCGGGCACCTTGCGGAACGAACCGGTTGCACGGTGACGAAGTTCACCATTTCGTCACAGCGCGGCCGGAAACACAACCATGGGCCGCCGGGCCGGGTCTAGTAGTCCGAGACCGCGGGAATCGCGTCGGAGAACACCCGGGGAGGCCCTGGGCGGACAAGGGGAGAAGGGGAAGAGGCTCATGGGGGTCATACGCAGACGAGGCGTCGTCGCACTGGGCGTCACGGGACTGGTGGCGCCGCTGGCGCTCGCCGTCAGCGCGGCACCGGCCCAGGCCGAGAGCTGCACCACGCAGACCGGCCCGTACCAGAAGCAGGTCGAGAAGTTCCTGGGCCGGCCCGTCGACGGCAAGCAGTCCGCCGCGGACTGCACGGCCATCCGGGCCTTCCAGAACAAGCACGGCATCACGCCCGCCATCGGCTACGCCGGACCCGTCACCTGGGGCGTGATGGACCTCATGAACAAGCAGAAGGCCGTCGGGAACAAGCCGAACAAGGACGGCAAGTGCCCGACGAACAAGGGCCGCATCGCCTGCGTGAACCTCACGCTCCAGCTCAGCTGGATCCAGGACGGCAGCCGGCTGGTCTACGGCCCGGTGCCGGTGCGCACCGGACGTGACGGCTATGAGACCCGCACCGGCCTGAAGAAGATCTACTGGCGGGACATCGACCACGTCTCGAACATCTACGACGTGCCCATGCCCTACAGCCAGTTCTTCGACGGCGGCCAGGCCTTCCACTCGGTCGGCCTGAGCATGTGGAACCCGCCGGGCTCGCACGGCTGCGTCAACATGACCACGAAGGACGCCAAGAAGTACTGGTCGCTGCTCAGGACGGGCGACGACGTCTTCGTGTACGGCCGCAAGCCGGGCACCTGAGCCGCACCTGATCCCCTCACCCTTCGGGGGCGTCCCGAGGCCCGGGATCGCCGGCCGCACCCCGCCCTGCCGTGCCGACTCGTGCGCGATGACGCCCGGCAGGGTGTAGCGGGCGGCCATCCACGCGTTGACCGCCGGCCGGCAGGGTGAGCATGGTCACGACGGTGACGAGGTCGTCTCCCGGGGCCGCGACGCGGATGCGAACTCCCCCGTCCGGTTGACACATTGACGTGATGAGTAACACGGTCTGATATGTCCGTATTGCGGATACTTACTCACAGCGCCTTCACTTCGGTCGGCATATGCTTCACAGCATGTCCACCACTGTTGAAGCCGTCTCCGAGCGATCGGCCGCGGAGGTCAACGAGGAGATCCGGGCCCTGTGGCGCCGGTCGGGCGGGACACTGACCACCGAGCAGCGCGCCGAGTACCAGCGCCTCGTGATGGAGTGGGCCGCCGCGGCCCCGCAGTCGCGTCGGGCGGCCTGACCGACCCCGCGCACACCGCGCCATGACCACCGGGGCACCCGTCGACACGGGTGCCCTTCTCGTCGTACCCCCGCCCTCCCGGCCGCAGTACCGGCGCCCTCGTCAGCCCCACGTCGCCGAGTAGTACCGCTGATACGCCTTGCGGTCCTGCTCGGACCGGATGTAGCGGGCCCCGACCAGCGCGATCAGACTGCCCGCGATGACCAGCAGGCCGGGCCCGACGTTCCGGGTGTCCGTCAGCCGCGCCAGCAGGGTGCTGCCGTCCGACGTGCCGGTGACCGGAGCCGAGGAGCCCGGCGAGGCCGCGCTGGGAGCCATCGCACCCTGGCCCGCGGCGGCCGACGGCGCGGGGGAGGGCGCCGTGCCCTGGGCACCGCCCGCGCCCTGCGCCGACACGATCAGCCGGACGCCGAGCGCCGACAGCGCCTTGGTCACCGGCTGGAAGAACGTCGTCCCGCCCGTCGTGCAGTCGCCGTTGCCGCCCGAGGTGACGCCGAGCGCGATGCCCTCGGAGAACATCGGGCCGCCGCTGTCGCCCGGTTCCGCGCACACGTCGGTCTCGATGAGCCCGGTGACCGTCCCCTCGGGGTAGTTGACGGTCGCGTTCAGCGCGGTGACCTGGCCGTCGCGCAGGCCGCTGGTGCTGCCGCTGCGGAACACCCGCTGTCCCACCGCCGGATCGGCGGCACCGGTGATCCGCACTCCCTTGCCGCCGCCGACCGCGACGACGTCGGCACCCGCACCGGCCTTGCCGCCCGCGTACTGCACGAGCGAGAAGTCACCGCCCGGGAACGAACTGTTCACGGTGCTGCCGAGCTGCCGGTTGCCCTGGTTGTCGGCGAACCAGATGGATCCGGCGGGCCCGCAGTGGCCGGCCGTGAGGATGAAGTCGGACTGCCCATTGGTGACGTTGAACCCGGCCGAGCAGCGACCGCCGGTCGACAGGATCGGCTGGGCGCCGTTCAGCCGCGTCGTGAACGTGCCCTTCGTACGCTCCATGTGCACGAAACCGCCGATCTTCGCGGCGACCCCGGTCAGCCGGGCCCAGTCACCGGCGGACACCGTACGGTCCGCCTGCACCACGACCCGGTTGGTCCGGTAGTCCACCACCCACGCCGTGCCCGGCACCCGCGGTGCCGAACGCAGCGTGTTCGTCGCCGACTTGAGTTCGTTCATGCTGTGCGAGACGACCTTCGCCCGCGCCCCGGCCCGCCGGACCTCCTGCGCCGCCGCGTCGTCGGTGACCGCCACGACCGTACGCCCGTCGGTGCCGATCCAGTTGCCCGCCGTACGGGCGGTACCGAGCCGTGCCACCAGCGCGGAGCCGGTGTCGCCGGCGGACCCGAGGGTTCTGGCGGAGGCCGGCGGCTTCTCGCTCGCGATGGCCGCCTGGGCGACCATCGCGCCGCCCAGGAGGAGTCCGCCGACCGCCGCCAGCCGTGTCACTCGCCGGACGACCCGTCGTCGTGCGTGCCGCATGCATGGCTCCCGAAGCCGAACCCGAATGCGTGATGCCCCTGCCGGCACCACGGGTCCCCCGGATCGTCGAGGGACCTCTCCTCCATACGGCGCCCGGGGCGGCGGCGTTCACCGGCGGCAGCGCTCAGCTCTTGCGGGCCACCCCGCCGAACATGGCGACCTCCTCAGGCTCGGCCCCGTGGCCGTGCTCCGGGCGCCAGCGTGAGCAGGACACCACACCCGGCTCCAGCAGCTCCAGGCCGTCGAAGAACCGGGCGACGTCCTCGGGCGTGCGCTGCGTGAGCTTCGGCGTGCCGTGCTCGTTCCAGAACTTCACCGCCTCGTCCACGTCCGGCATCGACGGGCTGGTGACGGTGTGCGACAGCACCAGATGACTGCCCGCCGGCAGCCGGTCCGTCAACTGCCGTACCAGACCGTACGGATCCTCGTCGTCCCCGACGAAGATGACGACGCCCAGCAGCATCAGCGCCACCGGCCGGCTGAAGTCCAGCGTCTTCGACGCGTGTTCGAGGATGGCGTCGACGTTGCGCAGGTCCTCGTCCAGATAGTCGGTACGGCCCTCCGGCGTGCTGGTCAGCAGGGCGCGTGCGTGCGCCAGGACGAGCGGGTCGTTGTCCACGTACACGATCCGGGACTCGGGCGCGATGTGCTGGGCCACCTCGTGGGTGTTGTCGGCGGTGGGCAGCCCGGTGCCGATGTCCAGGAACTGCCGGATCCCCACCTCACCGACCAGATGGCGCACGGCACGGCCGAGGAAGAGCCGGTCGGCACGCGCGTACTCGCCGATCCCCGGGTGCAGTTGCCGGATCTGGTCGCCGGCCGCGCGGTCGACCTCGTAGTTGTCCTTGCCGCCGAGCCAGTAGTTCCAGATCCGGGCGGTGTGCGGCTGGCTGGTGTTGATACGGGCGCGCAGCGACACGGCCACGTCGTTGGTGGCTGCCGGGTTGTCGGTCACGTGGGTCAGCTCCTGGATGCCTGATGAGATGCCTGACGAGAGATGCACCGTGCAAGACGCAATCTAGACGCCCGAGTTGATCTCCGCCGCCCGGCCCGGGAAAACACCGGCCGCCGCGTGCCGCGCCCGGCTGAAGACCGTCTGCACCGCGTGCCGCGCGTGGCCGCGGGGCCGCTCTCGTTCCGTGCCGTGCCATGAGACCGTCTGCGCCGCGTGGCGCGCCCGCCCTGCGACTGTCTGCGCCGCGTGCCGCGCCGGGCTGTGATGCGGTCTGCGCCATTGCCGCGCCCGGCTGTGATGCCGTCCGGGCCGCCGACTGCGCACCGACCGGTGTCCGCGAAGACCCGGTGTGCCCGCCGAGCGGACCCCCTCGTCCGGCCGGAAGCACGCCGCGGACCACCGCACGGATGCGGCCCCCCCGATGCTCGTCCGCACTCACCCGACCGGCCCGCGGGCACCGTTCCGGCGCACGCCACGGCCGCCTATCTTGAGCCCCATGACCAGCATCCCGCACGACACACCCGGTGAACCGGATCCGCTGCGCGCCCTCGGCCTGGAGCGGCTGCGACGTCGTACGAGCATGAAATGGCGCACCTACCCCGAGGACGTCCTGCCCCTGTGGGTGGCCGAGATGGACGTCCCCCTCGCCGAGCCGGTCGTCCGCGCCGTCACCGACGCACTCGCCCTCGGCGACACCGGTTATCCCGCCGGCACCGCCTACGCCGAAGCGCTCGCCGCCTTCGCCGCCAAACGCTGGAACTGGCACGGCATCGCCCCGGAGCGCACCGCGATCGTTCCCGACGTCATGCTCGGCGTGGTCGAAATGATCAAACTGGTCACCGGACCCGGGGACCCGGTGATCGTCAACCCGCCGGTGTATCCGCCGTTCTTCCAGTTCCTCAGCCACATGGACCGCCGGGTGGTGGAGGCCCCGCTGGGTGCCGGCCGGCGCCTCGACCTGCACGTCCTGGAGGAGAAGTTCCGGGAGGCGACCGCGCACGGTGGCCATGCCGCCCACCTGCTGTGCAGCCCGCACAATCCCACCGGCACCGTGCACACCGGCGAGGAACTCGCGGCCCTGGCCGCCCTCGCCGAACGGTACGGCGTCCGCGTCGTCGCCGACGAGATCCACGCCCCGCTCGTCACCCCCGGCGTCCCCTTCGTGCCCTACCTGAGCGTGCCCGGCGCCGAGCGCGGCCTGTCCCTGATGTCGGCGTCCAAGGGCTGGAACCTGGCCGGCCTCAAGGCCGCACTGGCTCTCGCCGGGCCCGCTGCCGCCGCCGACCTCGCCCGGCTGCCCGAGGAGGTGAGCCACGGCCCGAGCCACCTCGGGATCATCGCGCACACCGCCGCCCTGTCCGACGGCATCGGCTGGCTCGACGCCCTGCTGGCCGGCCTCCAGGACAACCGGCGGCTGCTCAGCCGCCTGCTCGCCGAGCAACTGCCCGGCATCCGCCCGCACCCCGCCGAGGCCACCTACCTCGCCTGGCTCGACTGCCGCGCCCTCGGCCTGGGCGACGACCCCGCCGAAGTCTTCCTCGGCCGCGGCCGCGTCGCCCTCAGCTCCGGACTGCCCTTCGGCACCGGCGGAGCCGGACACGCACGCCTGAATCTGGCGACCTCACCGGAGATCCTCACCGAGGCGGTACGGCGGATGGCGGCGGCCCTCGGCTGACCCCGGGAGCGCTGCATCATGTGCCGTGCGCACGAGGCCCCGCCGCCGTGAGGGAGCCCTGCGCGTGCTGATGCCCGGCCCGCACCGGGACGCCGGCGTCACCGCGTTCGACGGGCCGCAGCGGCCGGGCGGACCCGCCCCGGCGTGCGCCGGTACCCGGCCCGGACACGCCCCGGCAGCAGGGCGGGCCGACCGGCGATGCCCACCTGACCGCCCGCCGCTTCCCGGCCCTCCTCGGGCAGCGCGCCGCCTCCTAGACTGCCGGCATGGACGACACGCGGCTGGACCGGCTCGGCACCGGCAAATACCTGCTGGTGACCAGCTACCGCAAGAACGGCACCCCCGTCGCCACCCCGGTGTGGGTGATCCGCGACGGCGACACGCTCGGCGTGTGGACGGCCGCCGACAGCTGGAAGGTCAAGCGGATACGGCGCCGCCCCGACGTCCTCGTCGGCCCCTGCGACCTGCGCGGCAACCCCACCGGCGACCAGCTGCCGGCCACCGCCGAGATCGCCGGCCCCGACACCACCGCCCGCTACCGCACCCTCATCGCCCGCAAGTACGGCATCGTCGGCCGCCTCACCCTGCTCGGCAGCCGGCTGCGGCGCGGCGTCGGCGGCACGGTCGGCATCCGGGTGACCCTCCCGCGGTGAGGGCCACCCGGCACCCGCGTCCTACGACGCGTTCAGCACCGACCCCGACAGCTCAAGGCCGCCGGACTGCGGCTTCCCGGTCTCCATGTCGACCTGCTGGAACCGCACCGACTCCGTCGACTCACGGACCCGGTCCTTCACCGTGGGCACGGTGATGTCGGCGCTGGTGCGGCCCGCCGGGACGTCCACCCACAGGTAGAGCCCCTCCACCTTGGACAGCGCACGCTCCGGGTCGGGCGACGCCCCGGTCATGTCCCGCAGCCAGCGCGCCGGAACATCCTTGGTGGACAGCTCCGGCGCGGTCGCCGCAGTGACCACGAACATCGCGCTCATGTCCACGTCCACCGCCTCGGACAGCGACAGCCGCCACTTCAGCGACTGCCCCTCGGTCACCCGGCCGGCGACGGGCTTGACGGTCATCTTCGGCGCCGGATCGTCGTCATGGACGGTGATACCGCCCCGGTGGGAGCCGACGACCGCACCACGGACCGCCTTGACCAGCACGTCGTACGACACGTCGGTGCCGTACCGCGTGTTGCCCTTCACCTCGATCGGGATGTCGATGTCCTGACCGCCCGGACGCACCGTCACCAGCCGGTCCTTGATCTTGCCGGTGACCGGGTCGACGACGTACACCCGCACCTGACCGCTGCCGCCCCGGCCGGTCACCTGGACCGGCACCCGGTAGGTACGCACGCCCGAGTCACCCTCGTCCACGGTCGTACGGCCGACGTCCACGCGCGGCAGCGCGTCCGTCCGCACCGCGGGCGTCCCGGGCTGCC
Source organism: Streptomyces sp. NPDC027663 (assembly GCF_055566415.1). Classification (NCBI taxonomy): domain Bacteria; kingdom Bacillati; phylum Actinomycetota; class Actinomycetes; order Kitasatosporales; family Streptomycetaceae; genus Streptomyces; species Streptomyces sp. NPDC027663. The sequence goes on along the minus strand of NZ_JBVHSK010000012.1, from coordinate 247,248 downwards.
AGCCCCACGCGTCCATCAGCCAGGCCCGCCCCGACGCCGAACGCGGCGTCAGCTCCAGCGACGCGACCGAACGCAGATCGAGCCCGGCGCGGCCGGCCGCGGTCAGCGGCACCCGGATCTCCTGCGCCCAGTACGAGGCGGTCCGCTCACTGCCGGGCAGCCCGTCCGCCTTGATCCTGCCGAGCTTCGCCTTGTGCCCGGCGGCATCGGTGAGAGAAACGTCCAGCTGCGTACCGCGCGAGTTCGGCGGCACGAACAGCCGCAGCGCCAGCGCCTTCGCACCGGACAGCGACACCGGCTGCTTCACGCTCACCCGTGCCGGGGCACCGGCCCGGGTCCAGTGCAGCGCGATCGCGTGCCGGCCGGCCTCCCGGTCGGTGTCCCACATCGCGAAGTGCGGCGAGGACCCCTTCGCGCCCTGGCTCAGACAGGCCTTGGCCGGCCGCGGGTCCACGGCGTTGCACAGCGTGCCGCCGGTCACCGACACCCCGCCGTCCGGCAGGAAACCTCCGCCGCGCCGGGCACCCACCGCGTGGCTCAGCACCCGCGCCGGGTCCGCCGACGGCGCCCGCTTCCCGGAACCGTCCAGCAGCGGCCGCACCCGGTCGTCCCCGCCGAGGAACAGCCGCGCGGCCGCGGCGATGTACGTGGAGCCGGCCCGGTGCTGCTGGTCCGCGGTCAGCCGGGTCGCGGCCCGCTTGGCACACACCGGGTCGTGGTGCTGCGGGTCGTCGGAGAAGTCGTCGTCGGCGGGCGCCGCGGCCTGGCCCGGCGTCCACTCCGAGTTGAAGAAGTTGTGGTTGGCGCCGATCACGTACACCGCGCTGTGCAGGGCGGTGCCGTTGCTCACCGCGCGCGTGCCGTCGACGTACACCTCGCCCTGCAGGTCGGAGACGTCACCGTCGCAGCCCGGCAGGATCGTCACCGACGGCACGTCGGGCACCGGGTTCTGCCCGAAGACCGTCGGGCCGATCAGCACCGTCCCGCGGATCTTCCAGCGCACCGGCCCGTGGTAGCCGTCCCGGTCGGCGGGCGGCGGGACGAGGCTGTCCAGCGCGGCCCGGTTGACGCCCTCGCCGCCCCGGGAGTGCCCGACCAGCAGTACCCGCGACAGGTCGGCGCGGGGTGCCTCACGGACCACCTTCGGTGCGGTCTCGGGGTGTTCGGCCCAGCCGGCCCACCGGGCCAGGTGCTGGCGCACCAGCGACGACCGCGCCTGGGCACCGCCGTCCTCCGCCGCGTGGTCCTGCCCGTTGATGCCGTTGGCCGAGATCGACACGGTCACATAGCCCTGCGAGGCGAGCAGCTTCTGGTCCCGCAGGTAACCGCGGTGACTCGGCACCGGCTTGGTGCCGCCCTTGCAGGGCCAGTCACCGGTGATGTCCTCGCGGCCCTTGTAACAGGTGTAGTGACGGCCGTGCAGGAACAGTGCGAGGGGGCGCTTGCCGGACGCGCCGACCGGCGCGACGACCACCGCACGCATCTCCACCGGCTCGGCGAAGCCCGGCAGCCGCACGGACTTCAGGCCGTACTCACCGGTCTTGGTGCGGTACGAACCGGGCTTGCCCGGGTCCACGCCGTTCGCGGGCAGCGGCGCCGGCAGGCGGGCCGCCGAGCCGGCGGCACCGGAGGCGTCCCGCACGTCCAACCGCCGCCCACCGGACCACACTTGCAGTCCGCCCAGCTCCTTCGCCTGCCGCCCGTCCAGCGACAGCCGGAAGGTGCGCCCGTCGGGCGCGGGCCGCGGCACACCCAACAGCCGCCCGCCCGCATGGAATTCCACCCGCGCGTCACCCATCGGCACCGGCCGGTCCGACCGCCACACCAGCTGAGGCGCCGAGCCCTCGCCCGCCAGCCGCCACCCCGGTGGCAGCGGACCGTCCTCCGACGCCGACAACACCCCCGCTTCTGAAGGTGGTTGAGACTGGGCGACTGCCGTCACCCCCGAGGATCCCGCCACCGCGAGCAACGCGGCAGCGGTGACCCATATGCGCCGGGCACGGACCACTGTTCCTCCTCGAACCCCGACCTCGGACGTCCCGGCCCTCCGGGCGCCCCTCGCTCCCGGAGGATGGAAAGCAGAGGCTGCGGGTTGCTTGTGAAGAGGAAGTGATGGATCACAACGCGCACGGCGGGTGCACCGACCGGCCGACGGTCCGCGCGCCGACGAGCCGGTACGCCCCCGTACCGGGGAGAGCGGCCCGCAGCCGGTGTGCGTTTCGTGCCACCGGTGTCGGGGTCAGCCGGCCGAGTGCACGGGCCGCGGCCGTCAGGTCCAGGCCCGGTACGGCTCGTCCAGCAGCTGGAAGACCGGCTCTCCGCGCACCGGATCCTTGGCGGTGGACAGCCGGACCCGGTCGCCGCTGTGGATCCCGATCGGCGGGCCCATGACCCGGCCCCGCACGACGAACCCCTCGGCCATCTCTATCAGTGACACGTTGCGCGCCGCGGGCGTGTTGCGGTGCACCACGGTGGAGTGGCGGACCGTACCGGTGCCCTCGCTGCACTCGGTGCGCAGCTCGCTGCCCTGGCACACCGGACACAGCAGCCGGTGGTACATCGCGGTGCCGCACCAGGTGCAGCGCTGGAAGACGATGGCGTCCTGGGAGTCCGCGGGGGCGGGATCGAGAACACCCGTCGCGGAACCGGCCGCCGGATGCGAGGCGATTGCTGAGTGGTGGTACACGCTGGTCAACTCCCTGCGCTCGGCCGGAATCCGCGTGCCGGCGCGGACCGTGCACGCGCATGCGCGGTCGTGGTGCCACCGCGCACGCCGACAGAGTATGGCACTCAGTGTCACTCGTAAAGGCACTCCGTACCCACAATTGTCGGCTGCCGTCCACCCGCCGGTCAGCCGGCGGATCAGGCACGGCCGAGCGCGGTCTCCAGTTCCTGCACCACCCGCCACAGCGGAGCGTCCCGGCGCGTGACCAGCACCACCACGTCATCGGGCTCCGCAGCCGGCCCGCCGACCGGCTCCTGGACGGCCCAGGTGTCCGCCGCCTGCCGCCCGAAAGTCCTCTGCACATGCCGGAGTGCCTGGTCCACCGCCGCGTCCGCGTCGCCCTCGCCGTCCGACCGCAGCCAGGAACGCAGGGCGTTGTTGTGCGCGGCGACCACCGCAGCCGCGATCACGTCGGCGCGCAGCGTCCCGTCCGGCCGTCCGGCGAACCGCCCGCGCAGGTACTCGGCGAGCGCACGCTCGTACCGCCACACCACCGACAGTTCGTAGGCGCGCAGACCCGGAACCTGTCGGGTGAGGCGGTAGCGCTGCACGGAGAAGGTCGGGTTCTCGGCATACATGCGCAGCACCAGCCGGGCCGCGTCGCACACCCGCCGCACCGGCTCGTGCTCCGGCCCGCCCGCCGCGAGAAAGGCGGTCATGTCGGCCAGGCAGCGCTCGTGGTCCGGGAAGACCACGTCCTCCTTGGAGGGGAAGTAGCGGAAGAACGACCGCCGGCCGACACCGGCCAGGGTCACGATGTCGTCGACCGTGGTCTGTTCGTACCCGCGTTCGAGGAAGAGCCGGAAGGCCGCCGCCACCAGGGCGTCCCGGATCGGCGGCTTCGCGGCCGGCGTCGCGCTGCTGGTGCTGGAGCTCATGGACGGGAACGTAGCACCGGAACGGGATTCGTGACACTCAGTGCAGCCTGAGAGGCCTCCTGGGGGAACTGAGTGCTTCTGGGTCGAGTCCGCCCGAAAACCGGAGCGATTCAATCGACCGGAACCGACCGATGCGATGGGGGCGGAGAGCGAGCGATTCGGAGCACCGTGCCCCGACCACTGTGCAAGCGGGCAACGTACGCCCCCGTCCCCGCCGCAGGGGATGGGTGGCCGAAAGGGCCCCCGCCCTGCGGCGTAACCTTTCTCCACCGCCGTCGCCGGCCCCCGCACCGCCCCGAGGAGATCCGCCATGCCCGCCGCCCGCCCCCGCCTGCTCTACGTCACCGACCTGGCGTACCAGGCCCGCGGGCGCCGCTACTGCGACGAGGACATCCACCTCACCTCCCGGCTGCGCACCCACTTCGACCTCGCCCTGTGCCACCCCCTGGACGCGGCGGCCCTGATGGACGGCTACGACGCCGTCGTCGTCCGCAACAGCGGGCCCGTCCTCGGCTACCAGCGGGAGTACGACGCCTTCCGCGCCCAGGCGCTCGCCGCCGGCACCCGGGTGTACAACCCGCTCACCGGCAAGGCGGACATGGCCGGAAAGCAGTACCTCCTCGACCTGAGCGCCGCCGGTTTCCCGGTCATCCCGACCGTCGACCGCCTTGCGGACCTGCACCGGCTGCCGCGCGCCGAGCGGTACGTGGTCAAGCCGAAGCTCGGCGCGGACTCCCTCGGCCTGCGGATCGTCACGGGGAGCCGGCTCGCCGAGGCCGCCGCCGGCGACGTGCTCATCCAGCCCTGCGTCGACTTCGTCCACGAAGTGTCCTTCTACTTCGTGGACGACGACTTCCAGTACGCCCTGTACGCCCCCGACCCCGAGCGCCGCTGGGAGCTTCGGCCCTACGCGGCCACCGCCGCCGACCTGGAGTTCGCCCGGCGCTTCATCGACTGGAACGACCTCGGCTACGGCATCCAGCGCGTCGACGCCTGCCGCGCACCCGACGGCAGCCTGCTGCTGGTCGAACTGGAGGACCTCAACCCCTACCTCTCCTTGGCCGCGCTGCCGGAGGAGGCCAAGGACGCCTTCGCCGGCGCGTTCACGGCGTCCCTGAGCCGGTTCGTGCGGGGAGCGCTCGGCCCAGCCCGACCGTGATCCGCCGGCCGGTGACCCGCCGGCCGGTGATCCGCCGGCCGGTCCCCGCCGTGCCCGCCAGATCGCCGAAGACCGGGGTGAGCCGGCACGCCTTCATCCGAACACTCCATACGTCTCACCGAGTTGAACAGTTCGCTCGTCCGGTGGGGTGGAGTGCGCCTGAACGGGGCCGCCGCGGGCGCCGTATGTCAGCACGGGGACCGCGAAAGCTCCCGTACCTCGGGACGGAAGGAGAGCCCGGTGCCGACACCGCCCGACCCCGAACTGCCGCCGCCCGGACCGGTCCCGGAACCCATCCGGGTCCTGCGGCCCCGCCGCTTCGACGCGCTCGCGGAGCTGATGCGGGAGATCCGCCCGGACCCGGTCACGTTCGAGCCCCTCGGCACGGCACCGAGCGCGCCCTGCGCTCCCGAGCGGACGGCCCATCCCGCCGAGGAGGACACCAGGCAACTCCCGCCCGTGCCTGCCGCCCGACCGCCCGGCACCCCCACACCCGGCACCCCCACACCCCGCGCCCGCACCGCCCCCACCGAGAGCGCCCCCGGCTCCGGACCCGGACTGCGCCGGGCCGCCGTCGCCGTGGCCGTCGCGGCAGCCGCCGTCCTCGGCTTCGGCGGCGCGCTGCTCCTGCCCGGCCGCCAGCAGGCCGCCGCCGATGCCCAGCCCGCCCCGCCGGCCACGACCGCACCATCCGCAACCCCCTCGGGCCCGCCGGCTCCCCCCGCATCGTCCGCGCCCGCCGCCGCCGACCCGGACGGCCCCGGCACCCTCCGTCCGGGCGACACCGGCCCCGAGGTCACCGACCTGCAGCAGCGGCTGCTGCGCATCCCGGACGTCTACCGCGACGGCTCCGCCAGCGGCACCTACGACGCCACGCTCACCGAGGCGGTGTCCCGCTTCCAGCTCTGGTACGGCATCAGCGGTGACGAGACGGGTGTCTACGGGAACGACACGCGCCGTGCGCTGGAGTCGCGGACCGGCTTCGGTGACGATTCATGAGCGGCACGCGGGGAACACCGCGCAGAGGGCGACGGACGGGAGCAGAACGGCATGGCGGACGGCAGTGGCGCGCAGGCCGAGGGCGGCCGGACGAACCCGAGCGGCACGGGGGATCCCGGCGGCCGGGCCGGCATGGACGGCTTCTTCGACCGGCTGGACCCCGACATGTGCGTGGTCACGGCCGTGGCGGGCGACGAGCGGTCCGGCTGTCTGGTCGGCTTCGCCTCCCAGTGCTCCATCCGGCCGCCCCGGTTCACCGTGTGGCTGTCCAAGGCCAACCACACCTACCGGGTCGCCCGGGCCGCCCAGTGCCTCGCCGTCCATCTGATCACCCGCGACCAGCGCCACCTCGCGGAACTCTTCGGCGGCGAAACGGGCGACGAGGTGGACAAGTTCGCCGGCCTCGCCTGGCGCGCGGAGCGCGGCGGGGCCGCGGTCCTGGAGGACTCGGCGGCCTGGTTCGTCGGCACCATCCTGCACCGCACCGACGGCGGCGACCACGTCGGCTTCGTGCTCGACCCCGTCCAGTGGGGCGAGGGACGCGCCGGCCCCCTGTTGCGGCTCTCCGACGCCCACACCATCGACGCCGGCCACCCCGCGGACTGACAGTGCCCCCCGGGGACCTCCCGTCGGAGCCGTCGAGGCGGCCGCGCCGTGGGCGGCGAGGGTGGCATGAGCGCCCGTGCGCGGGCCGGTCCGAGGCGGCCGGCTGGAGGGCGTCCGGGCGCACCCACGGCTCGCGAGCGCCCGCAGGGTTCTCAGCCGTCCGCTTCCTGCGCGGCGGCCGCGTCCTGCACCTCTTCCGCCGGCATCCGGATGTCGAGCACGCACACGTCGTCCCGCCGCTCGTCCGCCAGCATCTTCGCGAGCAGCGCGTCCAGCGAGCCGGACTCACCGCAGCCCTGGGTGCGCACCGTCTCGGCCAGCCGGGCGAAGCCCTCGTCGAGGCCCTCGCCGAGGCGCTCCACCAGGCCGTCGGTGTAGAGCAGCAGCCGGTCTCCCGGTTGCAGCTCCAGTTCCAGCGCCTCGTAGACGGGCGCGGCGGTCGCGCCGAGCAGCATGCCGCCGGGCCGGTCGAGGTAGCGCACCTCGCCCCGGCGCATCAGCAGCGGCGGCGGGTGCCCGGCCTGCGCCCAGGCCAGCACGTGCCGGTCCGGGTCGTAGCGGGCGAGGACCATGGTGGCCGTGGTCTGGCTGTCGCGGGAGTGCAGCAGCAGCTGGTTGAGCCGTGCGAGTGCCCCGGTGAGCGAGGAACCGGTGCTGACCATTCCCTTCGCGGTGAACCGGAGCTGGGCCATCGTGGCCACCGCGTCGAGACCGTGACCCGCCACGTCGCCGACCACGAACAGCGCCTCGTAGTCGGGCAGTTCGATCGCGCTGAACCAGTCGCCGCCGACGTGGATGCCGGACTGCGCGGGCAGATAGGCGACCTCGATGCGCAGCCCGGCCAGCCGCACCGGCTTGCTGGGCAGCGGCAGCAGTGCGTGCTGCAGCCGGGCCGCCAGGGCCCGCTCGGCCTGCAGGATGCCGCGCTGCAGCAGCATCGCGCGCTCGCTCTCCACCAGCGCGAGTTCCGCACTGCGCTGCGCGGTGAGGTCCTGCACGAAGCCGTGCACCTCGACCGGGGTGCCGTCGGGCGCCGAGACGGCCTCCGCGACCATCCGCAGATGACGCAGTTCCGCATCGGGCGTGCCGATGCGGAACGGCACGTCGAAGGGACGGCCGTGGGAGACGAGTTCGGCGATCGCGTGGGCCAGCGGCTCCGCGTCCTCCGGCAGTGCCAGGTCGGGCAGCTGCTCCAGCCGCACGCCTTCGCTGCCGGGGCGAAGGCCGAGCACGGTGTACGTCTGCGCGGCCCAGGAGATCTCCTGGGTGATCAGGTTCCAGTTGGCCCAGCCCAGGTTGCCGAGCCGCTGCACGTCGGACAGGCGCTGCTCCTGCCGGTCCGCCGGGTCGTGGCGCAGCCAGCTCACCACCAGGCCCTCGCCGAGCGCGGCGGCCCGCACCGAGTAGGTGACGGTCACGGTCACCTCGCCGACCACGTCCTGGTAGGCGAACGGCTCGCTCTCGAACGGCACCCCGCTCTCCAGCGCCCGCTGATAGCCCTGCCACAGCGGTTCGCCGGCGACCGACGGATAGCTCTCCAGAACGTGCTTGCCGACCATGTCCCGGCCGGTGCGGCCGAACACGTCGACGGCCTCGGGGGAGGCGGCGTCGATGCGGTAGTCCTCGATCTCGCCGGAGGCGGTGCGCAGCGGGGTCAGCAGGATCACCGCGCCCGGCAGTACGTCGAACACCGCTTGCACGGTCTGCGCGACGGCCGCGGCCGCGTCGTTCTGCGGGCCGTCGAAGGCTCGCAGCCGGCCCGCGCACAGCCGGGCCACGGCCCGCAGCAGCTCCCGCTCGCGCGGCTCGAACGGCCCGCCGCGCCGGCGCAGCACGCCGAACGCGACGCTCGCCGTCTCCCCGGCCGGCACCGGCAGCCAGGCCCGGCTGAGCCACCGCTCCGGAGGGTCCCCGATCAGCAGGTACCGCGTGCGGTCCGTGGGCAGGTCCTCCAGCCATCGCGGCTCCCCGGACTGCACGGCGTCCAGCGCGACCACACCGGTCACCGGCGGTACGTGACGCCACTGCGCGGCGAGCGTGGGGTCCACCCCGGCATGCCCGACCAGCCCGAGCCCGCCCTCGGGCAGCCGCTCGTACAGCATCACAGCGTCCGCGCCCACCTCGGGCCCCAGGTGGTCCAGCAGGCATCCGGCCAGCTCGTGCGGTGAACCGACCCGCACCAGGTCCCGGCCCACCTGACCCAGCACCTCGGCCAGGTCCACGGTGCCCGTGGGCGCCGTCGTCCAAGGGCCGGCGGCGGCGAGCGGCGCCGACACCGTGGCGCGGGGCTGCTCCTTGGGCGGCAGGGCGCCCAGGGTCAGCCAGCACTGTTCGAGCAGGGTCCGGTTGCCGTCCTTGGCGCGCTGCTGCAGCTCCTCGTGCGCGGCGTCCGGCGCGCAGCCGGTGACGGCCATGAGCACGCCCTTGGCCCGCTCCAGGACGGCCGAGGTCGCGGCCAGGTCCCGCAGCCGTTCCATCTCGGCGCGCTGCCGGGCCACGACCTTGGCCAGCGCCGCCAGATCGGCGCCGGTAGCGGGGTCCACCGGGGGCACGGGCTCGCTCGTCACGCGACGAGCATTGCACACCTTGGCCCGTTCGATCACTCGTCTGCCGGGTCCGGCTTCATCCGCGCTCCGTACCGGATGACCGGCACGAGCGGCGGTCCGTACGCAGGCCGGTACGACCGCCCGTGCGAGCGCTCGTACGACGGCCCGCACGGCAGCGCGTACGACGGTCCGTGCGTAGTGGAGTGAACGCCACCGCACCGGCTCCCTCCGACGGGACCTCGGCATGCGGCCGGGCGGGGTCAGCGGCCCGTGCCCCGGCCGGCCAGTGCTTCGCTGACCACGCGGACACTGCGCGCAATGTGCTGCAGCTGCATGACCTCGGCGGCGTACATCTTGATCGTGTGTTCGATGACCGACTCCGGCAGCCCGAGCACCGGCAGTTCGGTCCGTGCCGTCTGCAGGGCGGTCCGGGCGACCCGGATCTCCTGCTGCACCTGGATCTGCGCATGCCGCGCGAGCAGGACGGGATGCCGGATGAGCGCCGGGTAGCTGGCGTAGCGCGCCGGGATCAGCTCGCGCAGCCACTTGGCCGCCGAGCGCTCCCAGTCGTACGAGCCCGGCGTCTTGACCTGACAGGGCCAGTCAGGGCTGATACGCATGCTGGTCAGGGTCATGATCATCGCTTCCGGTGTGCGGCGTCGTGAGGGTGATCGACGGGTTCGGGGCGGCCCCGGCCTAGGGGATGGCCGGAGCCGCCACGGGCGCCTCGCGCGAGCGATGCGCCCCGGCACACTCCCGGCGCCGACGTGGGTAGGGGACGGCGGCGGGGAGTGTCCGTGCGGGTGCCCCGGGCGTCGGGGACCGGCGCTGCGTGGCGGCGTGCGTGCGCATGGTCGGTCCGTCGGCTTTCTCGGGGCGGCGGTGCGTGCGGTGAGTCGGTGGGTGCGGAGGGTGCCCGGAGTCGGCCGGGCGCGATCCGTGAGCAGTATTTATATATGCCGACCGGTTTGCAAGACGTATGAAAACATTCATGCGTGTTCTGTGGTGAATCGTCCCTGTCCGTGGCAGGGGAGACTGCAAGATCTTCACGATTGCCCGAAGGGGGCAGAAGGAATACCCGCCGGTAACAGTCCGCGGGAGAGGACCTGCTCAGTCCCTGAGGAAGAACTGGTGCTGATCGGACAACTGCTCGTACTTCTCCAGCCGGGCCTGGGTGCGCTCCGGATCGGCGTCGGTCATCGCCTGGAGCAGGGCGGCGGCCAGCACTCCGGCCGCCGCGTAGGAGTCGAAGACCAGCCGCGACCCGGTGCCGGTGGCGAAGGTGACGTCGGCCTCGTCGGCCAGCGGCCCCAGCGCCAGGTCGGTCACCAGCGCGACCTTCAGACCGGCACCGCGCGCCACCCGGATCGCCTGCAGCGTCTCCTGGGAGTGCCGGGGCATCGCGAAGGCCAGCACCCAGGTGCCGCCGGCCTCCCGGCACTGCATCAGCGCGTCGTAGGCCACGCTGCCGCCGAGGGTCACCAGCCGTACGTCCGGGTGGATGCGGCGGGCGGCGTAGCCGAAGTACTCGGCGAGCGACACCGAGATGCGCAGGCCCAGCACGGTCAGCGGGGTGGAGCGGGACAGCTCGCGGCCGACCTGGATCACCCGGTCGGGGTCGGCGAAGTCGCGACGCAGGTTCTCCAGGTTCTGGATCTCGGCGTCGACGGCCGCCTGCAGCTCGTTGGCCCGGTCCTCCTCGCCGGGCCCGCCGGCGAGGCTGCTCAGCGCGATCGACTGGAGCTTCTCGCGCAGCGCGGGATAGCCGCTGAACCCGACGGCGGCGGCGAACCGCGTGACGGACGGCTGGCTCACCCCGACCCGGTCCGCCAGCTCGGTGATCGACAGGAACGCGGCCTCGGTGATGTGCTCGATCAGGTACTGGGCGATGCGCCGCTGCCCCGGCGACAGACGGGGGCCGTCGAAGAGTTCCCGGAGCCGGGAGGTCGGGGCAGCCTCGGCCTCGGGCACGGTCTTGCCCGACGTGATCGCTGATGCCTGTGCGCGTGCCTGCTGCGGCGAGGGCACCGGTCGGCCTCCTTTGTCTGCCACGAGCATTCAACATAGCTCACCGACCGCCGTGACCAGGGGCTTGACGGAGCGGCGCTCACCTCCGGTAGATGCTGATCGAATGGCCCACTTCGCCGGCCGGCCGGCTGCTCGCGATCAGCCGGGCGAGCGTTCCGCGCGCTTTGGCGGCCGACGAGTCCGACACCACCAGCAGGCCGTGCACCCGCTCCGGCGGCACCTTGCGCGGATCGTCGGCGCGGATGCCGTAGTACGAAGGCACACCGCTGCCCTTGTACACGAGCCACACCCGTTCGCCCGGGTACTGCTGCCGGAGCCGGTCCGCGAGCCGGCCCAGGTCCTGCCCCCAGTCCACGTTGGCGTCGTGCAGCAGGCGGTGGGTGTGCGCCGGGCCGCCGAACGCCTCGTTGGCGTAGGGCAGGTAGTACGGGAACGTCCGCAGCGAACTCACCGCCGTCAACAGCACCAGCCCGGCGGCCGGCAGCCCGGCCCGGCGCAGGCGCAGGCGCGGTGTGAGCACACAGGCCGCCGCGACCGCGGAGAACATCGGCACGAACAGCGCGTACCGGGTGCCGAAGTCCCGCGCCCCGGTCATCGCCACCGCCAGCAGCACCAGGGGCGCCAGCAGCACATACGGCGCCGCGGGCCGCAGCCGCCGGACCGCGAGAACCGCGACGGTTCCGGCCGCCCCCAGCGCCAGCAGCCCGAGCGGCGTCTTCACCAGCAGGGCGGCCGGCAGGTAGTACCAGAGGGCCCCGGTGTACAGGTGCCCGAAGAGATAGCCCTGCCAGGGGTGTTCCTCCAGGGCGAACTGCGCCCGCATCCCGGCCCGGTACGCCGGGGGCACCGGCAGCAGCTCCACCAGCCGCCCGCGCAGCCCGTGCAGGGCAGGGACCGGCTCGGCGGGCAGGAACCGCAGCCGGGGGTCGACGGCCAGATACGCGGCCCATACGACGACGACCGCCGTGACCGCCACGACGAGCGCGCCCCCGAGCGCCACCGGCACCCGCCGCCGGCCGCCGAGCCACGCGAGAGCCGCCCGGTCCCACACCCCGGCCGCCTGGTTCCGCGCACCTGTCGCTCGGCCCCACATCCCGGCCGTCCGCTCCCGCGCACCGGCCGACCCGTTCCCCGGCGCGGCCGGCCGGCTCCCCGCGGCCCTCCGGTCCTGTGCCGCCGGCCCGGGCCGCCCTGTCGTCGTCACCGGCACCGCCGCCGACCCCGACCGCCCCGCCGTCACCACGGACAGCGCTGCCAGCCCCATCAGCACCGGCACCGCCGGCAGCGCGCTCATCTTGGTGGCCACGGCCGCCCCGAGCGCCGCCCCCGCCGCCGGAAGACACAGGGCGGGCCGGCGCCGGGCCCGCCACACCAGCCAGGCCGCCGTCAGAACGAACCCGGCCGCCGGGACGTCCAGCGTGGCCAGCGCACCGTGGGCGATCAGATCCGGCGAGAAGGTGTAGAGGGCGAGGGCCGCCAGCCCGCCGGTCGTGCCGGCCAGCTCCCGGGCGAACGCGAACGCGACCAGCCCGAAGAGCAGCGTCAGCACGATGACCGGCAGCCGGGCCCAGAACATCAGCCGCCACGGGTCGTTGCCCGACGCGTAGAGCAGATGCCGGCCCACCTGTCCCTGGTTGCCGCGGTACGAGGGGTCGTAGTGCGGGTTCGCCACCGCCACCCCGGCCGCGATCAGCAGCTTCCCCAGCGGCGGATGCTCGGGGTTGTAGCGCAGCCGGTGCTCGTGGAGGTAGTCGGTGGCCGTCGCGACGTACACCGGCTCGTCGACGGTGGGGGTCTGCTGGACGGCCGTGGTGACCATCGCCCCCGCCATCTGCCCGAGCAGCAGCACGACGAGGAGCGGCAACAGCCACCGCCGGTGCCCGCGCAGCCGGGCGCGCAGCCGGGCGGGGGCCGTCCGTACCGGCCCCGCGGCGGGAGCCTCGGGTGGGAGGACCAAGTGCTGTTCGCGCGCCATCATCCGCCTTGCGGTGGCGCCGGCCGGACGGTGGCGGGAGCGCTCGGGGGCTTGATCATGGCCCTACTGTCGCACCGTTCCCGCCACCGGAGACGTCACCGCTGCACGAGTCGTACCGGCAGACCCTCTGCCGTGTACACCGGTACGGCCCACAGCCGGTCGGAGTTCACCTCGACCCACGCGAACCGCCCGGCCGACCGGGGTACGACCAGGACCCGCCAGGGCGCCGCCCGCTGCCTGCGCCCACACCCCGCGCCCGCAACCTGCACCCACGCCTTGCTCCCGCGGCCGTGCGGCGTCGGGCGCAGTACGCCGCAGCGCGCCCGAGTGTCAGTCCTCGGCGAGCCGTGCGGCGGGCACCGCGGCGGCCGGTACCACCAGGTCCGCCCGTTCCCGTGTCGTCGCGACCAGGTCGGCGTTGCGCTGGTCCGTGCCCAGCACCCAGGCCACGGCCGCCGGATGGGCCTTGCCGAACTCCTCGTGCCGGGCGACCAGTCGGCGGATGCGCTCCTCCTCGGCGATCTCACAGAACCACACCTCGTCCAGGCACGGCCGCACCCGCCCCCATGAACCCTCGCGCACCAGCAGGTAGTTGCCCTCCGTCACCACCAGCCGGGCCTCGGGCGGCACCGGGACCGCGCCCGCGATCGGCTGCTCCAGCACCCGTTCGAAGCCCGGCGCGTACACCACCTCGTCGGTCTCCTCGCGCAGCCGCCGCAGCAGCGCCGCGTACCCGGCCGCGTCGAAGGTGTCCGGCGCGCCCTTGCGGTCCCGGCGGCCCAGCCGGTCCAGTTCGGCGTCGGCCAGATGGAACCCGTCCATGGGCACGTGGGCCGCCCAGGGCGGGCCGTCGCCGTTCAGTGCCCGGACCAGGTGTCCGGCCAGTGTCGTCTTGCCCGCACCGGGGCTGCCCGTGATGCCGAGCAGGGCACGCCGTCCGTCCCGGGTCAGGCCGCGGGCGCGGAGGAGAAGGTCGTCGAAGGTCAGCGGCACACCGTCGAGTTTGTCACCGGCCGTTCGCCGCCGGTGTGGTGTGCGCCACCCGCTCAAACGCTTCCGACGGGGAACATTCCCGGGTATGACTCAGCTCGGTCTGCCCGACACCATCCAGGCCTGTCTCTTCGACCTCGACGGGGTCGTCACCAGGACGGCCGTCGTGCACGCGGCGGCCTGGAAGGAGACGTTCGACGCGTTCCTGCAGGACTACGAGGGCGAACAGGGACGGCCCTTCGACGCCGCCGACTACGACGAGTACGTCGACGGGCGCCCGCGCGCCGACGGCGTCCGCGCCTTCCTCGACTCGCGCGGCATCCAGCTGCCCGAGGGCGCCCCCGGCGACCCGCCGGACACCCGCACCGTGCACGGCCTGGGCAACCGCAAGAACGAGCTGCTGCTGGAGAAGATCCGCACCGGCGGTGTCGAGGCCTACGAGGGAACCCTGCGCTATCTGGAGGCGGTCCGCGCCGAGGGACTGCGCACCGCGATCGTCTCCTCCAGTGCCAACTGCCGGGACGTGCTGCGCTCCGTCGGCGCCGAGCACTTCTTCGACGTACGCATCGACGGCGTGGTGGCCGTCGAACGGAACCTGCCGGGCAAGCCGCGCCCCGACACCTTCCTCGCCGCCGCCCGCGACCTCGGCGTCGAGGCGTCCCGGGCGGCCGTCTTCGAGGACGCGCTGGCCGGCATGGACGCCGGCCGCGCGGGCGGCTTCGGATACGTCGTCGGCGTCGACCGGGTGGGCCAGAGCGAGGCGTTGTACGCACACGGCGCCGACGTCGTCGTCCGGGACCTCGCCGAACTGGGAGGCAAGCAGTGATCACCGACCGGTCGTACGCCGTCGAACCGTGGACCGTCCGGGAGACCACCCTCGACCTCGGCGTCCTCGCCCAGAGCGAGTCCGTGTTCGCCCTGTCCAACGGGCACGTCGGCTGGCGCGGCAACCTGGACGAGGGCGAGCCCCACGGCCTGCCCGGCAGCTACCTCAACGGCGTCCACGAGGTGCACCCGCTGCCGTACGCGGAGGCCGGCTACGGCTACCCGGAGTCCGGGCAGACCGTCATCGACGTCACCAACGGCAAGATCCTGCGGCTGCTGGTCGACGACGAGCCGTTCGACCTGCGCTACGGCCGGCTCGTCGCCCACGAACGCGTCCTGGATCTGCGGCGCGGGGTGCTGGAGCGGACCTGCGAGTGGACCTCCCCGGCCGGTTCCACGGTCCGGGTACGTTCCACCCGGCTGGTGTCGCTGACCCAGCGGGCGGTGGCCGCGGTGGCGTACGAGGTGGAGGCCGTCGGCAGCCGCAGCCGGGTCGTGATCCAGTCCGAGCTGGTCGCCAACGAGAGCCTGCCCGAGCCCGACGGCGACCCGCGCGCGGCGAAGGCCCTGAAGTCTCCGCTGGAGCAGGAGGACGGCTTCGCCTCCGGCGACCGGCTGCGGCTGGTGCACCGCACCCGGCGCAGCGGCCTCCGGGTCGCCGTGGCCGCCGACCACGTCGTCACCGGCCCCGAGCGCACCACCAGCCGCAGCGAGAGCGGCATCGACGTGGCCCGGCTGACCGTCACCTCCGTCCTGGAGCCCGGACAGACCCTGCGGGTGGAGAAGTTCGTCGCCCACGGCTGGTCCGGCACCCGTTCGCTGCCCGCGATGGCCGACCAGGTCGACGCCGCGCTCGCCGCCGCCGCGCACGACGGCTGGCAGGGTCTGCTCGACGACCAGCGGGCCTGCCTGGACGACTTCTGGGCCCGCGCCGACGTCGAGGTGGAGGGCGACGAGGAGATCCAGCAGGCGGCCCGGTTCGCCCTCTTCCACGTCCTGCAGGCCGGAGCCCGCGCCGAGCAGCGCGCGATCCCGGCCAAGGGACTGACCGGCTCCGGCTATGACGGGCACGCGTTCTGGGACACCGAGATGTTCGTGCTGCCCGTGCTCACCCACACCGCGCCCCAGTCCGTCGCCGAGGCGCTGCGCTGGCGGCACAGCACCCTGGACGAGGCCCGCGAACGCGCCGCCCAGCTGGGACTCGCCGGGGCCGCGTTCCCCTGGCGCACCATCGCCGGCCCCGAGGGCTCCGCCTACTGGCCGGCCGGTACCGCCGCCTTCCACGTCAACGCCGGCATAGCCGACGCCGTCGTCCGGTACGTCGGGGCCACCGGCGACACCGCCTTCGAGCGGGAGACCGGAGTGGAGCTGCTGGTGGAGACCGCCCGGCTGTGGCGCTCGCTGGGCCACCACGACAGCCACGGCGTCTTCCATCTCGACGGCGTCACCGGCCCCGACGAGTACAGCGCGGTCGCCGACGACAACACGTACACCAACCTCATGGCCCGCCAGAACCTGCTCGCCGCGGCCGACGCCGTGGAACGCCACCCGCGCGAGGCGCGGCTGCTCGGCGTGGACGAGGAGGAGAGCGCGGCCTGGCGGGACGCCGCCGACGCCATGCACATCCCCTACAACGCCGAACTCGGCGTCCACGAGCAGCACGCGGGGTTCACCCGCTACCAGCGCTGGGACTTCGCCGGCACCGGCCCGGACCGGTACCCGCTGCTCCTCCACTTCCCCTACTTCGACCTCTACCGCAAACAGGTCGTCAAACAGGCCGACCTGGTGCTGGCGATGTACACGTGCGGCGACTGGTTCGAACGGGAGCACGACGAGGAGCAGATCGCCCGGAACTTCGCCTACTACGAGCCGCTCACCGTGCGCGACTCCTCCCTGTCCGCCTGCTGCCAGGCGGTGATCGCCGCCCGGACCGGCCACTTGGACCTCGCCTACGCCTACACGGCCGAGGCCGCGCTGATGGACCTCCAGGACCTGGAGCACAACACCCGCGACGGGCTCCACATCGCCTCGCTCGCCGGTACCTGGATGGCGCTGGTGGCCGGCTTCGGCGGCATGCGCCGCGACGGAGACCGGCTCCGCTTCGCGCCCCGCCTGCCCGAGCGGCTGCGCCGCCTCGCCTTCCACGTCCAGTTCCGCGGGCGCCGGCTGCGCGTGGACATCGGCGCGGACAAGGTGACGTACGCACTCCTCGACGGCGAGCCGCTGACACTGCGTCACCACGGGGAACCGGTGACGGTCGCCACGGACGAGCCGGCGGTCCGGTCCGTACCACCCCTCGTACGACGGCCGACACCGGAACAGCCGGTGCACCGGGCGCCGAACGGGGGCTGAACCGGATTTCGCCGTGAGGGTGGCTCGGCGTCGCCGGGCGCGGGTCCGTGGCCGCTCCTCGCCCGGTTCCCCGCGCCCCTCGGGCCTGCCGCTGTGGATCTGCCCGAGGGGCGCGGTAAACCGCGCGATCAGCCACGGACGGCGCGCACCCGGGGCACGGCCCGCACCCTGCCGCGCGAACCTCACCCGTCCCCGTCGGCCAGCAACTTCCGCAGCACCCGCTCCTCCTCGGTGCTCAGCCCTGTCACGAAGTGCTGCAGCGCGGCGATCGGGTCCGGGCCCCGGTTCAGTGCCGCGTGCATCGCCTCGGCGGTCAGCTGGGCCGCGTCCTTGGCCGGCCGGTACGCGCCGCGGCGCCCGTCGGCGTCGCGCAGCACCAGGCCCTTGTCGTAGAGCCGCTTGAGGATCGTGTGCACCGTGTTGTACGCGAGTCCGCCGCTTATCCCGGACTGGATCTCCGCCGGGGTCAGCGGCCGTTCGGTGGCCCAGAGCGCGGCCAGCACCTCGGCCTCCAGCGCCCCGGCGCTGCGCCGCTCCACCCTGCCGCGGGACCCTGTGCCAGCCATGCCCCAACCTTACAGCGCGTAGGGCCGTCGGCCGGATGGCCGTACCGTCCTGAATAGGCATGCACTTATGGACGATTTGTGGGTATTTTTCCGAGTCCAGGTCCTGCCTCCGCTCCGGGGAGGGGACACGGCCAGAGGTCGGGAAGAGCGGTGATGATGGCCGGCAGCAAGTACGCCCCGCGGGCCGGCCTCCGGCGCGCCGTCTCCGCCTCCGCCGGCCGCACGCCGGCCCGCGCCACCGCGCCTCTCGCGGCCGTCGCCGCCGCCTTCACCCTCGCCCAACTCCTTCTCGTCGGCCCGCGGATGGGCCTCGGCTGGGACGAGACGGTCTACGTCAGCCAGGTCAGCGCGCAGGCCCCGGCTGCCTTCTTCAGCGCGCCGCGCGCCCGGGGCGTCTCCCTGCTCGTCGCGCCCGTCGCCGCATGGTCGTCCTCGACCGCCCTGCTGCGGATCCACCTCGCCGTCCTGTCCGGGCTCGCCCTGTACGTGGCGCTGCGCGCCTGGCGGGGCCTGTTTCCGGTCCGCGTCCTCGCGCTCGCCGGCGCCCTCTTCGCCTCCCTGTGGGTGACCCTCTTCTACGGTCCGCAGGCCATGCCCAACTACTGGGTCGCCGTGGGCGCCCTCACCGCCGTCGGCTGCTTCCTGCGCTCCGGCGCCGGCCGCGCCCCGCTCGCGGGACTCGCGGCGAGCGCCGCGGTGATGGCGTGGATGCGGCCCGTGGACGCGGTGTGGGCGGCTCTGCCGCTGCTCGCCGTCGGCCTGGTGCGCCGCCGCCCGCGGGCGCTGCTCGCCCTGCTCGCCGGGCTCGCCGTGGGCGCCGCCGAATGGGTCGTCGAGGCGTTCGTGGACTACGGCGGCCTGGCACGCCGGCTGTCCGTCGGCTCGGCCATCCAGGGCGGTCTCGGCTGGCACCTCGCCGTCGACGACCAGCTGCGCAGCCTGGCCGGGCGGACCCTGTGCCGGCCCTGCACCGGCGATCCGGCCCACCCCGTCGTCGCCGCCTGGTGGTTCGCGCTGCCGCTGCTCGCCGCCCTCGGGCTGGCCGTGGCGGTCCGCGCCCGGCGCACGGAGGCCACGGCGCTGCCGCTCGCCTGCGCGGTGACGGCCGCCTTCCCCTACCTGTTCCTGATCGGCTACGCGGCGCCCCGCTTCCTGCTGCCCGCCTACGCCCTGCTCGCCGTCCCGGTCGCCGGTGGCCTCGTGCACGTGATGACGGCCGCACGTCCGTCCCGGCGCCCGGCCGCCGTCGCGCTGGTCTGCGCCGCCCTCGCCGCCCACCTGGCCGTGCAGCTGGCCGTGCTCGCGCACACGGTCCACGGCACCACGACCGCCCACCGGGCCTGGTCCCGCACCGCGGCCGGGCTGCACCGTCTCGGCGTGCGCCCGCCGTGCCTGCTCACCGGTCACGAGGCCGTCCCGGTCGCCTTCTACACCGGCTGCTCCTCGGCCGCCACGACGGGTCCCAACGCCAACACCACCGAGGACGGCATCACCCGGACCGCCCGGCGGATCCCGGTCGCCACCCTGGTGCGGGAGGGGTCCGTGCCGCCCGGATACGCCCGCGGCTGGGAGCCCGCCCGGATCGGTGGCGCACGGCTGTACTACGTCGTGCCGGGCGCCGGTCCGTGACCCCGGCCGCCCGGCCGCTCCCGCGGGCGGCTTTCCCTGCCCATGGGGAATGTCTGCCGCGGGCTTGACTGCACATGCATTGCAGCTGCCCAGGAAAGGCACAAGGCTGTGGGGCGCGGCACCACCGGGGGAACACCTCCCTCGACGGCCGTCCCTGACTCCGCTCCGTCCCCTCCCCGCCCGGGCCGGAAACCAGCCCCCGCCCGGGCACCGCGTCCGTGGCTCCCGGACGCGGACGGAGCGGAGCAGGGCCGGCTCGGACCCGCCCAGGAGCCGGCGGGGTTAATGATCCGCCTGCGGGAAACGCGGACCGGGACCGCCCGCGTACCCGTAGGAGGCGACCATGAGCGACCAGCAGTCCGAGCAGACCCCCATGGCGGACGACGTCTACCAGCCCACCGGCACCAACGAGGAGCAGGAGGACGCAGGGCCCCTGGACCTGCAGGACGCGGTCGACGAGCGCAGCTACGACGACATGCTGGACGAGGGCTACTCCCCGCCCGAACGCCCCCTCGGTGTCACCAGGCACGGCACCACCGCCGCCGAGCAGCATGAGGGCGAGACTCTGGACGAACGGCTCGGCCAGGAGGTCCCGGACGTGACCGCACCGGCTGGCGACGAGGTGGGCGACCTTCCCGGCGGCGAGGGCGAGCCGGTCGACCCCGAGGCCGGCGCCTCCCGGGCCGGCCGCCTGGTCGCTCCGGACGAGGGCGCCCACACCGACACGACCAAGGAGGAGGTCGCCGCGGACGTGGGCGTGGACGGGGGAGCGGCGGCCGCGGAGGAGGCGGCGGTGCACGTGGTGGAGGAGCCCGGTCGAGGGGCGCCGTAGGGGAGATCCCCGCGCCCCTCGGGGGCCTGGCCCGCGGCCTGCCCCCGAGGCCCCGGTTCAGTCCCCCATGTGATCGATCTGGCGCAGTCTGTTCGTCGCGTCGAGCGCCGCCACCTTGTACGACTCGGCCAGCGTCGGATAGTTGAACACCGCGTTGACCAGATAGTCCACCGTGCCGCCGCACCCCATCACGGACTGCCCGATGTGGATCAGCTCGGTCGCGCCCGAGCCGAAGCAGTGCACCCCGAGCAGCGTGCGGTCCGCCGGTGACACCAGCAGCTTCAGCATGCCGTGCGAGTCGCCGATGATCTGGCCCCGGGCCAGTTCCCGGTACCGGGCCACGCCCACCTCGAACGGCACCCGGTCCTCGGTGAGCTGGTCCTCGGTGCGGCCGACGAAGCTGATCTCCGGGATGGTGTAGATGCCGATCGGCTGGAGCTGGTGCATGCGGCCGGCCGGCTCCCCGCAGGCGTGGTAGGCGGCGGCCCGCCCCTGCTCCATCGAGGTCGCCGCGAGCGCCGGGAAGCCGATGACGTCACCGACGGCGTAGATGTGCGGAACCTCGGTGCGGTAGTCCTCGTCCACCGTGATCCGGCCGCGCGCGTCCGCCGCGAGACCGGCCCGGTCCAGGTCGAGGTCGTCGGTGAGGCCCTGCCGGCCCGCCGAGTACATCACCGTCTCCGCGGGGATCTTCTTACCGCTCTCCAGAACCGTGAGCGTGCCCCGGGGATGGCGTTCGACGGCGGCGACGGTCTCCCCGAACCGGAAGGTGACGGCGAGGTCCCGCAGGTGGTACTTGAGGGACTCCACGACCTCGACGTCGCACAGGTCCAGCATGCCGGGCCGCTTCTCGACCACGGTCACCTTGCTGCCCAGTGCGGCGAACATGGAGGCGTACTCCATCCCGATCACACCCGCGCCGACGATGACCATGGAGCGCGGCACCCGCTCCAGCGTGAGCACGTTGTCGGAGTCCAAGATGGTGCGCCCGTCGAACTCGACGCTGTCCGGGCGGGCCGGCCGGGTGCCGGTGGCGATGACGATGTGCTCGGCGCCGATCAGCCGCTCCCGGCCGGGGATCTCGGACACCGCGACGGTGTGCGGGCCGGTGAAACGGGCCGTGCCGGAGTACACGGTCACCTGGTTGCGGGCGAGCTGGCTGCGGACGACGTCCACCTCGCGGCCGACCACGTGCCGGGTGCGCGCCGTCAGGTCGGCGACGGTGATGTCCTCCTTCAGCCGGTAGCTCTGCCCGTACAGATCGCGCTGGGTGAGACCCGTCAGGTAGAGCACGGCCTCGCGCAGGGTCTTGGAGGGGATGGTGCCGGTGTGCAGGGAGACCCCGCCGAGCATGTCGGGGCGGTCGACGACGGCGACCCGGCGGCCCAGTTTGGCCGCGGCGATGGCTGCCTTCTGGCCGCCGGGTCCGGATCCGATGACGAGCATGTCGAAGTCGAAGTCGGGCACCCCGGGAGTCTGACAGCCGCCGGGCTCTCCGCGGAAGGGACGGCAGCCGTCGAAATGACACCGGCCGGGCGTTTGCACGCCCGGCCGGCTTCCCCGTTCGTCTCCCGCGTATCGCAGTTCCCCGGACCGCCCTAGGGCAGCAGCTTCTCGATGGCTGCCGGGCCCTCGGACTCCAGCTTGCGCCGCGCCCAGTCGAGGGTCTTCGGTGTGACGTCCCTGCCCGCCGCCATCACCAGGTCCTCCGGGGTGACGTCCCTCGCGGGAGCGGAGTGGAGCAGGGCGTCCGGGGTGCAGACGTCGTCGGACGACGACCGGGACTCTTCGGGTGTGGATGTCGACATGATGCCTCCTCCTCGGTCCGGATGACCGCATCCGTGCCGGTGCCTCCGAACGGGGCACACTCTCACCATTGCCCTCCTCGGCGCAGCCTGCATCCGGAGGCGCCTCGGAGGCGGTGAGGAGCGCCTTCCCACGCCACCGGAATCCACTCGCTCCTAGGCTGGAAAACACCCCGCACACTGGAAAACGCCCCGCAAGCGGAGAAAGGTCACATAAGCGGATAAAGTCGCAGAAAGCGGGAAGAACAGCCGCACAGCTCACCGGGAGACCGCCGATGGCCACGACGCCGTTCGCCGAGGACGCCCCCAGCCCCCGATACCTGCCCATCGCCGAGCACGGGCTCATCGGGGACCTGCGCAGTGTCGCCCTGGTCGGCACCAACGGCACGATCGACTGGTACTGCTGCCCGTCCTTCGACTCGCCCAGCGTCTTCGCGGCGATCCTCGACGCCGAGCGCGGCGGACGTTTCGAGCTGGCCGCCGCCGTACGGGCGCGCACCAAGCAGTTCTACTTCCCCGACACCAACGTGCTGATCACCCGCTTCTTCACGGAGGACGGGGTCGGCGAGGTGCAGGACTTCATGCCCGTCTGCTGCGACCAGTCGCGCGAGGTGAGCCGGCACCGGCTGATCCGGCGCGTGGTGTGCGTGCGCGGCACCGTGCCGTTCCACGCCCTGATCGCCCCGCGCTTCAACTACGCCGCCGACCCGCACACCCTGCGCCCCGTGGACGGCATGCTCGTCTTCGAGTCCCCCGAGCGCTCCCTCGCGCTCACCTCGACCGTCGTCATGGAGAACGACGGCCGTGACGCGCGCGCCGACTTCAAACTCAGCGAGGGCGAGACGGCGGTGTTCGCCCTCGACCAGCTCGGCGCAGAGGTCATCCCCCGCGGCTGCGCCCGTACCGAGGCGGAACGAGAGTTCAACGCCACCGTCAGCTACTGGCGCAAGTGGCTCCACCAGTCCCGCTACCGCGGCCGCTGGCGCGAGATGGTGCACCGCTCGGCCCTCACCCTGAAGCTGCTCACGTACGCCCCCACCGGTGCCATCGTCGCAGCGCCCACCACCAGCCTGCCCGAGCAGATGGGTGGCGAGCGCAACTGGGACTACCGCTACGTGTGGGTCCGCGACGCCGCCTTCGCCGTCTACGCGCTGCTCCGGCTCGGCTTCAGCGGCGAGGCCGCCGCCTTCATGAGGTTCCTGACCACCCACCTCGGCCCCGACGACGGCGCCTCCTCCGGCCCGCTGCAGATCATGTACGGCATCGACGGCCGCGCCGACCTGCCGGAACGCGAGCTGCCGCACCTGGAGGGCCACCACGGCTCGGCCCCGGTCCGGGTCGGCAACGCCGCCGCCGACCAGCTCCAGCTCGACATCTACGGCGCCCTGATCGACTCCGTCTACCTCTACGACAAGTGGGCCGAGCCCATCTCCAGCGGGCAGTGGGACGATCTGTGCCAGCTGGTCGACTGGGTGTGCGACAACTGGGACCAGCCCGACGAGGGCGTCTGGGAGACCCGCGGCGGCCGCAAGAACTTCCTGTACTCGCGGCTGATGTGCTGGGTCGCGATCGAGCGTGCCATCCGCCTCGCCAACCACCGCGGGCTGCCCGCCGACCACCGGCGCTGGCGCCAGGCCCGGGACACCATCTACCGGCGGATCATGGACCGCGGCTGGTCGGAGCGCCGGGGCGCCTTCGTGCAGTACGAGGGCGCCGACGTCCTCGACGCCTCGGTGCTGATGATGCCGCTCGCCAAGTTCATCGCCCCCACCGACCCCAAGTGGCTCTCCACCCTGGACGCCCTCACCGATGACCTGGTCTCCGACTCCCTCGTCTACCGGTACGACCCGCAGGCCAGCCCCGACGGCCTGCGCGGCGACGAAGGCACCTTCTCCATCTGCTCGTTCTGGTACGTGGAGGCCCTCGTCCGGGCCGGCCGTCTCGACGAAGCCCGGCTGGCGTTCGAGAAGATGCTCACCTACGCCAACCATCTCGGCCTGTACGCAGAGGAGATCGGCCGCACCGGCGAGCAACAGGGCAACTTCCCGCAGGCGTTCACCCATCTGTCCCTGATCAGCGCCGCCTTCAACCTGGACCGCGCCCTCGGCTGAGACGGCCCGCACGTCCCGGCCCGCTCCTGTACGGCTCGAAGGACGGCCTCGGCGCCGAACGGACCGACTCCCTCACCGCCGCGAAGCCGGCCGCCGGCGGCCGCTTCGGCCTCGCCCTGCGGCGGCACCGTCCACGCGGTCGGGTTCGGCGCGGTGATCGGCGAGTAGGGGCAGATGGCTCGGGTACCCGGGGTCTCCGGAAGCTGAATCGGCACAGGGTCGACAGAAGGAGGAGACCCCGGATGACCAGCACCAGCGAAACCGGCGACGTCACCGGCACCCGCGACAAGGACTACAACCTGATCTGGTACGTCGAGGCGTGCCTGAGCAACGCCCTGCGCCTGGAGCAGTACATCCAGGACGCCGAGCGGGACAAGGACAGCGAGGTCGTGGACCTGTTCCGCAAGGCCCAGGCCGACAGCCGCAAGGGCGCCGAGCTGGGCAAGCAGCTGCTGCGCTCGCGGCTGAACGGCGGCTGACCGCCGCTCGGGTCAGGCGAACCGGGAGCTCGGGACGGGCCCGGCGGACCGCACCCGCGCCCGGTCGCCGCGCAGCCACGTGTCCCTGACGGCCGTGGCGAACGCGGTGAACCCGGCGTCGGGGTCCGCCGGGCCCTCGCCGTCCCCGGGGTCCGGCGCCGGGTCGGCGCCCACGATCCCGGCGGCGATCTCCGCCGCCGGACGGTCGTCCGCCGGGCCCCGCTCGACGCCGCCGTCCGCGCCCTGGCCCAGGGTCTCGCCCCACGGCGGTATCACCGACTGGTGCAGCAGGCCCACGCTGTCCGGGGTGATCGCGGGCGGGTCCGTCCAGCAGCTCGCGTGCGCGTGCAGCACCTGGCCGGGGGCGCGTTCGAAGAGCTGACCGATGAGGTCGGGGCCGCCGTCGTGCGCCGCGAGCCCGTCGAGGTCGTAGGCGACGACCACGGTGTCCGTGCGGTCCGGCTCGAACGGCTCGGCGGGCAGGCCGAGCACCTCCGCCGCGGCCAGGCCCAGGATCCGCGAGTCCCGGTCGGGCAGCAGCGACACCGAGCGCGGCCGCACCTCCGCCGCCTCCAGCAGGGCCCGCAACCGCAGCAGGCCGCGCAGACAACGGTCCGGATCGTCCTGCAGCCACGCCCAGCGTCCGTTCATGCCCGCCGTGAACCCGTACGGGGACAGCGTGCCGAGAACGGCACCACTGATCACGTACTGCCAGCCCCGCAGATCCGTCAGCTCCAGCGAGCCCGCTCGCTCCGCGCCGGCCGCCCGCTCCAGCACGAGGTTCTGCCGGTCCCGGGCCCCCTGCCACATGGAGTCCTCGGGGTCGGGCAGCAGGGCGTGCTGGCGCCGGGCCAGGTCCAGATCGCCCGCCATCACGGCGTTGAACACCAGCAGGTAGCGGTCCGGCCAGTTCGTGAACGACGCCTCGCGCCGGGCGAGTTCGGTGACCGCCTCGCCGTGCCGGCCCTCACGCTCGTACGCGGACACCAGCTCCCGCAGCACGGTGAGCGAGTCCTCGGCACGGCGCAGCGCCCCGCGCAGAGCGGGGATCGCCAGGTACGGCACGCCGCGTTCGACGCACGCGTACCCGAAGTCGTAAAGAACCTGGGCCTGTCCGGGGTCGGCGGACAGGGCCGCCGCGGCCTTGGCGAGGTCGTCGAACCCCGCGGAGTTCGCGGCCCGGTGGACCACGAGGGCGACCTCACCGAGCGGCTGCTCCTCGCCCGCCGCCCGCAGCTGCCGCAGCGCACCGGGGACGTCCCCGGAATCCAGCGCCTCCCAGGCCTGGCGGAGTTCGGGGGAGCTGGGGCGGCGGTTCCTGCGCGAGAACATGGCGGAGATCATCACCCATCGCCTGTCGTGTCCTCAACAGATTTGTGCGGCGGGCCACCGCAGGCGCTCAGGGCAGCGGCTGCTCCGCCCAGATGACCTTGCCGTGCGGGGTGTACCGGGTGCCCCAGCGCTCCGCGAGCTGCGCGACCAGGAAGAGACCCCGGCCGCCCTCGTCGGTGCTCGCCGCGTACCGCAGATGCGGCGAGGTCGTGCTGCCGTCCGAGACCTCGCAGATCAGCGTGCGGTCACGCAGCAGCCGCACTCCGATCGGAGCGCGTCCGTAGCGGATGGCGTTGGTGACCAGCTCGCTCAGGATCAGCTCCGTCGTGAACGCCAGCTCCTCCAGATCCCACTCGGCCAGCTGCCGGGTCACCGAGCCCCGCACCTGCGACACGGCCGCCGGCTCGGACGGCACCTGCCACTGCGCGACCCGGTCCCCGCCCAGCACCCGGCTCCGGGCCACGATCAGCGCCACGTCGTCGCTCGGCCGGGCCGGGAGCCGGTCCAGCACCGTACGGCAGGTGTCCTCGGGCGTGGCGCCCGGCGTCCGGCGCAAGGCGTCGCTCAGCAGACCGAGCCCCTCGTCGATGTCCCGGTCCCGGTCCTCGACCAGACCGTCGGTGTACAGCACCAGCCGGCTGCCCTCCGTCAGCTCCAGCTCCGCCGTCTCGAACGGCAGCCCGCCCAGACCCAGCGGCGGACCCGCGGGCACGTCCAGGAACTCCACGGCGCCGTCCGGGTGCACCAGCGCGGGCGGCGGATGACCCGCCCGGGCGATGGTGCACTGCCGGGACACCGGATCGTAGATCGCGTACAGGCAGGTCGCGCCCGTGACCATGGCCGCGCCCAGCGCCGCGGTCTCGTCCTGGTCGATCCGGCCGACCACCTCGTCCAGCAGACCGAGGAGTTCGTCGGGCGGCAGATCGAGCGACGAGAAGTTGTGCACGGCCGTACGCAGCCGGCCCATGGTCGCCGCCGCGTGCAGCCCGTGTCCCACCACGTCGCCGACGACGAGCGCCACCCGGGCACCGGACAGCGGCAGCACGTCGAACCAGTCACCGCCCACACCCGCCTGGGCCGGCAGATAGCGGTAGGCGATCTCCAGGGCGCCCTGCTCCGGCAGGGTCCGCGGCAGCAGGCTGCGCTGCAGCGTGACTGCCATGCTGTGCTCGCGCGTGTACCGGCGCGCGTTGTCGATGGACACCGCCGCCCGCGTCACCAGCTCCTCCGCGAGGGCCAGCTCGTCGCTGTCGAACGGCTGGGGCTTCTTCGCCCGCCAGAAGTTCGCCACCCCCAGCACCAGACTGCCCGCCCGCAGCGGCACGGTGATCAGCGAGTGGATGCCGTACTCCAGCACATGGTCGGTGCGCTCCAGGTCCTGTGCGCGCCAGCCCGGCTCATCGCGCAGCCGCGACACCGCCACCGACTGCCCGGTCGTCAGGGCGCGCGTCTGCGGCGAGGTGGGCACGAACCGGATCCGCTCGCCGACCGGGTACAGCGGGGCGTCCTTGCGGACGCCGGCACAGGCCGCGCGCCGCAGCGCCGTCCCCGGCCGCGGCTCCTCCCCGCTCAGCACCGCGTCGAACAGGTCCACCGTGGCGAAGTCCGCGAGCCGGGGCACCGCCAGCTGCGCCAGCTCCTCGGCGGTACGCTTCACGTCCAGGCTGGTGCCGATGCCCACCCCGGCGTCGTACAGCATGTTGAGCCGTTCCCGGGCCTCCTCCGCGCGGCCGGAGAGGGCGCGCAGTTCGGTGGAGTCGCGCAGCGTGGTGACACTGCCGGGCGGGCCGCCGCGCAGGTCGGTGGGCCGCTGGTTGATCGCCAGCAGACGGTCCTTGACCAGGTGCACCTCGTCCGTCGCGATCCGCCCGGAGGCCAGCAGCCCCTCGGTCTCGTCGTCCAGCCCCAGCTCCCGCACATGCCGGCGCTCGGCGTTCGCGGGCAGGTTCAGCAGGCGGTGCGCCTCGTCGTTGGCCAGCAGCAGCCGGCCGTCGCCGCTGACGATCAGCACCCCCTCCCGGACCGCGTGCAGCACCGCGTCGTGGTGCTCGTACATCCGGGTCATCTCGTACGGCCCGAGACCGTGCGTCTGGCGCAGCAGCCGTCTGCTGACCAGGGCCGTGCCGGCGGTGGCCAGCACGAGCGCCGTGGCCGCCGCCGCCAGCAGCAACGGCAACTGCTCGTCGGCGGCGCCGCCGACGTGCGCGGTGGTGATGCCGGCCGACACCAGGCCGATCACCTTGCCGCCGGGCTCCTTCACCGGCACCACGACCTGCACCAGCGGGCCGATGGTGCCGGTGATGTGCTCGGTGACCGTGCCGCCGGCCACGGCCGGGGCGATGTTGCCGACGAACTTCTTGCCGATGCGGTCGGTCATCGGATGGGTGTAGCGGACACCGTCGGTGTCCATCACGACGAGGAAGTCCACGCCGGTCGCCTCGCGGGCGGCCTCCGCGCGCGGCTGCAGCACGGCCGTGGGATCGGGGGAGCGCAGCGCGGCGACCGTGCCGGGAGCGTTCGCGAACGTCTCGGCCACAGCGAGGGAACGGTTGATCGCCTCGTTGTCGCTGTCCCGCCGCACCTGCAGCACCTGCGCCACCACGGCCGAGACGACAAGCACCAGCACGATCACCACCTGCAGCAAGAACACCTGTCCGGCCACGCTGCGCCCGGTCAGCGCCGACCGCAGGAATCCGGGCCGGCGGCCGCCCGTCCCGCGCCGCTGCTGCCGTCGGGCGTGCGGTGCGCGTGGCTGCCCGAAAGAACGGGGCGGCCGAGTCGCGGGCCGGCCGGGCAGTCGCACCATGAGCCCATGTCTACACTGCCCGGCGCCGTCAGGCGAGAGCGTGTCCCGAGGTGACGCCCGCTGATCGGGGGCGGGGTCGCGGCGACGCCGGCGGGGCGGTGCGGGCCGGTCACGGCGGGGACGGGGGTGAGGTGGCGCGGGCGGGTCGCTCGCACGGTGTGCGAAGGGGTGGCATGGGCCGGGTGACATGGCCGGTCACGCGCAGGGCGGGGGAGAGGGGCGGCGGGCGGCGAGGAGGAGGGCCACGTCGTCGGGGCGGTCGGCAGCGTGCCGGGCGGTGGCCGTCAGCCGGTCCGCGACCCCGGCCAGGGACGGCCCGCCGTCCCGGCCGGCGTCACCGGCCCCCGCCAGCGCCGTCCGCAGCGCCGTGATGCCGTCGTCGATGTCCGCGCCCGGCCGCTCCACGAGCCCGTCGGTGTACAGGGCGAGGATCGCGTTCGGCTCCAGCAGCACCTCGGTGACCGGGTACCGGGCGTGCGGATCCACCCCGAGCACGACACCGCCGGGCACGTCCAGCACCCGGGTGCTTCCGTCGGGGGAGCGCAGCAGCGGCGGCGGATGTCCTGCCCGGGCGATCCTGGCCCGGCCGGTGAGGGGGTCGAGGCGCAGATAGCAGCAACTGGCGAACTGACCCGGGTCCAGATCGATCAGCAGATGGTTCATACCGCTCAGCACCTCGTCCGGCGGCCGGTCGCCCAGCGCGAACGCCCGCACGGCGCTGCGCAGCTGGCCCATGGTGGCCGCCGCCTGCACCCCGTGCCCCTGCACATCCCCGATGACCAGCGCCAGCCCGTCACCCGCCGTCAGCACGTCGTACCAGTCGCCGCCCACGTCCATGCCCTGCGTGCCCGGCAGATAGCGGCCCGCCGTCTCCACCCGAGGATGCACCGAGAGCCGGCGGGGCAGCAGGGCCTGCTGCAGCCCGCGGGCGAGGGCCGCCTCGCTGTCGTAGCGCTGCGCCCGCTCCATCGCATGCGCGATCAGCCCGGCGAGCGCCGTGAGCACCGTACGTTCCTCCGTGCTGAAGGGGCGCGGGCGGTCGAAGCCGAGTATGCAGGAGCCGACGGGCCGGCCGGATGCGATCAGCGGGAGGAAGGCACGGGCGCCCTGGTCGGCGTCCAGCGCGATGCCCGGATAGGCCCCCTCCAGCTGTTCCATGGACTCGAAGAACAGCGGCCGGCCAGTGGTCAGGGTCTCCACGCCGGGCAGGTGGGCATCGAGGCCGACGCCCTCGAACGGGGCGAGGAAGCCGTGCGGGAACCCGGTCTCCCAGGCCAGGTAGAGATGCCGCTCCTGAAGCAGGTAGATGGCCAGGCGCCGGCCGCCGAACGCGGGCAGCAGCTCCTGCATGACCACCGCCGACACCTGGCGGGCCGTCACCGCGTCCGTCAGCGCGATGGCCAGCGCGATCGGCCGGTACAGCGGCGTCATCGAGGGGGCGCCCACCACCGCGTCCTCCGGAACGTGCACCTCGGGGACCGGCTCCGGCGCGGTCTCCACCCGGCTGGCCGGGACCAGCGTGCAGGTCAGCAGATCCTCGCCGGGGTGCACCGACACCGCCAGCCAGTCGCCCTCGGCGGAGCCGTCCCCTGCGTCGGGCGGCCGCTGCACATGGAAGTGCACCGGCTCCCGGGCGACCAGGGCGCCGCGCAGGTGGTCGTCGTACGGCGGCCCGGTCAGCCACGGAAGCGCCTCCCACAACCCGCGCCCGAGCAGCCACTCCCGCTCGCGGCCCGCGAACCGGGCGGCGGCCGGGTTGACGTACACGATCAGTCCCAGCCGGTCCAGACAGAACACGCCCTGCGGCAGCAGTTCGGCCGCACCGTCCGCGGAGGCCGCCGGGCCGGGGTCGAAGACCACCCCGCCGACCGCCGGCGCGGCACCGCGGGCCCCGGCGGCCCACAGGTCCAGCAGCCGCGGCGTACCCTCCCGGGACCGCAGGTCCAGCGGAGCGCTCGGCGGCTCGCCGGCGGCGGTGTCGCGCAGTGCGGCCAGGATCCGGTGCGCGTCGGCCGGGGCCAGGGCGTCCGCCAGTTCCTTCTCGGTGCCCTGGAGCTCACCCGGCAGCAGGCCGAGGAGGGCGTGCAGCCGGTCGTCCGCGTCCACCGCGGAGGTCACCGGGTCCCAGCTGAACCGTCCTGAGGTGGCCCGCACGGGCCGGCTCGTGGGCGGCCGCACGCACAGCGGTTCGCCGTCCCAGACGATCGCGTCCTCGTCCCCGTCGGCCAGGGCGAGCAGCTCGGCGCCCAGTTCCTCGGCCAGCCGGCAGAGCAGTTCCCCGTCGAGGAGTCCGTCCACGGTGTCCTGCACCGCCGGGCGCAGCACCGTGAGCACCCCCAGCGGCTCGGTCCCGCCCGGCACCGGTACGTGCACCGACCCGAACTGGAACGGCAGAGCGGCTGCCAGCTGCGGATACCGGCGCATGGTCTCCGTGGCGTTCAGGAGGACCACCTGCACGCCGAGCCGGAAGGCGTCGGCGACGGGGAAGGGACGGCCGACGTGCAGCCGCCACCAGGGCCGGAACAGCTGGCCGGGCAGTCCCACGAGGACCGCGAGGCGCAGCAGGCGCGGGGTACTGGACCGCAGGTACACGCCGGAGACCCGGCCGCCCGCCGTATCGAGCGCGCCTGTCGACGCGTCGGCCAGCAGCGCGGCCAGCCGGGCCCGCGTACGGACCACCTGCTCGCCGGTCCCAGCCATCGGCCCTACCCCGTCCCGTGCGCCTCCGCATGGATGACACAGCAAGAATGCGCCCCCGGACGCGCGGAACGCACCTGGGCGGGAGGAAGCAGGTGCGGGCACCGGAACAGCCGCCCCCCGACGACCTCTCCGGCCGCCTTCCCGGCCGCCTCACACCAGTGCCCCACCCAGGTGGCGTGGCAACGGAACCGCTCCTAGTAATGGACTGCGTAATGCCGCGACCGCACAGGGGGCGCGCGTGCGGCCGCACCCTTCTCCTGGAGTCGAGATGACCACCCGCTCTTCGTCCCCCCGTCCCGACGACTCGCTGATACCTCCGGCACCCGCCACCAGCGGCGTCCCCACCCCGACCCCCCAGCTGCTGATGCTGCCCGCGCGGCCCCCCGAGGAACATCCCGGGAACCCGCACGCGGTCGGCACACCTGACCCCGTGTACGGCGACCCCGTGTGCGGTGATCCCGTGCATGGCGACCCCGTGTACGGCGACCCCGTGTACGGCCTGGTCCGCGCGGCCGTCACCGACCGCCCGCTGGAGGACGTCGTCCGGCTCATCACCCTGCTGGAAAGCTCGCCCGAGCACGCCCGGACCACGGCACACGCGCTGCGCGCGATCGGGGTCGACCGGTCCGTGGAGGACGTCACCCGGCTGGTGACGCTGCTGACCCGGCCACCCCGGGGCAGCGGCAGCGCCGACGAGGCGATCCGGGCGGCGGCCGAGAGCCGTTCCCTGGAGGACGTCTCCCGGCTGATGCAACTTCTGTACCGCACACCGGTGGGACCGCACTGCGGGGAGGAGGCCGTGCGGGCGGTGGCGGTTCACCGGCCGGTGGAGGAACTCGCCGAACTGATCGGCCGTCTGGCCGCGGACGGAGCGGGGCCCGCAGGCCCGCCGCCCGAGCCGCCGGCAACCCGCCCCGCCACTCCCACCCTTGCCGCCCTGCGACCCGCGCCCGGCACGGTGATTCCGGGGGCGGTGACCGACGGGCAGGTCCGGACCGTGGAGCAACGGTGGGCCGCGGAGCGGCCGGCCGGACAGGGATCCGCTGACGGACGGTCTGCTGGGGAACGTCCCGCCGGGGAACGGTGGGCCGGGAAAGGGCCGGCCGGAGGAGGATCCGCTGACAGAGGGTCGGGCCGGGAAGGGTCCGCCGAGGAACGGCCGGGGAAGAGGCGGCCGGGGGCAGAGCGGTCGGCCGGGGAATGCGCCGGAGACGGGCGGGGTCCGGTGGTCGCCGTAGGGGCCGCGCGGGGCGCCGCGCTGCTGGCCCTTCTGTGCGGGGTGGCCCACGCCCCGCGGTACTGGACCCAGCCGGCCCAGGGTGCCCTCGGGGTCACCCTGCTCGCCTCGGCGCTGTGCGGGCTGCTGGCCCTCGCGCTGACGGCACGGACGGCGCCGGTCCGGCTCGTCGCGGCGACGGCCGCCGTCGGCGTCACGGCGGCGCTGGCCGTGGGACAGGCGCTCGGCGGCCGCTTCGGCCTGCCCGCACCGGCACACCTCGAGACGGCGACCCTGGCACCGCCCTGGCTCGCCGGTATCGCAGCCGCGGCAGCCGCGCTCGCGGCACTGACGACCCTGGTCACCAGCCTGGCCCTGGGCAACCCCCGCACCGCACCCGGCCGTTGAACTCCCGCAGGGCCTCGCCCCCGGCTGACCGGGAGGCACGGGGGCGAGACCCTGCGCATCACCTCATCGGGCTCTGAGCATGCCCCCGCCCCAGCCGTGCAGCGGGCGTCGAGCGGATTCCCGCTTCAGCCGTGCGGCGTGCGTCGGGCCGAACCCTTGCCTCGATCCCGCGGCGGGCGCCGACCCGCTGCAGCGTGGGCCGTGTGGCGGGCGCTGAGCCGCCCCCAGGCCTCTGATCTGCGGCGGGGATCGGGCAGAACTCCTGCCCCAGCCGTGCGGCGGGCGTTCAGCGGAGCCGCGTTCGCGCAGTGCCGCACGCGTCGGCGCCGTCCGGTCACGGGCCCGTCGGTTCCGTCGGCCCCGGCGGCAGGGGCCGTGCGGCACGCATGCTCCGCAGGGCCAGGAGCAGGACGCCGATGTCGTCCAGGTAGACGGGGTCGGGCAGCAGGTCGGCGGGGAGCAGCAGATATGCGACCGCGCCCCAGAACACCCACCGCGGGCCCACCGGCAGCCCGGCCCGCCGCAGCGACCGCCGAGTCCGCACCAGCCGGACGAGCAGCCCCACGGCGACGGCGAGCAGCGCCGCCGCGACGACGGCCGCGATCACCAGCAGGGTCGTGGTGGTGTTCATCCGGTCTCCTCCCGGTGCTCCCCGGTGGTCTTCGGCGGCCCCGGGTGGTCCGGGGTGGTCCTCGGCGGTCTTCCTGGGGGTTTCGGCTGGTCCTGCGGTGGTGTTCCGGCGCTCACCTTCGGCTTTCCTCCGCGGGCCGGTCTCACACCGGGAGGGCTACGCCGATCGGTCGTCCGTGCGGCCGTGGTCGCCCGCCGTACCCGGACCGTCGTCCTCCTGCCGCGCGCCCTCGGCCGTCGCGTCGTGCGGTGCGGCGTCCGCGGCCGGCTCCGGCTGCTGCCGGCCCTTCGCCGTGAGCTTCAGCCGCTCGAACGTCCGCGTCAACTGCTGCAGCGCGTTCGGCGTCCGGGCGGCGGGCCGCTGTTGCGGCAGGACGGATACCGGAACGTCACGGTAGGCGGCCAGGGCCTCCAGCGCCTGCTCGGCGGCCTGCTTGTACAGGTCCCGGGACTTCGTCATCGCCTCCAGCGCCTCGGCGTACATGGCGACGAGCCCCCGCTCCCGCTCCAGTTCCTCCTGGACGGTCATCAGGGTCCAGTTCTCGCGCAGGTCGGTCAGCGCCTCCTCGGCGTCCCGCGGCAGGGGCCGGGGCCGGGCGACGAAGTCCCGCACGGCCGCGACCAGCTCCGCGGGCTCGGAACCGTCCAGGAAGACGTTGCGCACGCTGTGCTTCCGGCCGTCGTAGTCCTCCGGGGCGGGATCCGGCGGCAGCAGCACCGCGCCGCCGCGCGGCACCTCGACGCCGAGGTCCTTCAGCGCCCAGTTGACTCCGCGCAGCTGCTTCGGGGTGGCGCGGTGCTCCACCACGCGGTGCCGCAGCCCGGGCGGCAGCAGGCGCGCGAGCGGCAGCCGGCCCTGTTCGTCCGGCGTCATCGCCTCGTGCACGACGACGTTGACGCACCAGGCCTCGCGCGCCGCGTCCCGCAGCCGGCGCCGCATCTCCTTGTCGTCCGCGGGCAGCGCGTTGACCTGCCGGAAGCGCAGGTCCGCGACGGTGGCGTGATGGTCCCAGGAGCCGTCGTCGCCCTCGCCGGAGCCGTCCTCGGGCCAGAACAGGGTCGCGGGGGAGGGCCAGGTGTCGTCCCAGGGACGTTCCGCCTCCGCGACGAGCCGCCACGCGTGGCC
Source organism: Streptomyces sp. NPDC027663 (assembly GCF_055566415.1). Taxonomy (NCBI): domain Bacteria; kingdom Bacillati; phylum Actinomycetota; class Actinomycetes; order Kitasatosporales; family Streptomycetaceae; genus Streptomyces; species Streptomyces sp. NPDC027663. Next base: position 212,525 of record NZ_JBVHSK010000012.1, on the reverse strand, counting down.
GTGCGACCGGCTCTCCAGCGCTACGAGGGTGAGCCGGGCCCGTACGGTCACCGTGCCGGCGGCCCGCCAGCGTGCCTCGAAGATCCGCCGGGCGGGGTCCTCGGTCGCGGGCGGCTCGGTGAAGTCGTCGATGTCCCCGCTCTCCTTGTGCCGGCGCAGGGTGCGGCGGACGACGTCCTCGGGGGCGGGACCGGTGTGGCGGCCCCGGGCCGCCCAGAGGGTCGGCGGGATGGTGGCGTGGTCGGCGGCGGAGTTCGACATAAGCCAATCTGCTGATGGGGGCGGGTGCGCCTCCCAGTATCACCGGTAGGCGGGGCGACAGGTCCGCGGGGCCCGGCGCCGGGCGTGGCTCACAGGTGTGCGCCCGCGCACGGGGGCGTGCGCCGTACGCCCAGGGTGTGCCCGGCACGCCCGGGGTCTGCGCCGTACGCCCAGGGTGTGCCCGGCACGCCTGGGGTCTGCGTGGCACACCTGGGGTTTGCGTGGCACGCGTCAGGTGAGCGCGGCTCACCCATGCCGGTCCGCCGCGCACGGCGCCCACAATGGTCCGGCGAATGGGGCCCGCCCGTCCATCCGCTCAGGGGCGGGTCCCGTTCACTCGACCGGAGGACGTCTCATCGGGTACGCCTCGGTACGTCGCGGGACTCGCTCATCCTCCGGGGGCCGTGCCCGGCGCGCTCGCGAGCCGTCGTCCCCCGCCCGGCGCCGGCGCTCTCCCGGACCTGTCCCGGACCTGTTCCGGACCTGTTCCGGACCTGTTCCGGACCCCTTTGGATCTGCCCCGGGCTGCTGTCACCGGTGCCGCCGCATGAGCCGTTCGCACGCGTGACGCCGGGGTGTACGTCGAGGGGCCGGGGCCCAGAGGTGTACGGCGAGGGGGCCGGCGCGCGGCGCCGGCCCCCTCCGAGTCCTGTCGGGGCCGGGACCTACGCCCCGCTCTCCCGCAGCATGTCCTCACGTTCGACGATCTTCACGCGCTCGCGGCCCTGCGGCTCGCCCAGGGCGCGCTCGGCGGCGTCCAGCTTGTACCAGCCCTCCCAGGTGGTGAAGCGGACGTTCCGCTCGGCGAGGAAGGCGTCCACGGCCTCCGGCTCGGGCGCGGTCGGGGTGTGCAGCCGGCCGTGGGCGTAGTCGTCCAGGAGGTTGGCGACGGTCTCGTTGGCGTCGCCCTTGGTGTGACCGATCAGACCGACGGGGCCGCGCCGGATCCAGCCGGTGACGTAGGTGGACTGCAGAGGGGTGCCGCCCTCCTCGATCACCCGGCCGCCCTCGTCCGGGACGGTGCCGGAGTCGATGTCCCAGGGCAGCTTGGGCAGCTTCTCGGAGAGGTAGCCGACGGCGCGGTAGACGGCGGTCACGTCCCAGTCCTTGAACTCGCCGGTGCCCTTGACGTTGCCGGTGCCGTCCAGGGCGGTGCGCTCGGTCCGCAGGCCGACGACCTTGCCGTCCTTGCCGATGATCTCCGCCGGGGACTCGAAGAAGTGCAGGAACAGCTTGTGCGGGCGGTTGCCGGCGTCCCGGATCGCCCAGTTCTCCAGCGTCTTGGCGACCATGTCGGCCTGCTTGTTGCCGCGCCGGGTCTCGATGGAGCCGTCGTCGTAGTCGATGTCCTCGGGGTCGACGATGACCTCGATGTTCGGGGAGTGGTCCAGCTCGCGCAGCTCCATCGGGCTGAACTTCGCCTGCGCCGGGCCACGGCGGCCGAAGACATGGATCTCCAGGGCCTTGTTGGCTTTCAGGCCGTCGTAGACGTTCGCCGGGATCTCGGTCGGCAGCAGTTCGTCGGCGGTCTTGGCGAGGATGCGGGCCACGTCCAGGGCGACGTTGCCGACGCCGAGCACGGCGACCTTCTCGGCCTCCAGGGGCCAGGTGCGCGGCACGTCCGGGTGGCCGTCGTACCAGGAGACGAAGTCGGCGGCGCCGTAGGAGCCGTCCAGGTCGATGCCGGGTATGGACAGGGCGCGGTCGGCCATGGCGCCGGTGGAGAAGATCACCGCGTCGTAGAAGGCGCGCAGGTCGTCCAGGCCGAGGTCGGCCGGGTAGTCGACGTTGCCGAAGAGGCGGATCTGCGGTTTGTCGAGCACCTGATGCAGGGCGGTGATGATGCCCTTGATGCGCGGGTGGTCGGGCGCGACGCCGTACCGGATCAGACCGAACGGGGCGGGCATCCGCTCGAAGAGGTCGATGGACACGCCGGGGTCGGCGGCCACCTCGGACTTGAGCAGGGCGTCGGCGGCGTAGATCCCGGCGGGGCCGGCTCCGACGATGGCTACCCGCAGGGGGCGCGGCATGATCAGGTTCCCTTCGAACGCGAATGGGCGACTTGATCAGGAAGCCTAAACTAAGGCAGACCTAAGTTGGTACCGGGGTCCTGCCTATGACCTCATAAGGTGATCTTATGCCTTGTCGAGGGGTTGCTTATACCGGAACGCGTCGCCCGGAAGGCCGGCGCCCGTGGACCGAGGCCCTGCTCGACCACCACGACAGCCGGCGCGCCCACCGGCGGTGCGGCTGACCCCGGTCAGGCCGGCCGCACGATCCGGTGGATCGCCGCCTCCCCGGCCCCGTAGATGGACTCCTCGCGGATCGTCGATCCCGGCCCCGGAGCGTGCACCATCATCCCGTCGCCGACGTACAGGCCCACATGCCGGTCGTCGTCGAAGAAGAGGACCAGGTCACCGGGTTCGAGCCCGGCCGGCATGACCGGGCTGCCGGCCAGCGCCTGCTCGTGCGCGGCCCGCGGCAGGGTGACCCCGGCGGCCTTCCACGCGGCCTGGGTGAGACTGGCGCAGTCGTAGGAGCCCGGCCCCATCGCACCCCACACGCAGGGCTTCCCGACCTGCGCCCGCGCGAACGCGATCGCCTTGGCGGCGCGCAGAGCACGGGAGTCGGTCGCGGTGAGGGGGGCGGGGGCCGCCACGGCCGGGAGCGCGCCGGTGTCCGTCAACGGTGTCGCGGTGTCGGGGAGGAAGCCTGCGGCCGGTGTGGTGGCGGTGGGGAGGAAGCCTGCGGCAGGTGTGGTGGCGGCGGGGAGGAAACCTGCGGCCGGTGTGGTGGCGGCGGGGAGGAAACCTGCGGCCGGTGTGGTGGCGGCGGGGAGGATTCCGGCCGTCACCGGCTCGCCGGCCGGCGTCCACTGGGGCTGCTGCCACTGGCCCGTCTGATGCTCCGGGCGGAGCGTGCCGGAATGCGCGGGCTGCTCGGTGACGGCGGCGGTCCACGGAGTCGGCGCAGGCGTGGTCCACGCGGTCTGGGCAGGCGCGGGCTGAACGGCCGTAGGGGACGTGGCGATGTGCACGGCGTACCGGCCGATCTGTTCGGCGGCCGCGTCGAGCTTGCGCCGGTTCTCCGCCTTGGCGGCGGCGGGGGAGGGGCGGCCGGCCACGGCTCCGGGCAGCGTCCTCGGTTCCTGAACGGGGTTCGGCTGGGCCGGTGGTGACGCGGTGACCGGGAGGAGAGCCGTCGCGGCAGCCCCGCCGACCGGATCCGCCGACGCCGGCTCAAGGGCGCCGGACGAGAGGCCGGTCCACGCAGCTCCGGTCAGCGCCGAGCCCGCACCGTCCAGCGCCAAGGGCGCACCGTCCAGCGCCGAGCCCGCACCGTCCAGCGCCGAGCCCGCACCGTCCAGCGCCGTCGGCGACAGGATCGCCGGGTCCACCACCGGCCGCGCCCCTGTCAGCTCGCCCACGACCGGCGCACCGGTCTGCTCGCTCAACGCCTGCCCACCGGTCAGCTCGCCTGCTGCTTGCCCGCTAGTGAGTTCGTTCAGAGCCCATCCGCCGGTCGGGTTGCCCGTCGCCCGTCCGGCAGTCGGCTCGCCCATGGTCTGTCCGCCGGTCAGCTCGCCCGTTGCTTGCCCGCTAGTGAGTTCGTTTACTGCCCATCCGCCGGTCGGATTGCCCGTCGCCCGTCCGGCAGTCGGCTCGCCCGCGGTCTGTCCGCCGGTCAGTTCGGCCCTCGTGCGTCCGGCCGGCAGTTCCCCCACCGGACGGCCGCTCGCCAACTCGGGCACTGCACGGCTGCCGGGCCCCCGTTCCAGTGCCTGCGGTGCCCGTGCCGACGGACCCGGCTCCAGGGCCTCCCGCTCGCCGCCGCCGGCCCGGTTCCGGTTCCAGGAGCGCGGTGGGGCGGTTGGGCGCTCGGGCAGGCGGTCGGCGGGGAGCGCCGCGGGAACGGTCGGGCCGACGTTCGCGCGGGCCGCGTCGAACCACTGCCGGGCCACCTCGTCGAGCGCCGGATCCGCCCGCCGGCCCGCCCGCTTGGCCAACGGGACGCCTCGCGACCGCTTCTGCGCGGCCATGGCCCGGGTCACGTTGAAGTTCCCGGTGTCGTTCTCGGCCTGGTCGTAGAGGGAGTCGATCCGTTGCCGAACCTCGTCGCGGCTCTCCGGCGCCATGGAAGACGTGCTCCTTCCTTGCCCCGCAGGGCAGTTGGGCGGCTCGCCGAGACCTGAGCCGGGCGGCCTCGCGTCAACCTAGCCAACGTGTGTACCTCGTGTGAAGGTTGAGGTGTGAAATGTCCGATACGTATTTGTGATGTTCGCAGTGACGTTCGGGCGGGAAGAGGTGGAGGCCATGGTTTCCTGTGAGATCCCGGTGAATTCGAGATTCGGTTGAACACGGCGGCCCCGCCCTCCGTATGAAGCCGGGGAACTCCATGCCCGACCGGCGATCACACACAGGGGACGACCTTGGTACGCAACAGGCGCAGACGCCCGACCGGCGCACGACGCGCGACCCTCGCAGCAACGGCCCTGATGCTGGGCGGAGCTGGGCTGGTCGCCGTGAACGTCTACGCCTCGGCCAGTGAGGGCTGGGGCAACGGGTCGGGCACGGACTCCACGGGACAGGTCCTGTCCGCAGGCATGGCGACGATCGACTGCCCCGACGTCGGCAGCCGGCTGACGGCCGTACCGAACGCGGCGCGTGGGGACGTCGACCGCGAACTCGCCCAGCTCGACCAGCAGACGGCGGCGGCGTACCAGCAGCTCCAGCAGTGGGCACGCAACGGCGGCCAGGACACCGACGCCGCCGACGACACGATCGTGAACCCGCTGAACGAGAAGCGGTCCGCCTCCCTGGGGCGGATCGGCGACGCCATAGACCGGGCGGGCGAGCGTCCGCAGGGCCTCGACGACATGGCCACCTGCACCCTGCGCCCCGGTGAGAGTGCCGCACCCACGGACGCCCCGAGCGGCGGCGCGCAGCCGGGCGGCGGCGCCGGCCAGGGCCAGGGCCAGGGTGGCGCGGGCCAGGGCGGGAACGGGCCCGTCGCTTCCGACTATGCGGACATCACCGCCGCACCCCCTGAGGCACCCGCCCCGTCCGCGCAGGACGACGCCTCGCGCGGTACGTTCACCTCCGACTGCGGGGTCAACGCGGGCGGCCTGTTCAACTCCGACAACGTCATCGTCGCCCCCGGCGTCTCCAACGGGGCCCACCACTTCCACGACTACATCGGCAACCAGAGCAACAGCGCCTTCGCCAGCGACGAGGACCTGGCGGACGCCGACACGAGCTGTGTGGACCAGGGCGACAAGTCGACCTACTACTGGCCGGTGCTGCGCCTGCAGAACGGCACCCAGGAGCGGGACGCCGGGGCTCCGGGCGGCGGTACGGAGGGCAACGCGGGCCAGATCGTCACGCCGAAGCAGGTGACGCTGACGTTCGTGGGCAACCCGCGCGAGAAGGTCACCGCCATGCCCCGCCTGCTCCGCATCATCACCGGCGACGCCAAGGCCTTCGTCAACGGCCCGGGCAACGCCAACGCGTCCTGGAGCTGCACCGGTTTCGAGGACCGGCAGCTGAAGGACAAGTACCCGCTGTGCCCGCAGGGCAGTGACGTGGTCCGTACGTTCCGGTTCCAGAGCTGCTGGGACGGCCGCAACATCGACAGCGCCAACCACCGCACCCATGTGACCTTCACGGCCGAGGACGGCTCCTGCCCGGCGGGCTTCCGGCCCGTTCCGCAGCTGGTGCAGCGCATCGTCTACGACGTCGACGCGCCGAGCCTCGCGGACGGCGGCCGTTCCGTCCCGCTGTTCGCGGTGGACTCCTTCCCCGAGCAGCTGCACAAGCCCGTCACCGACCACGGCGACTTCATCAACGTCTTCGACGAGGACCTGATGGACGAGATGGTCGACTGCATCAACTCCGGCCGCACCTGCGGGGCTTCGGGCGGTGACGACTCCGGTTCGACGGCGTCGGCGACGCCCACGGAGAGCGCGGACACGGGTACGACGCCGACACCGACGGCGGGTGACGGCAGCGGTGCGACGTCCGGCACCGGTGAAGGTGCCACGGCGGAGCCCGGTGGGAACGCCACCACCGCCCCGGCCCCGTCCGACCGGGGCGAGGCACCGAGGACGGACCCGACGACCGAGCCGGCGCGCACCACCGAGCACGATGAGACCGGCACTACCCAGCACGACCAGACCCGCACCACCGAGCACGACCAGACCGGCACTGCCCAGCACGACCGGACCCGCACCACCAAGCACGACAAGGCCGGCAGGGCCGAGCCGGCCGCGCCGGCCGAGTCCCGGCCGGAATCGGCAGGGTCCGCCCCTGCCCCGGCCCGCTCCACGTCGACCCGTCCCGCCTCCGCAGCCGCCGACGGCAGCACCGGCAAAGACGTCCCGCCCCCTGCGCCCTCGATCCGGCCCCAGGCCCAGGGCACTCAGGGCGGGCTGGCGGAGACGGGCGCACAGCTGTGGCCCGCCGCCATCGGCATGCTGCTCGCCCTGTCGGGGGTGATCATGCTGGTGCGCGCCCGGCGTCTGCGTTACTGACCGCCGGGTCCTCAGGCAAGCTTGAGGGTCTGCTTGGCGAGGTCGTAGGCGGGCCGCATCTGTTCGTGCTCCTCGGTGTCCATGCCACCGAGGTGCAGGACGACCGGCCCGTCCGGCGTGCTGACCGCGAAGGCGCTCTCCTTCTTGGTCTCCTCCAGGAGCTTGCTCGTGTAGAGGTACTCCACCTCCACGGCCTGGACGCCGCCGCCGGTCCTGAAGGAGTGGTACTTCGCCTTGCTGACGTTGTCCTCGGCGGCGACGAACGCGCGCAGCACGCTGCCCGCGTCCGCGTCGCCGGGCCTGCCGGTCCACACGCGCAGGAAGCCGATGTTGCCGGCCGGCTTGGCGTCGATCTCGCAGGCCGCGGTGACCGGGCCCTGCCGGAGAAAGGCCTCGGCGAACTCCGCGCTCAGGTCGTCGTCGCCCTTCGAGGTCTTGCCCAGTTCCTTCTCGGCGTCGATCGACTTGGCCTTCCACCGCTTGGCGATGCCGAAGCTGACCGGCAGCTCGCAGGCCGAACCGACAGGGCCGATCGTGCCGCCGGCCGCAGCCGCGCCTTTCGCCCCCGTGCCCGTCGAGCCGCCCGTGTCCCCGGCGCTCGCCGAAGACTTCGAGGGCTTCCTGCCGTCATCGTCCGCCGACTGCGCGCACCCGCCGAGCATCGCGGCAAGCGCCACCGCGACGGCCATACGGCCGCCTACGGCCCCCACCCTGACCTGCACTGTCGTCTTCCCTCCGATTGAGAGCCGTCACTGTAACCGAGGGAGCCGACGACGCCGAACGCAATCCCGCGGCTCACTCGTCCCGACGGCATGCAGGAAAAGACGGGGCCCGGTACGACGTCGGGGTGGTCCGGCGTGAAAAGGGTCTGTTCCCCGGCCGGCACGGTCAGGCCGGCTGCCGTCACCACCGCGGTGAACGCCTCGGCGGCGAAGCTCGTCACCCGCACCGGCTGCCCCATGAAGACCCCCTCGACGGTCCTCCTCGGCCACCGTGACCCCTCCCGTCCTCTCCCGCGACGCACGCCGCGCGCCGCCGTTCCCGACGCTCGCCGCCGGCTGTTTGCCAGGAGCGGCGGACGCACGGCAGGGTGCCGGATGTGCCTACCCTGCTGATCGTCCATCACACCCCGTCCCCCCACTGCCAGGCGCTGTTCGAGGCCGTCGTGTCCGGCGCCACCACCCCGGAGATCGAGGGCGTCCGTGTCGTACGCCGGGCGGCCCTGTCCGCCACCGCCTCCGACGTGCTCGAAGCCGACGGCTATCTGCTCGGGACCCCCGCGAACCTGGGCTACATGTCCGGTGCCCTGAAGCACTTCTTCGACCAGATCTACTATCCGTGTCTGGACGAGACCCGGGGACGCCCCTTCGGCTACTACGTGCACGGCGGCAACGACGTCACCGGCGCCGTCCGCGCCGTCGAGTCCGTCACCACCGGCCTCGGCTGGCGCCGGGCGGCCGACGCGGTGACCGTCACCGGCGAGCCGGGCAAGGCCGGCATCCAGGCCTGCTGGGAACTGGGAGCCACGGTCGCGGCGGGCCTGATGCCCGACGCCTAGCGAAGAGGCCGCTCAACCCGCGAACACGCATCGGGCGCTCCACCGGCGGCTGCGGGTGGAGTGATCGCCCGAAGCGGGGCCGGCGACGGGGTTCGTCATGTGGGTGCCGTGCTCATCAGCGGCAGCGGGAGGGTGCCGCGGTGTCGTGCCGGTGCCAGAGGGCGTCGATCACGCGCCCGTCGGACAGGGTGTGCCGGGGCGGACCCTGATCCGGGACGAAGCCCGCGCGGGCCAGGGATCGTCGGCTCGCGGTGTTCCCCGGCTCGGCCCCGGCCCTGACCGTGGCCAGCCCGACATGGGCGTGGGCCAGTTCCACGCCCGCACGGAACAGCTCCGCGCCGAGACCCTGGCCGCGGCAGCCCGGCGCCAGCCAGCCGCCCATCTCACCCGTCAGATGCTGCAGTTCCAGGGCTCCGGCGTAGCTCAGATCGGATCTGCGCACGCACACCAGGAGGAGCGGGCTGTCCGGGCCGGGCGCGTACGGCTCGGCCAGGTCGCGCGGGATCCGGCGGCCGTTGTCACCGGCCGGCCGCCAGGCCAGCAGGGCCCGGCGGATGCCGGGGTCGGGCACCACCTCGTCCGCACCGGTGCCGAGCCACCGCTGCGCCTCGGCGTCCGCGCTCGCGGCGAGCGCCGCCACCACGTCCAGGCGGGTGCGCGGCGTGAACAACAGCAGCCGCTCGGTGGCCAGTACATGCCGGCCCGGCTCGCACCGCCCCGGCACGGGGAGCCCCGAAGCGGCCCTTCTCCGTCGGATCAGCGACCAGACCATGAGCACCCCCGTCGGATCGGCACGCACGACCGGACCATGAGACCCCTGTTCGGACCGGTACGTGCGGCGGACACACATCCCGTACGGGCCACGCATCGCCGACCGATGCGGACGTCCCGCACGGCGGTGAATCTAGCGGGTCAGAGGTTGGGCGCCGTAGGGGGATGGCCCGGCCCGGGGCGCGTGCGGGTCCAGGAGGGGTCGGCGGCCGGGGTGGGTGTGGGTGTGGAGCGGTGCATGGTGGTCCTTCGGACGAGTGGGGGATGGTCCGGGCCTCGCGACGCCTTTCGAACAGGCCTCGCGCGTGGGGGGAGTGAGGTGTCGGTCCGGTCGTCAGGGCAGCGGACGGCCACCGCCTGGGAAGGCCGTGTGCGGCCCGGCCGTCCCAGCGGGCCGCGCCGCCCGCTCCTTGGCCGGCCGGAGCAGTCGGTCCACTCTGGCACCTGCCGACAACGCTCCGCAACCAGCAAGTTGAAAATTGCAAATAGCCAGGTGCATGCTGCATCCGCCATGACGTGATCGAATGGGTAGGGGATGCGATCGCGTGCCAGGGTGACCCGGAGACGGGACGAGGGGGGTGAGCGTGACCGCGGAGACCGACTGGGGCGGCGCCCCGTCCGTGCTGCGCATGATCCTCGGCAGACAACTGGAGGAACTGCGCACCCGGGCCGGCATCAGCTATACGGAAGCGGGCGCGGCGATCGGGGTCAGCCACTCCACGATCCGCCGTATGGAGGCGGCCAAGGTGGCCAGGCTGCGCCTCGCGGACGCCGAGAAACTGCTTCAGGTCTACGGCGTCACCGGCCGACAGGAGATCGACACCTTCCTGCAGTCCGTGCGCGAGGCCAACAAGCGCGGCTGGTGGCACACCTACCGTGACGTCATGCCCGACTGGTTCGCGGCCTACCTCAGCCTGGAACAGGCGGCCCTGCAGATCCGCGGGTACGAGAACCAGTTCGTGCACGGTCTGCTGCAGACCGAGGACTATGCGCGCGCCCTGCTCACCGCCACCGACCCGCACGCGTCCGCCGAGGCCACCGAACGCCGCGTCGCCCTGCGCATGCGCCGCCAGGAGTTGCTGGCCCGGCCCCTGCCACCGCGACTGTGGGTGGTGATGGACGAGACCGCGCTGCGCTGGCCGGTCGGCGGCCGCGAGGTGATGCGCGCGCAGATCGACCACCTCATCGAGGCCAACCGGCTGCCCCAGGTCACCGTGCAGCTCATGCCGTTCGCCGACGGGCCGCATCCCGCCCTGCGGGCCGGAGCCTTCCACCTCTTCCGGTTCCGCGCCGCCGAACTGCCCGACATCGCCTACCTCGGCGGGCTCGTCGGGGCCGTCTACCTCGACAAGCCCGAGGACGTCGTCGTCTACCGAGAGGCCCTGGACCGGCTGAGCGCCCAGGCCGCGCCCCCGGGAAGGACCGAGACCCTGCTCGGCGCGCTGCGCAAGGAGCTGTGACAGACCCGGGGCCGGGGTCCGACCCACCTTCCGGACCCCGGCCCCGACCCGGTCGTCACCGGAGCGGTCGCCCGTGCCGACGAGCCGGGCACCCGCGCGGCCCCCGGACGGCCTCGTCCGGCCGGCCGCGAAGCAGGGGGCGCCCGAACCGGAACGGCCGGATGAGGGCGGTGACGCGACCGGAATCCGACCCAACCTTTCGCGCATCTCGAGTGCCGGGAATCCGCGGGAAAGAATGCGGAGAGAAGCGGAACCAGGGTCCGGGAAATGGGGTCTTAAGGTCCGTCGAAGGCCGGGATCACCCTGGCCGCGAAGAAACCGGGGGAATGAGAGACATGTCCGTCCGCAGCCGCAAGACCCTCCTCACCGCCGCAGCCCTCGCCGCCGGCCTCTCCCTGGCCGCCGTCACCCCCGCCCTCGCGGGGGCCTCCGCCGACCACACCCCCCGCGCCGCCGCCGTCTCCTCCGCCCAGGGCGACCCGCGCAACGTCACCCAGCACGTGGCCGACTTCTACGGCGCCTACATCGACTCCGTCTGGGCCACCGACGACCCCGGCGCCGCGGCGAGCAAGAAGGCCCTGCGCGGCTTCTACCTCTCGGCCGCCGCCCAGAAGAAGGTCGCCGCCTTCGAGAAGAAGCAGCACGCCGACGGCATCCTGTTCGCCCAGAACGTGCCGGTTAAGTGGAAGGTGACGTACACCGGCTCCGGCATGGGCCACGCCACCAGCCGGGTCACCCTCACCTGGGGTGACGGGCCGCACGCCCAGGTCAGCCGGATCGACGTGCAGTCCGACCTGAAGACCCTGAAGATCACCGACCTGAAGCCGGCCGGCTGACGCCGGTCCCCCACGGGCGTGCGGTCCCGCCCCGCCCCATTCGGGGCGGGACGCACGCCGTCGCTCCGCTCAGCCGCGGCCGTGCGGGTGATACGGCCGCGGCAGCCGCATACCGCGCTCGGCCATGATCTGCCGTACGTGATCCGGGTAGTCGGTGATGATGCCGTCGACGCCCATGTCCATCAGCGCCTCCACGGTCGCCGGGTCGTCGCAGGTCCACGGGACGACCTTCAGGCCCCGGGCGTGCGCCTGCTCGACCATCGCCGCGTCGGAGTAGAACCGGAACCCCGGGTCACCGACCTTGCCGCTCTGCGGGAAACCGTAGTTGGGGGAGAGGGTGGTGACGCCGGGCAGGGTCGCAGCCGCCCTGACGAAGTCGCCGTCGTAGTCGTCCGCGTCGATCCCGCCCAGCCAGGGGGACGCTCCGGGCTTGCCGACCTGGAGGAAGTCGTAGTTCGTCAGCGCCACCAGCGGCCAGTTCGGTGCCAGCCGGTGCATCAGCTTCAGCGCGCCCCAGTCGAACGACTGGACGGTGACCTGCCGCTCGATGCCGGACCGGTGGATCTCCTGGTACACCCGGCGGACGAACACCTCGCGCGGCGCGGTCTGTCCGGGCGCGCCCGCCTCCACCTTGGTCTCGATGTTCAGCCTCACCCCCCAGGCGTGGTAGCGCTTCACCAGGTTCAGGACGTCCTTCAGCTCCACCATCCGCAAGCCCTTGACGACCTCCTGCTCGGGAAACCCGGGCAACTGCTGATAGCCGCAGTCCAGCGTCCGGATCTGGGCCAGGGTCAGATCCTTGATGTACTTGCCGACGTACGGGTACATCGGATCGCCGGGCGTCACCGGGCCGGTGTCCTTGCACTTGACGCCGCTGATCTGCCGGTCGTGGTTGACGACGACCTTCAGGTCCTTGGTGACGTGGGTGTCCAGCTCCAGCGTGGACACCCCGAGCCGCAGCGCCTTGCCGAAGCCCTCCAGGGACTCCTCGGTGGTCATGCCGAGGCCGCCGCGGTGTGCCTGGAGGTCGAAGCGCGCCTTCGGCGGGCCGCCCGGCGCGGCCTGCGCGGCCACCGGGGAGAACAGGGCAGGCAGCAGGGCCAGACCGGCGAGCACGCGTCGTACGCGGGGGGACGGATGCCGTACGGACATCGGAAACCTCACTCGGGTCGAGGCGGGCGTGCGGTGCCCGCCGTCAGGCGTCGGGGTCGAAGGAGATGCCCGACGGCATGGAGCGCGCCGGCGCGTACGAGAACTCGCCGTCCACGTGGTGGAGGATCTTCGGATGCAACGTCCCGTCGAAGCGCACCGCGGAGCGCGCCGCCGCGGTGACGACGAGAACGAGCGCGCGGAACGCGCCGAGCGCCGAGGCGAGCGCGGAGGCCGAGTGACGCACGGGGGCTCCCTGTTGTCGAGGCGCCGCAGATTCTCGCAACGCCCCGGCGGGACGGGCCACCCGCCGAACTGAACATTGACGCACAGGCAGTTGAACACGGACAGCCGCGCGGCCCGCGTGGGTGCTGTGGTGCGGCTAGCCGCCGGACAGCGGGTGTGCGGCGTGGTCGCGGCGGGGTGGCGCGCGGTGGACGGCGGCCGGGCCGGGCACCGGCCGCCGCTCCTGCCCGGTGCTCATCCGTGCCCGGTCGTGTCGCCGCGGCCGTGGTGCCGGCGGCGCTCGCCGAGGGTGCGGTGCAGTGCGATGAGCGCGGCGTCGTCCCCGAGCCGGCCGCCCACGTGGGCCAGCAGATCGCGCCGCAGGTGGTGCATCAGGGCCTCGGGGCTGTCCTCGGTCCACCGCGCGGCCCGTTCGGCGAGCGGGTAGAACCGGCCCCGCTCGTCCCTGGCCTCCACGACCCCGTCCGTGTACAGCAGCAGCGTGTCACCGGGTTCGAAGGAGAACACGTCCAGCGTGTGCTCGACGGTGCTGTGCAGCACCCCCAGCGGTGGCGACGGGTGCAGGCTCGGGACCGTCACGACGTTGCCGGGGCTCAGCAGCAGCGGCGGCGGGTGGCCGCAGCTGGTCATCCGGGTGACCGGGTCGCGGTCCGGGATCTCCATGAGCAGCGCGGTGGCGAACCGCTCGCCCGCCTCCTCCGGGGAGTCCAGCTCGGCCGCGTAGCGGGCGATGCTCTGGTCGAGCGCGGTGGCCAGCTCCGCCAGCGGGATGTGCCGGTGGGCGCTCTCCCGGAACGCGCCGAGCAGCAGTGCCGCCTCGCCGATGGCGGGCAGGCCCTTGCCGCGGACGTCGCCGATCAGGACGCGGACGGCGCCGTCGCTGACGGTCGTGGCGTACAGGTCCCCGCCGATCTGTGCCTCGTCCTCCGCGGCCAGGTACAGCGAGGCGATCCGCAGCGTGCCGATCTCTTCGGGCAGCGGCCACATCAGGACGTGCTGGGCGGCCTCGGCGACGTTACGGACCTGGGCCAGCTGGGCCTGCCGGCGCGTGCGCAGCGCGCTGTAGAGGACCGTGAGCACCACGAGGACCGAAAGGGTGATGATCTGCACGATGTGGTTCGTGGTGCCGATCCCGCCGTGGTGGATGCCGATGAAGATCTGCGCGGCGACCGCCAGCGCGCCGATGGCGGCCGTGGTCCGGGGTCCGGCGAAGGAGGGGGTGAGCGCGGGGGCGATCACCAGGGCCGGCCCGAGGTGGATGTCGGTGGGTGTCCGCAGGTCCACCACCGTGATCACCACGATCAGCGCGACGGGCAGGAGCAGCAGTGCGTGGGTGGACTGCCACTGCTGCCGGGAACCCCCGAGCCCGAGCCGGAGCGCCATGCCTACCAGCGTGCTCCCGGGCCGGTCGAGCGGCCACTCGCCGGTCGGTGTCGCAGGCGGCGCGCCGGGTACCCGTACGACCCCCGGCAGCCGACCGGGTGGAGGGTGCCGCGAATGGAGAGGCCATGACGCAGAACGGGGAGGAGTCCGCCCGGCGACCGGAGGTCACCGAACTCCGCCTCGCCGGGGACGCACCGGAGGCGGAGGCCCAGCCCGTCCCGGCGGATCTGCCGCAGGACCGCAGCCAGGCCATCCTGGAGGCGACCAAACAGATCGGTGCTCTCATGAAGCGCGCGGGCCATCTCTTCGCGCTCGCCGGAAGCGTGGCCGTCTACGCCCATGGCGGCAGCCGCTACCTCCAGCACGACGCCGATTTCGCCATCCTGCCCGACGACGCCGAGGCGGTGGCCGGCACGCTGCGCGAGGCCGGTCTCGCCGTCCGCACCCCGCCGGAGGACTGGCTGCTGAAGACCACCTGCCACGGGCAGAACGTCGACATCATCTTCGCCCTCGCCCACCGGCCCGTCACCAAGGACATGCTCGACCGGGCGCACGTCCTGCCGGTCGACTCCGTCCTCATGCCCGTGCTCTGCCCGACCGACCTGATCCGCAGCCTGATCAGCGCCTTCTCCGAGCACTACTGCGATTTCGGATCGGTTCTGCCGGTGGCCCGCGCCGTCCGCGAGAAGGTCGACTGGGACGTCGTCCGCAGCACCTGCGGCGACCAGCCCATGGCCGCCGCCTTCCTCTTCCTCCTCGAACGGCTGAACGTGATCGACGCCCAGAAGGGGCAGCCATGACCGACACCAGCCCGCCGCCCCCGGCGGCGGCAGGGAACCTGGACTACCGCGTCGCCCACCTCGCCGAACACCTCGCCTCCGGAGAACTCGGAGAACTCGGCGTACGGCTGGAGATGCGCGGCGACGCCGTCCTGCTCACCGGCACCGTGCCGTCCACCCAGTGCCGGGACGACATCCTGCGCATGGCCCGCGAGGAACTGGCCGGGCACCCGGTCCACTCCGACCTGCTCGTCGCCGGAACCTCCTCGCCCGACCACGGGGAGGACCTCACATGATCCGCGTCGCGGCCGTCGGGGACATCCACATGGGCCCGGAGAGCCAGGGAAAGCTCCGCCCCTCGTTCGAGACACTGCCCCAGTGCGCCGACGTCCTGCTGCTCGCCGGCGATCTCACCCGGCACGGCACCCCGGAGGAGGCTGCCATCGTCGCCCGGGAGATCAAGGATCTCGGGGTACCCGTGGTCGCCGTGCTCGGCAACCACGACCATCACGACGAGCGGCCCGAGGAGGTCACCGCGATCCTCCGGGACGCCGGCGCACACGTACTCGAAGGCGAGTCCGCCGTCCTCGGCGCCGACGGCGCCCGGATCGGGGTCGCCGGGACCAAGGGCTTCGGCGGCGGCTTCGTCGGGCGCTGCGCCGGGGAGTTCGGCGAACCGCTCATGAAGGAGTTCGTCCGCTACAGCCGCCGGTGCGCCGACGGGCTGCACCGCGCCCTGAAGGACCTGGAGCAGGCGGACTGCGACGTGCGGATCGCCCTGACCCACTTCTCCCCGGTGCCGGACACCCTGGCCGGAGAACCGCTGGAGATCTACCCGTTCCTCGGTAGCTATCTGCTCGCGGAGGCGATCGACACCGGCGGCGCCGATCTCGCCGTGCACGGCCACGCCCACGCCGGGACCGAGCACGGCATGACCAGCGGAGGCGTCCGCGTCCGCAACGTCGCCCAGCCGGTGATCGGGCAGGCGTTCCACGTGTACAACCTGCCCCGCCGGCCCGACTGAGCCCGACCGAGCCCGACGGGAGGGGCCCGTCAGGCCGCCGTGCCCAGGACCGCTCGGCCGGTCACGTCGCCGTCCTTCGCGGTCAGTGTCAGCGGCACCGGTTCGTCGCGGCGGCGCACCAGCAGGCCCGCGCCGATCGATCCGGCGATGAGCAGCCCGCCGGCGACGAGGGCGCCCCGCGCCCCGGCCCACTCCATGAGCAGGCCCAGCAGGGGCGGCCCGCCGAGGCCCCACACCGTGCCGATGCTGCTCCACACGCCGAGGACCCGGCCGCGCAGATGCGGCGGCGGATCGGTCTGCAGCACGGCCGTACCGGCGGTGTCCGAGACGGACTCCACGACGGCCATCGGCAGCACGAGCACCAGCAGCACGGCCAGCGACGGCGACAGACCCGCCACCACCTGGAGCAGCGCTCCCGCCGCAGCGAGAAGACCCACGGTCCGCACCGACGGCTTGCGCAGCCGGGCCCCGAGGACCGCGCCGAGGATGCCGCCGACGGCCAGCACGGTGGAGACCGTGCCGAACGCCCCGGCCCCGCCGGCCAGCGGCCCGGTGACGAGGACGGCGAGGGTCAGGCCGTAGTTGCGGCCGAAGACGGAGCTGATCCCGGTGATGCCGGCGAGGGCCACCAGCCGGGGCCTGCGCGCGAAGAAGGCGAGGCCCTCCCGCACACCCGTCGGCGTGCGCGCCGGTACGGCTCTCGGCCCGGCCTGCGCTGCCTCGGCGGCCCCGGGCGCCGGCCGCAGGAACGGCACGACCGAGGCCACGAACAGGAACGACAGCCCGTTGGCGGCGTAGGCGGCGCCGGTGCCGAGGACGCCGACGGCCACTCCGGCCAGGGCGGTGCCGGCCAGCCGGCCCGCGCTGTGCACCAGCGCGCCGACGCCGATCGCGGACGGCACGTCCTCCACGGGTACGAGATCGTTGCCGAGCAGTGCGCACGCCGGTCCGTCGACGGTGGCGATGATGCCGGTCACGGCGGCCAGCACCAGCAGTGCCGTCATGTCGATCCGGTCCAGCGCCACGAGCAGCGCCGTGGTGAAGGCGACCGCACCGAGCAGGGCCTGGCTCACGGCGACCGTCAGCTTCCGGGGCCAGCGGTCCACGGCCGCGCCGCCGAGCAGGCTCACGAAGAGCGCGGGCGCCGCCTGGACGGACATCGACAGACCGGTCGCCGCCGCCGAACCCGTGATGTGCAGCACCAGCAGGTTCTGCACCGTGAGCTGCATCCAGGTGCCGGCGTTGGAGACGAAGTTCGCGGCCGACCACCAGCGCATGCTGCGGTACCGCAGGGACCGCCACGGCGAGCGCGAGGCCGGAGCGGCGCTGGGCACGGACGTGGGCAGGGCAGAGGAAGAGGACACGGCGGGGTACTCGACAACCAGGCGGAGCGGGAGAGACCGGCGGATCCCGTCGGTCCGGCTGCGCTGCACGGCCGGGCCGCCTGGTCAGGGCGTCGCCCATCGTGGCAGACGGGACGGGCGAGCCGTCGCCGCCACCACCCCCGCCGCGCACCGGAACCCGCCAAACCGCCCCGCCCACAAGCCGGTTGGACCCCGCGTGGGGTTGCTCACAACCCCCGCCTCCGGCCCCCGCCGAGCCATGCTCACCCACTGCCGTGAGCCACGGCACCTGGGCCGGACAGCGAGCCGTGTTCGTCCGTTGCCGTGGGTCACCAGGGCCCTGGTGGGGGTGGTGGCCGACAGGTCGTGTTCGTCCGTTGCCGTGCGCCACCGGGGCCCTGGCGGGGGTGGCCGGCGGTCGTGCTCGTTCGCTGCCGTGGGTCACCGGGGCCTTGACGGGGTGGTGGTGGCTGGCGGGTCGTGTTCGTCCGTTGCCGTGGGTCACCGGGCCTTGGCAGGGTGGTGGTCGGCGGGTCGTGTTCGTGCGCTGCCGTGCGTCACCGGAGCGTTGGTGCGGTGGCGGGCGGTGAGCCGTGATGGCCTGCTACTGGCAGCCGCTCAGCCCACGGTCCGGCCGGCGCCCCGCTCCTCGCCCGGCAGTGCCGACGTCTCGAGCACCAGCAGAGCGATGTCGTCGGTGCGCTGCGCGACCGAACCGGCCTGTTCCAGCAGGGTGTCGATCAGCAGCTCCAGGTCCTCGCAGCCGGCGTCGGCGAGCCGGTGCGCGAGGTCGGCCATCGCCTCGTCCAGGTCGACGCCGGGCCGCTCGATGAGGCCGTCGGTGTAGAAGACGAACACCGCGCCCGGGGTGAGCGGGATCTCGGTCACGGGGAACTCGGCGTCGGGGTCGATGCCGAGAAGCGGGCCCGGGGGCGTGTCGACCGGACCTGCCTCGCCCCGGGCGAGGCGCAGCAGGGGAGGCGGGTGGCCCGCACTGGCCAGCATGGCGCGCCGCCGGCCGAGGTCGAAGTGGGCGCAGAAGCAGCTCGTGAAGAGGTCGGGAGCGAGGTCGACCAGCAGCCGGTTGGTGTCGGAGAGGATCCGGTCCGGGGTCGAGCCGGTCGTCGCATGGGCGTGTACGCCGGTCCTGACCTGGCCCATCAGCGCCGCGGCGGCGACGTTGTGTCCCTGGACGTCGCCGATGACGGCCGCGGCGGCGCCGTCGCCGAGCCGGATCAGGTCGTAGAAGTCTCCGCCGATGTCCATGCCCCGGGTGGCCGGCAGATAGCGGGCGGCGACCCGCAGACCGGCCACGGCCGGCAGACTGCGCGGCAGGAGCGTCTGCTGGAGGCCATGGGCCAGTTCGTGCTTGGTGTCGTAGAGCCGGGCCCGGTCCAGGGCCTGGGCGATGAGACCGGCCAGCGAGGTCAGGGCCGCGCGCTCCTCGGCCGGAAACTCGTGCGGGCTGTCGTAGGACAGCACGCAGCAGCCGACGGGCCGGCCGGAGATGATCAGCGGCAGGAAGGCCCAGGCATGCTTGCCGCTGACCGGTGTGGCTTCGGGATACGCCCGCCGCATTTCTTCCGGATGGGCGAAGAACGCGGGGATGCCGCTGCTGAGGACCCGCCCGGCGGGGGTGAACGCGGTGTCCAGGGGCAGGCCGTCGAGACGCTCGATGGTGTGGGGTGGGTAACCACGGTGGCCGGTGATCCGCAGCCGGCCGGCCTCGGCGGCGGAAAGGATCAGGCCCTGCGCGTCGAAGGCGGGCATGACCTGGTCGGCGATCAGGTCGATGACGTCCTGGACCCCGACGACCTCGGTCAGCCCGGCGGCGAGGTGCAGCAGCTGGTACAGCCGGCCCGGACCGGCCGGGGCGGCGGCCTGCACCGGGCGGCGGGGCGCCGGTGTGACCATCCACTGCGCTCCACGGGGAACGATACGGACGCTGATGCCGCTGGAGTCGGGGAAGAGATGGAACTCCAGCCACTGGTCCGGCGGACGGCACGCGGTGAAGGACACGGGTGCACGGCTGATCACCGCGGCCCGGTAGCGCTCCTCGTACGTGGGATCGTCCAGCCAGCGCAGGGACTGCCACGGCCGCGTGCCCAGCAGCCGGCCGGCGTCGAGGCCCAGCAGGTCACAGGCCCCGGCGCTGACGTAGGTGATGCGGCCCTCCAGATCCAGGGCGCAACTGCCGCCGGGCAGCCGTTCGGCGAAGTCGGCGGCGGCCAGTGCCGGGGCCACGTGCGGGCGGTCGGCCGCGGCGGGCAGGACCCGTGGCTCGTCGCCGGCCGGCGGGGCCTGGCCCCGCTCGGCGGCTTCCTCGAGGAGCCGGGCGAGGTGCCGGCACTGCGCCATGACATGGCCCTGTTCCCGTCGCGTCATGTGGGGTGGCCGGGTGGCCGGCCACATCAGCAGCAGAGCCCCCCACCGCCGGACACCGGTGACCGGCGCGGCGACCATCGCCAAGGGATACGGCAGCGCCATCGCCGTGCGCGGATAGGAGCGGGCCACCTCCTCCTGGCTGCCCAGCCAGATGACACGCTCCTCGCGGACCGCGTCCACCACGGGCGCCGGCGTGGTCACCGGGACCCTCGTCCACGGTGCGGCGAGCGAGGCAGGCAGCCCGCACACCGCTGCCAGCCGCAGCTGCTGCTCGTCCGGTGTGAGCAGATACAGCGCACCGATGGACGCGCCGGTGCGGCGCACCGTCTCCGTGAAGACGCCGTCCAGCTCCTCGGTGGAGCCGGCCGGATCACCCGCGCCGGTCACGTGGCACCTCCAGCATCAGGAGCGGCCGGCAGACCAGCCGGCGCCTGCCGGCGGCCGCCTAGCGGTTGACCGTCCGCATCCCCGCCTCGTCGTACCGCTCGCCCGCCACCTGCGGCAGCTCCGCGTCGATGCGGGCCAGATCCTCCCCGGTCAGCTCGATGCCGGTGGCGGCTGCGTTCTGCTCCAGGTAGGTGCGGCGCTTGGTGCCGGGGATCGGCACCAGGTCCTCGCCCTGGGCCAGTACCCAGGCGATGGCCAGCTGGGCCGGGGTGACGTCCTTCTCGGCCGCGATCTCCTTGACCTTCTCCGCGAGGCGCAGGTTGGCCTGGAGGTTGGCGTCCGTGAAGCGCGGGTTGGTGCGGCGGAAGTCGTTCTCGTCCAGCTCGTCCGGGGAGCTGAAACGGCCGGCGAGGAAGCCCCGGCCGAGCGGGGAGTACGGCACGAAGCCGATGCCCAGCTCGCGGCAGGCGGGGAGCACCTCGGCCTCGACGTCCCGCGTCCACAGCGAGTACTCGCTCTGCACCGCGGTGACCGGGTGCACCGCGTGGGCGCGCCGGATGGTCTCCGCGCTCGCCTCGCTCAGCCCGATGCAGCGCACCTTGCCCTCGGCGACCAGCTCGCCCAGCGCGCCGACCGTCTCCTCGATGGGCACGTTCGGATCGACCCGGTGCTGGTAGTACAGGTCGATGTGGTCGGTGCCGAGCCGCTGCAGCGAGCCGTGCACCGAGGCGCGTACGTGCTCGGCCGAGCCGTCCTGCCGGCCGATCGTGCTCATGTCGCCAGGAACGGCGTCGTCCATCCGGTAGTTGAACTTCGTGGCGATCACGTACTCGTCGCGGTGCCCGCGTATCGCCTCGCCGACCAGCGACTCGTTGGTGAGCGGGCCGTAGACCTGAGCCGTGTCGAGGAAGTCGATGCCCAGGTCCAGGGCGCGCCGGATGGTCGCGATGCCCTCGTCCTGGTCGGCGGAGCCGTAGAACGCGGACATCCCCATGCATCCGAGCCCGATGGCCGATACCTGGAGGTCGCGCAGCCTGCGCTTCTGCATGGGAGGTCCCTTCCTGCACACTCGATCGTCGTTACGCACGGCACGAGGGCCTCTCTCCATCTAGCGACGGATTCCGGCACCCGGCATCCCGTGCGGGACACCGGACGACGAGGCTCGGTGCGTGGCGTGTCCGCGACGCTATGACCTGGAGCGCACTCGAACGCAAGTGCCGAAGAGTCTCCCCGAGCACCGCCACCCGGCCGGCCGGCCCCGGCACAGCGCCTCCTCGATCTCCCTGATCCGGCGGTGACGTACGCAGGCAGCGGGCGGGCGATCGCCGCCTTGACGGCGTGCGCTGCCGTTTCCGACCCGGCCGGCCCGGCGCGCCCCTGTGGCGTCGCCCACCCCGTCAGTGTGATGGTTTTCGCACGTCGACCCGTGCGGGCACCCCCTAAGGTGGCCGCGAGTACGGCAGGGCGTGGCTGACACCAGGGTGTTCGTCGCCGGCAGGCAGCTGAAGGGAATCCAGGATGTTCCGCAAGGTGCTGGTCGCCAACCGTGGAGAGATCGCGATCCGCGCGTTCCGGGCGGGCTACGAACTAGGCGCGCGCACCGTCGCCGTGTTCCCGCACGAGGACCGCAACTCACTGCACCGGCTGAAGGCCGACGAGGCCTACGAGATCGGCGAGCCGGGGCATCCGGTGCGTGCCTATCTCTCCGTCGAGGAGATCGTGCGCGCCGCCCGCCGGGCCGGCGCCGACGCCGTCTACCCGGGATACGGCTTCCTCTCCGAGAACCCCGAACTGGCCCGCGCCTGCGAGGAGGCGGGCATCACCTTCGTCGGGCCCGACGCCGCCACCCTGGAGCTGACCGGCAACAAGGCCCGCGCCGTCGCCGCGGCCCGCGCCGCGGGCGTGCCCGTCCTGGGCTCCTCCGCCCCCTCCACCGACGTGGACGAACTGGTGCGCGCCGCCGAGGAGATCGGCTTCCCGGTCTTCGTCAAGGCGGTCGCGGGCGGCGGCGGCCGGGGTATGCGCCGTGTGGAGGACCCGGCCCAGCTGCGCGAGTCCATCGAGGCCGCCTCCCGCGAGGCCGCCTCCGCGTTCGGCGACCCGACCGTCTTCCTGGAGAAGGCCGTCGTCGAGCCCCGCCACATCGAGGTGCAGATCCTCGCCGACGGCGAGGGCAACGTCATTCACCTCTTCGAGCGTGACTGCTCGGTGCAGCGCCGCCACCAGAAGGTCATCGAACTGGCCCCGGCCCCCAACCTGGACCCGGAGCTGCGCGACCGGATCTGCGACGACGCCGTCCGCTTCGCCCGCGAGATCGGCTACCGCAACGCCGGCACGGTCGAGTTCCTGCTCGACCGCGACGGCAACCACGTGTTCATCGAGATGAACCCGCGCATCCAGGTCGAGCACACGGTCACCGAGGAGGTCACCGACGTCGACCTGGTCCAGGCCCAGCTCCGGATCGCCTCCGGCGAGACCCTCGCCGACCTCGGCCTCGCCCAGGACACGGTCACCCTGCGCGGTGCCGCCCTCCAGTGCCGTATCACCACCGAGGACCCCGCCAACGGCTTCCGCCCGGACACCGGCCGGATCAGCGCCTACCGCTCGCCGGGCGGCTCCGGCATCCGGCTCGACGGCGGCACCACCCACGCCGGTACGGAGATCAGCGCGCACTTCGACTCGATGCTGGTCAAGCTCACCTGCCGCGGCCGGGACTTCAAGGCCGCCATCGGCCGGGCCCGGCGTGCCGTGGCCGAGTTCCGCATCCGCGGTGTGGCCACCAACATCCCGTTCCTGCAGGCGGTCCTGGACGACCCCGACTTCCAGGCCGGCCGGGTCACCACCTCCTTCATCGAGCAGCGCCCGCACCTGCTCACCTCCCGGCACTCCGCCGACCGCGGCACCAAGCTGCTCACCTTCCTCGCCGACGTCACCGTCAACCGGCCGCACGGCGAACGGCCCGACCTGCTCGACCCGCTGACCAAGCTGCCGTCGCCGTCCGCGGGCGAGCCGCCCGCGGGTTCCCGCCAGCGCCTGGTGGAACTCGGCCCCGAGGGCTTCGCCCGGCACCTGCGCGAGTCGCCGACCATCGGCGTCACCGACACCACCTTCCGCGACGCCCACCAGTCCCTGCTGGCCACCCGGGTGCGCACCAAGGACCTCCTCGCCGTCGCCCCGGTCGTCGCGCGCACCCTGCCGCAGCTGCTGTCCCTGGAGTGCTGGGGCGGCGCCACCTACGACGTCGCCCTGCGCTTCCTCGCCGAGGATCCCTGGGAGCGGCTCGCCGCCCTGCGTGAGGCGGTGCCGAACATCTGCCTGCAGATGCTGCTGCGCGGCCGCAACACCGTCGGCTACACCCCGTACCCGACCGAGGTGACCGACGCCTTCGTGCAGGAGGCCGCCGCCACCGGCATCGACATCTTCCGCATCTTCGACGCCCTCAACGACGTCGGCCAGATGCGCCCCGCCATCGACGCCGTACGCGAGACGGGCACCGCGATCGCCGAGGTCGCCCTCTGCTACACCGCCGACCTCAACGACCCGTCGGAGCGGCTCTACACCCTCGACTACTACCTGCGTCTGGCCGAGCAGATCGTCGACGCCGGCGCCCACGTGCTCGCCGTCAAGGACATGGCCGGCCTGCTGCGCGCCCCGGCCGCCGCCAAGCTGGTCTCGGCGCTGCGCCGGGAGTTCGACCTGCCGGTGCACCTGCACACGCACGACACGGCGGGCGGCCAGCTGGCCACCTACCTCGCCGCGATCCAGGCGGGCGCCGACGCGGTCGACGGCGCGGTGGCCTCCATGGCCGGTACGACCTCGCAGCCGTCGCTGTCGGCGCTCGTCGCCGCCACCGACCACTCCGACCGGCCCACCGGACTCGACCTCCACGCCGTCGGCGACCTGGAGCCGTACTGGGAGGGCGTCCGGAAGATCTACGCACCCTTCGAGGCGGGCCTCGCCTCCCCCACCGGCCGCGTCTACCACCACGAGATCCCCGGCGGCCAGCTGTCCAACCTGCGTACCCAGGCCGTCGCCCTCGGTCTCGGCGACCGCTTCGAGGACATCGAGGCGATGTACGCCGCCGCCGACCGCATCCTCGGCCGCCTGGTCAAGGTCACCCCGTCCTCCAAGGTGGTCGGCGACCTCGCCCTGCACCTGGTCGGCGCCGGTGTCTCCCCGGCGGACTTCGAGTCGGCCCCCGACAGGTTCGACATCCCCGACTCGGTGATCGGCTTCCTGCGCGGCGAGCTGGGCACCCCGCCCGGCGGCTGGCCCGAGCCGTTCCGCACCAAGGCGCTCCAGGGCCGCGGCGAGCCCAAGCCGGCTCCGGCGCTGTCCACCGAGGACCGCGAGGGGCTGGCGAAGGACACGCGGGCGACGCTCAACCGGCTGCTGTTCCCCGGCCCGACCCGCGAGTTCGACACGCACCGGCAGAGCTTCGGCGACACCAGCGTGCTGGACAGCAAGGCGTTCTTCTACGGCCTGCGCCCGGGCAAGGAGTACGCCGTCGACCTGGAGCCCGGGGTCCGGCTGCTGATCGAGCTGCAGGCCATCGGCGAGGCCGACGAGCGCGGCATGCGCACCGTGATGTCGACCCTCAACGGCCAGCTCCGGCCCATTCAGGTACGTGACCGGGCGGCCGCCTCGGACGTGCCCGTGACGGAGAAGGCCGACCGCGCCAACCCCGGCCATGTCGCGGCGCCGTTCGCCGGAGTGGTGACGCTCGCCGTCACCGAGGGCGACGAGGTGGCGGCCGGTGCCACGATCGCCACCATCGAGGCGATGAAGATGGAGGCCACGATCACCGCCCCGAAGGCGGGCCGGGTGTCCCGGCTGGCCATCAACCGCATCCAGCAGGTCGAGGGCGGCGACCTCCTGGCGGAACTCGCCTGACGGCGGCCCCCGCCCGGCGCCTGACGCCCGCACTCGCCGCCGGCCGGAGCGATCCGGCCTGACGCCCGCACTCGCCGCCCGCCGGAGCGATCCGGCCGGCGGCGAGCGGCGTACCGGCTGCTCGTGCGGTTCGTTCCGCCGCTACCCGAGGCGGAGGAGATGCCGCATGCGGGCGAGGAGGAGGTTGGGGTCCCGCCGGGTGACGTACGCGGCGCTCGTCACGTACGTCGTGCGGCCGTGTACGGCCACGGCGGTCGGGCTGGACAGACCGTCCTGTGCGGTGAGCACGGTCGTGGCGGTGCCGTCCGGGTGGACCAGGACCACCTTGTTCCCTGGGTTCAGCGCGGCCAGCACGCTCCTGCCGTGCCCGGGGAAGGCGAAGTCGTCAATACCCTGCAGGCCGTCCGCCCGCATCTCGACCGGGCCGGCGGAGCCGTCCTGGTTCACCGGGATGCGCAGCAGCGTGCCCCGGTCGTTGTTGGACACCCACACGGCGTCCCGGTGGACCTTGATGCCGTCGGCGCCGTAGCCGGACGCGGGCGGTGCCGGCAGCGGAGCCAGCGCCGTGCCCGTCGCCCATGCCGTGGCCGTGCCGCCCGACTGGGGGACGGCCCAGACCGTGCCGCGCACCGAGTCGGCCACGTAGAACACGCCCCGGCGTTCGTCGAGGGCCAGCCCGTTGGGCAGCCCGTCGGCCGGCAGCTCGGCGATCTGCTGCGGTGCGCCGCCGGCCGGGGAGAGCCGCCAGATGCCGGTCGCGCTGGTGCCGGTGGCGTAGTTGACGTACAGCGTGCCGTCGTGGGCGCGGACGATGCCGGTGACGACGGCGCTTCCGACGACGGGGGTGGCGGGGTCCGGCACGGCGGGCAGGGTCGTGTGGATACGGGTCCGGCCGTCCGGGGTGACATGGGCGACCTGCCGGGCGAGGGCGAAGGTCAGGTCGGCGGAGCCGTCGCGGTCGAGGGCGATGTTCTCGGGCGTCTGCCCGGCGCCCGGGCCGAAGCGGGCGACGACGCGTGCGTCGCTGACGACCGGATCGGGGCCGGGTGCGGGCGCCGCCGCGACCAGGCCGAGCACGAGCACGGCCGTGGCGGCACCGGCCAGGCGGGGGAGTCGGGGCATGGGACCTCTTCTCGGTCGGCGCGCTGGGCGCCGGCGTGCGGGGTCACACCACGATGACGGTGGGCGGGGCGCCGCCGGCGGGAGCCGGGGCCGCAGGGTCGCCCGCGCGGACCACCACGGGACGCCGGGTGCTGGGCGCGCGGGTGACGCCGGGCCGGGGCGGTCAGTCCCAGAGCGGGTAGACCATGACCCGCTGGAAGCCCTCCGGACGGGCGTCGTCGTAGGTCAGGCTCATCCGGCCGTAGCGCTGCACGTCCGGGTGCTTCTTCCAGGGCTTCGGCCCGTCGAGCCGGACGGTCACCGGGTACGCGTGGAAGGTGCCGGCCGCGCAGTACGGCTTGCAGTCGTTGACCATGTTCACACCATCGGCGGTCGCCCCGTCCGGACCCCACTGCGACCAGCGGAGTCCGGTGAGGCGGCTGTTGCCGTCGCCGCAGGCCAGGATGAACTCGTCGGGGCGCACGGTGCGGTTCCACAGGCAGTCGACGAGGACGGGCTGGGACGCGGTGGCCCGGGCAGGTGTCGAAGTGGTCGGCGGCGGACTGGCCGAGGCCGTCGTCATGGCTGCTGTCAGCAAGGTCCCTGCCGCCAGGGTGATCGCCGTTCCCACCACTGATCCGCGCATGGCCGCTCCCGCCCGTCGTGCTGTCCCCGACGCGTGACCACGACGCTACGGCCGTCCCGCCGTTCGCACCACTCGCGCAGGTCGGGCCGCGTGTCAGCCGTGGGAGACGGTCAGCCCGTAGAAGGCCACGCGGGCGCCGGCGGTGGTGCTGTCCGAGGAGGACTGGTTGTAGGACCCGGCCTTGAAGTACTGCTTGTAGGGCTTGAAGGACGACGGGATGCCGTAGTGGCTGGTGGTGCCGTCGACGGTCAGGTCGATGGTGGTGCCGCCGGAGACGGCGATGGTGTAGCTCCAGGTCTTGCCGATGGACACGTGGCCGACGGGATGCAGGGTCTGCCCGCCGGCCGGGGAGTCCTCGGTGCCGAGGACGATGTCGCCGTTCGAGCGGTAGTACAGCTCCGCCAGCGGCTTGGTGGAGGAGCCGCCGGAGCCGAGGTGTATCTGGCCGACGCACACGTTCTTGGTCACCGAGACCACGCGCAGGGTCGCGCTCAGGCGGTGGGACCCGGTCAGCGGCCAGTCGGCGGCGGAGCCGTTGCGATTCATCTCGCGCAGCTCGGAGCGGGCGTACTTCGAGTTCGGCGTGGTGACGCCCTTCTCGGGCGCCCAGAACGTCATCGCGCCGTCGCGGGTGTCGGTGTAGAAGTACGCGTCCTGGAAGCCGTTGCGGCCCTGGAGGCGGGACGACGGGATCGTGGTGGGCCTGCCGGGGGAGCCGACGGGCTCCTGGAGCTGCCACACGGACAGGTCGAAGTTGCCGCCTGGCGCCACGTGCGGGTCGGCCGCGTCGGCACCGCCGGTGCCGAGGACGGTGAGGGCGAGGGCGAGACCGGTGGTGGTCGTCGCCGCGAGGAGCCGGGATCGGGTCATGTGGGGGGTCCCTTCGGAGGACCAGGATGCGTTCAGCATGGTGAACACTGAACGCATCCTTGGTCGCTGGTGACCCGAGAAGCTAAAGGCCTGAACCTGACGCGTCAAGAGGTTCGACAGGCGCCCTCGCCCTGCTCATGGTTCACCTCTTGTCGACATGGTTCCTTCACCTCTTGTCGACCAGGCGCACGGTGAAGCCACGGTCGAGTGACAGGCGTGGCGTGGTGAGGGTGACGACACGGGTGCCGGCGTCGTACGACCAAGCGCTCTGCGGCAGTTGCCGCCCGTCGAGCAGGACCCGCTCGGGTGCCGTGGCGCCATGGACGGTGAACCGGTACGACCGGGCCGCCGGCTTGCCCGTGTAGTCGCCCTTGCTCGCGCCGGCGGTCACGGTCGTACCCCGCGCGTCGCCGTGCAGCGCGACCCGCTGGGTGGCCGCGGAGCCCTTGGCGAAGTCCCGGGTCACGCCGTCGTCCTCGTACAGCGTGTAGTGACTGGTGCCGTGCGCGGCCGGATACAGGTCCCAGTCCAGCTCGTGCCGGTCACGGGTCTGCCAACTCGTCGTGCCCTCGGGCCACATGGGGACGATCGCACCCTCGCGCACGAACAGCGGGATGGTGTCCAGCGGGGCGTGGTAGCCGTCGACCGTGGTCGGGCCCTCGTAGGTGCGGCCGGTCCAGTAGTCGGTCCAGGTGCCCTTCGGCAGATAGATGCCGTCGCGGGTGTCGGAGTTCTCGTAGACCGGCGCGACGAGGAGGTCCGGGCCGGAGAGGAACTCGTACCTGGCCTGCGCGCCGAGGGTGCCGGGGTCGTCCGGGTACTCCAGCCACAGCGGCCGCACCGCACCCACACCGGTCTTCGCCGCCTGGGCCGACAGGGTGTACATGTACGGCAGCAGCCGCTCCTTCAGCTGGAGGTACTTGCGGTTGACCGAGGTGTACGGCTCACCGTCCCGCCAGGGCTGCTGATCGGCCGGCTTGCCCGTGGTGATGTCGCTCGCCCAGCCGTCCATGGTCATGACGGCCGGCAGGAACGCCTTCCACTGCAGGTCGCGGGCGTACATCTCGGCGTCGTGGCGGTAGATGCTGCCCACGTCACCGGTGTTGTAGGCGATGCCCGACATGGTCGCCCCGGCGTACGTCGGGATCTGCCAGCGGATGTAGTCCCAGGAGAGCTTCTGGTCGCCGCTCCACAGCACCCCGCAGCGCTGGGCACCCGCCCAGGACACCGGCAGCCACACGAAACCGCGCGCGTCGCTGTTGTCCTCGATGCCCTTCTTCGCCGCGTCGCAGGCGTCCAGTGCGAACTTGTAGCCGTTGCCGACCCAGGCCACGTCCAGCTTGGCCACCCGCTGGCCGGCCTTCACCTGGTCGGCGAGCTTGTCGATGCCGTCCTGGGTCCACAGGCCGAGCTGGGCGTGGTGGTCCTGGAGGCCCTTCGCGGTCTGCTCCAGGTTCTCGTACCCGCAGCCGTAGCCGTCGTTGACGAGCATCCAGCCGAGCGGCATCTGGTGCTCGGTGTAGCCGTCGGCGATCTGAAGCGCGTCCAGCGTGTGCCGCTCGCCCCGGTTGGCGTTGTGCAGATAGCAGTCCGAGTCGCCCGGTTCGAGGCCGTAGACCGGCGGCATGAAGGGCTTGCCCACCAACTGGGTGTACCTGCCGATCACTTGCTTGGCGTCACCGAGGAAGTAGTAGGCATCGAGCCGCCGTTCCTGCTGGCCGGTGGTGACCGGTGAGCCGAAGGTGTACACGCCCGGCGCGAAGGTGTTGCGGAAGACGCCGTATCCCGCGCTGGAGAGGTAGAACGGCTGGGAGTTGTTGTAGCCGCCCTCGTTCCAGTCGAAGCTGTTGGCGACGTACATCGTCCGGCCGCGGTGCGAGAAGCTGCCGTTCTGCTCGCCGCCGCCGAAGAACTGCTCGTCCGCACCCCGCGTCAGGCTCTGCCGCATCCCGCCGGTGGACCAGCGCAGCGGCTTGTCCTCCTGCCAGATCCGGGTGCGGTTGTCCGGCTGGTACAGCGCGAAGCGGAGCGGCTTCTTGTACACGCGCAGCACGGCCTCCGGGGAGCGGATGCCGTAGTAGTCGCCCGCGTCGAAGGAGGAGGTGTGCCGTTGCAGCGCCGGCTGCCTGCGCACGATCGCCGTGCCGGCCGGGTCGCTCAGCGCGCCCGACGGGTCCGCCTGCAACCGCAGCTGACCGCCTTTCAGGAAGTCGGCGCGGGCCGTCAGCACGCCCGCCCGGACGGTGTAGCTGCCGTCGCCGCCCGAGAAGGACGTGAGGTCGCCGGCGTCCGTGGTGGCCGGCAGATAGGCGGTGCCCGTGAAGGAGTTGTCGTGCACCTCGTACGGCACCACCACGACGTGGTAGGTCCCCGACGCCCGCGGGATCACCGTGGCCTCCGGGTCGGCGGTGCCCGCGCTGGACGCCACCTGCTTGCCGTGGTCGTCGTAGACGTACAGGTCGAAGTCGTCCGAGGGGCGCTCCCACCCGACCGACAGCGGGACGCCGCCCTCGGGGTTGTCGTCCCAGTAGCCGTCCGGCACCGAGACGGTCAGGTCGAAGCGGTCGCAGACCCTGTCGGCGGGGTCGGTTGCGGCGTCGGGGCATTTCTCGGGGCCGCCACCGGTGCCCTTGGCGTAGACCGGGCTCTGCCAGCTGACGCTGCTGTGAGCGGGGTCCAGTACGGCACCGGTGGTGTCGGCGGCGGCCCGGGCGGGGGCCGGGGCGGCGAGCATGGTCCCGGCCAGGACGCTCGCCAGCCCCAGCGGTATCCAGGCCGGCCACGGCACACGGCGTCGGAGTCTTCGCACGGCGGAACAGCTCCCCTCGCACCTTTGCGGACTGACTGTTCTTATGCGGCGCTGCTCGTAAGAGCTTGAAATGAGCGTCAAACGAGCAACTTCACGCACGAAGCCTCGGGGTTGACGCAGGTTCATGTCAATACCGCTGCCGAGGGACCGTCAGTCCGCGGCGGGCGTCCGCAGCATCGCCGGGGTCGGCACAGTGCCGCCGGCGCCCCAGCGGCATCGGTCACCTCCCGCTGTCGGTGATCGGCGCACAGGACCTGGCAGTGGGGACGACCGCCTCGGCCGGCAGTCCGGCTGAGCCCGAACGGCCGTGCGAAGTCCGTCCCGGGTCGTCACCGATGTCCGTGGACCCGTGGCGAACCCTCGGTCGCCTGAGGCACCCTTGCAAGGTGCGTGCTGTTTCGCGAGCTTTGGGCCTTGTCCTACGGTTCGGGATTCCGGCCGGCGACACGGCCGTCCACCGGAGGAACCGGCACGCGCGATCCGCAGCGGGAGACTCGGGTACCACTGACAGGACGCGCCCGGCGCGTCATGGGGGGAGCGGTCGCATGCGATCCACGAGCCACGATCCACATGCCTCACCGGGCTGTGCCGTCCCGGGCGCGCCGCTGGGGAAGCCGGCCGAGGGGCGGTCGAGCTGACATGCAGATCACCGTCCACAGACCCGGTGAGCTGACGCCCGGACTGCGCGGCGCCTGGCACCGCGCGATGGACGAGTCCCCGGAGTACGCCAACCCCTTCCTCGCACCGGAGTTCGCGATCGCGGTCGGCCGGTTCCGGGCCGGGGCGCGGGTGGCGGTGCTGCGGGAGGGCGGCGAACCGGTCGGCTTCCTCCCGTACGAGCGGGGGGCGTTCGGCACCGGCCGGGCCATCGGGCTCGGCCTGTCCGACTGCCAGGCCCTGGTGCACCGGCCCGGTGTCACCTGGAACGCGCAGGAGCTGCTGCGGGCCTGCGGGCTCAGCATCTTCGAGTTCGACCATCTGGTGCGGGAGCAGACGCCGTTCGAGCCGTTCGTGACCGGCACGTTCGCCTCACCGGTGATCGATGTGAAGCCCGGCGACGGCAGCTACGCGGACTGGCTGCGCGGTGCGTACCCCGGGCTGGCGAAGACCACGCTGAAGAAGGAGCGCCGGCTCGGCCGGGACGTCGGCGAGGTGCGGTTCGTGTTCGACGAGCGTGATCCGAGGGCGCTGCGCACCCTCATGCGGTGGAAGTCGGCGCAGTACCGCAGGACCGGTCGTATGGACCGGTTCTCCCGGCCGTGGATCGTCGGTCTGGTCGACCATCTGTCCGGCGTCCGCGAGGAGCACTTCACCGGGGTGCTGTCCGTCCTGTACGCGGGCGACCGGCCGGTGGCCGCCCACTTCGGGCCGCGGTCGGGCACCGTGCTGGCAGCCTGGTTCACCGCGTACGACCCCGAACTCCCCACCTACTCGCCCGGGCTGATGATGCACCTGAGGACCGCCGAGGCGGCCGCCCGGCACGGTGTGACCCTGGTGGACCTCGGACGCGGCGACAAGGAGTACAAGAACTGGCTGAAGACCCGTGAGCTGCGGGTCGGCGAGGGCTTTGCGTCCCGCCCGCACCCGGTGGCGCTGGCCCGGCACCTGTGGCGGCGGCCCGTGCGCGGCCTGCGGAACACGGTGCTGGCCCATCCACGCCTGCGCGAGCCGGCCGACCGGCTGCTGAGGACGGTGGGCAGCCTGCGGACACGCCGTCAGGAAGCCACCGCGACGGTCCGCCCGCGTCCGCCGCGCTCGGGCTGAGCGACGGACCGGTGTCGGCGGGCTCCTTCGAGCCCGCGTTCAGAAGTCCGCCGCAACGGCCCGTCCACGCCCACGGGTGCCCGGCCGGCGAGGGACGGGGGCGCGAGCGCCCTCCAGCGAACGGCACGGGCCGGTCCGCCCGCCGCTCACGCGGACGGCGTGGCGATGCGCAGGGTCGCCGACGGGGCCGGGGCAGCGGTGTCGCCGGCGTCGGTGGCGTCCTTCCACCAGTCGGCGCCGTCCTCGATGTAGCGCAGCAGCACGCCCTCGCGGATCGCCCAGGGGCACACCACGGCCCGGGGCAGGCCCATCAGCTTCAGCGCCGTGTGCCCGACGACCGCCCCGGCCAGGCTCTGGGCGGCGCGCGGCGCGGAGATCCCGGGCAGCTGGGCGCGTTCGGCGGCGGGCAGCGCGGCAAGGGCGTCCACCGCCGCGCGCAGATCCCGGCAGACCAGTTCACGCGCCACGAACGGCCCGTACCGCCCGGGCCGGGCCCCGCACAGCCGGGCCAGCTGCTGGAAAGTACGGGAACTGACGGCAGCGGTGCGCGGCCGCTCCCACCGGATCCGCGAGGCCACGTCCCGCAGTTCATGGCGGATACGGCGACGCAGCTCCTTCAGCTCGGCCGGTCCTGGCGGGTCCTGGACGGCCAGGTACTCCTGGGTCAGCCGGTTCGCACCGAGCGGCAGGGACGCGGCGAAGTCCGGCATCCGGCCCCTGCCGAAGGCCACTTCCAGCGAGCCGCCGCCGATGTCGAGCAGCGCGAGGGGGCCCGCCTTCCAGCCGAGCCAGCGGCGCGCCGCCAGGAAGGTCAGCTCGGCCTCGGTCTCACCGGGCAGGGTGCACATGCGGATTCCGGTTCCGGCCGCCACCCGCCGGAGAACCTCATCACGGTTCGGCGCGTTGCGGACCACCGCGGTCGCGAAGGCCAGCGGGCCCGCCGCATGCCACCTGTGCGCCGTGGCGCCCGCCGCGGCCACCGCCTTGACCAGTCGGTCCACCGCCTCGTCGGCGATGGTGCCGTCCGCTGCGACGTGTTCGGACAGGCGCAGTTTCCACTTGACGGTGTGCACCGGCAGCGGAATTCCGCCCTCCACGTCTGCGATCACCAACCGGACCGTGTTCGAACCCGCATCCACCACGCTCACCCGCATGGCCGGGACGTACCCACTTCACGGCAGGCCACCCCCTCGCACAGGGGGCGTGCCGGTGCACGGCACATCCGGTCCGTGCCTCGGGCGCGACGAGGAGGCCGCCGGGGCGGACCGGACGCGGGACGCGCATGCCGAGCCGTGCCGCCACCGGTGTCCGCGCCGGGCGGGCGCCCCCCGGCCACCCCGTCCCTGTCCGGAACCCGGCGACTCGACTCCCCGTCCGCCCCCGCCCCGTCTTAGATGGTCACCACCACTGGCGGAGCGAGGAGCGGCGGGTGACCGGAGCGGATGCGATGAGGGTACTGGTGATCGGCGGTGGCATCGCAGGAACCGCGACCGCCCTCGCCCTGCACAAGGCCGGTGTCGACGTGACGGTGTTCGAGGCACACCCGGACACGGCCGAGGACATCGGCGCCTTCCTGACCCTGGCGAGCAACGGCATGCGGGCCCTCGCCGAGCTGGACGCCACGGACGCGGTCACGGCCGTCGGTTTTCCGCTGACTTCGCTGCGGCTGCTCGACAGCGAGGGCGCCGAGCAGATGCGCGCGCCGCTCGGTGAGGCCGGCGTTCCCGCGCTGCGCTACCGCTGCCTGCGCCGCGGCGAGCTGAACGCCGCCCTGCAGGAAGAGGCGGTCCGGCGGGGCATCCGGCTCTGTCACGGCGCCCGGCTGGCGTCGGTCACGGAAAGCCCGGACGGCATCACCGCCCGCTTCGCCGACGGCAGCACGGCCACCGGAGACCTGCTCATCGGCGCCGACGGCCTCAACTCGCTCGTGCGGGGGCTCGTCGCGCCGGGGACCGGGCCCGGGTACGCGGGCCAGCGGGTCTACTACGGCTACACCGGCACGGCACCGGCGGCCGACCCGGCCGGCGCCATCACCATGGTGCGGGGCAGCGCTGCCGCCTTCGGGTACGCCGTGTCACCGGCGGGGGAGACGTACTGGTTCGCCCGGGCGGGCGGCGACCCGCTGCCGGCGGGGGCGTCCGCCGCGCCCGCCGCCGTGCTGCGCGAGCAGTTGCTGCCGCTGCTCGACAAGGACGACACGCCCGCCGCCGGCCTGGTGGCGGCCTCGGACGACGCGATCATGGTCACGAATGCCACGGAGCTGCCGCTCGGCACCCCCTGGCACACCGGCCGTGTCCTGCTCGTCGGCGACGCGGCCCACGCGGCTTCCCCGGCGACCGGCCAGGGCGCCTCGATGGCCCTGGAGGACTCCGTCGTCCTCGCGAAGGCGCTGCGCGACCTGCCCGGTCCCAAGGCGGCGTTCACCGCGTACGAGCGGCACCGGCGCCCGCGCGTGGAGCACAACATCACCGTCAGCGGCGGCCTTTCCCGAGGCACCCGCACCCCGTCCGGCCCGGCGCCCGTCACGGCCCGTCCGGTCGAGCCGGACGCGCAACTGATCCGCCAACTGGCCTGGGACACCCCGCTGTCCGCGGCCCCGCCCGAGCCGCGCTGACCGGAGCCGCACGGGAGCCGTGTGCGAACCCGGTGCGCCGGGCGGACGGCCGCCTGCACGAGACCGGTCGCCCTGCACCACACCGGCCGCCCTGCGCGAACATGGCCGCACGCGCCCGCATCCGCGCACGAAAGTGCAAGAGGCGGAGCACGGGAGTCCATTGCCGGGGCGGCACAGGGGCCGGATCGTTCCGTGCAACCGGCCCTTCGGCAACAAGGAGCACCCGTGCGACTGTTGAGCAGAGCAGGCGGCGCCGTGTCCGCGGCCGTCGCCCTGGCCCTGGGCGGCGCCACCGCGCCCCCCGCACAGGCCGCGCCCCCCGGCGACGCCGGCTACACCGTGAGCGTGGGGACCCCGGTGCCGTTCACCCACCCCACGGACACCCCGGCCACCCCGTACACCGACAGGGACGGCACCTTCCACTACCAGCAGTCCGCCGCACTCTACGGCGCCGACGACCCACGGGTGTGGGACTTCTACACCGGCAAGGACTTCGACACCGCCACCTTCGACCGCACGCTCAGCACGGCGGTGGACCCGGCCAACTCCGCCGACCGCAACGACGACACCACCTGGCGGTGCAACAACAGCCCGACCGGGCGGGAGGCCACGTACGCGCCGAGCGGCTCGGGCTACGCGCAGAAGAACTACTGCGACCTGTCCGGCGTGTGGATCGACCCCGACACCGGTGACTGGTACGGCCTGGTGCACAACGAGTTCACCCCGCGGCCGTTCGGTGACGGACTGCACTACGACGCGATCGACTACGCGGTGTCGGCGGACCGGGGCCGCACCTGGACCATCAAGGACCACGTGCTCACCTCCCCCTACAGCACCGGGCGCGGGGACACGACGGCCTTCCCGAACCAGACGTACTCCTACGGGGACGGTGACCAGCGGCTGTTCGTCGACACCGCCTCCGGCTACTTCTACGTCTGTTACGGCTCGCGGATCGTCGACAAGAAGGGCGGCTGGAAGGCGTTCTACGCGCACGTGGCCCGCGCTCCGATCGCCGCGAAGATGGCTCCCGGCTCCTGGCACAAGTGGTACGACGGCGCCTGGACCGAGCCCGGCACCGGCGGCCGGGAGAGCAACATCGTCCCCGTCGACGCGGACCACCCCACCGGCTACAC
The DNA here is from genome assembly GCF_055566415.1 of Streptomyces sp. NPDC027663. Lineage (NCBI taxonomy): Bacteria > Bacillati > Actinomycetota > Actinomycetes > Kitasatosporales > Streptomycetaceae > Streptomyces > Streptomyces sp. NPDC027663. The sequence goes on along the minus strand of NZ_JBVHSK010000012.1, from coordinate 176,584 downwards.
CACCAGGTCCGCCGAGTACGACCCGGCCAACACCGGTACGTCCGCCGAGCAGATCGCGGCGGGCAAGATGCCCCCGACCTCACCGCTGTTCGTGATGAACATCGCCTACGACGCCTACCTCGGCCGTTACATCGGCACTCCGCAGGCCGTCGACCAGAGCGGCGACTCACCTCAGTACCTGTACGCCACCGACGACCTCGCCACGCAGAAGTGGGAACTCATCGGCGACACCGGCGACTACACCACCGCCTCCTGGTACCGCTGGTTCCTCGACGACGGGAACAAGACGAACTCCATGATCATCGGCAGGAGCTTCCGCGCCTACTGTTCCTTCGGCTGCTCCCACGACGCCTCCGGCGAGTACGTCGACCTGACCGTCGAATCCTCCGAACCCGCCGCCCCGCCCGTGGACACCGGCCGCCGCTACCGCATCGCCGCCGGCACGGGCCGTATCCTCGCGCAGGCCCCCGGCGGCTCCGGCACCACCTCGGTGGCACGGCGCACCGGGTCCGGCCGCGCGTCGTGGTACTTCGACCCGACGGGCGACGGCGCCTTCACCGTCACCAACGCGGCCACCGGCCGGCTGCTGGGCGTCGACTCCACGAAGACGGCGGGCCGGGCCTGGGGCGCCCGGCCCACGGTCGGCCGGGCCCGGTCCGGCGAACCGTCCGTCGGACAGCAGTGGTTCCTCATCCCCGACTCCCACACCGGCGGCACCTACCGCCTGGTCAACCGCTACAGCGGCCTCGTGCTCGGCCTCTCCGCGACCGAGGGCCGGCGCGCCGAGACCACCCCGCTGCGTACCTGGACGCACACCGGCGGCGGTCCCGTAGGCGGCGGCCGCACCGCAGCCGAACAGACCCTCTCCCTCGTCCCGGCCGGCTCCTGACCGGCGGCCCGGGCCCGCACCGGCACTCCCGCCGACGCGCGCCCGGGCCGACTCTTCGGCCACGCGGAACACTTCGCCTACCCTGGGCCCATGTCGATCATCAACGGGGAATCCGACGCCCAGCTGGCCGTGGCCGCGGCACAGGCGGGCGCGGCGGTGGTGCGTGACCTGTACGGACGCCGGCTGGACCGCTACGAGAAGACCGCCGGTGACTTCGCGACGGCAGCGGACCTGGCCGCCGAGCGGGCCATCCTGGACGTCCTGCGCGCCGCCCGTCCCGAGGACGCGGTCACGGCCGAGGAGAGCGGACGCAGCGGCGCCGCCGGCGCCCACCGCCGCTGGCTCGTCGACCCGTTGTGCGGCACCCTCAACTACGCCGTGCGCACCATGCTCGTCGGCGTGAACGTCGCTCTGCGGACCGGAACGGAGATCACCGCCGCGGCGACGGCCGACCCGTTCGGCGGCGAGGTGTTCTGGACCGACGGCGAGCGCGCCCGGGTCCGGGGGGACGCCGGTGACGAGGACCTGACGCCCTCGGCCGGATCCGCGCTGGTGGACGTCAACCTCGACCCGCCGTTCCCGAACGCCCCCGGTTTCCGGGCGGCCGGCCTGCTCGCCGACCCGGGCTTCGCCGAACGGTTCCGGCCCCGGGTGATCTCCAGCACCCTCGCGGTCGCCTGGGTCGCCGCCGGGCGACGGGCCGCCTATGTCACCGACGGACACCTGGCCGACAGCGTGCACTTCGCCGCGGGTATCGCGCTGTGCCGCGCGGCGGGCTGCACGGTGACCGGTCTGTACGGCGAGCCGGTGCACACCGGCGCGGGCGGGCTGATCGCGGCGGCCGACGCCGGGACGCACGCCGCCCTGCTGGAGCTGGTCAAGCGCCAGGGGCTCCAGGAGCGCTGACGCCGTCCCGACGGAACCGGACGGCTTCTGAGGGGCACGGGCACGGCCCGCAGCTCCGAGTGAAGCCGTCCTTCCGGTACGGCAGTTGAAGGACATGACGTCCGAAGGCTTGTGGCCCGCTTGGTTCATCACTTAAATCAAAACATGAACTAAGCCGTGGGGTCAGCCGCTTGACCCCTCCGAGCCCTCCGGAGCCGCCGCATGAGACTGAGAGACCTGGCCGTCGCGCTGGCCGCCGCGGCCGCGCTGACCGCCCTGCCCACCACCCATCTTCCGGCGGCCGCCGCCGAAACCCCGCTGTCCCGGGGGAAGACGGCCACCGCGTCGTCCGAGCAGAACCACGGCACCCCTGCCGTCCCGGCCGTCGACGCAGACACCGGAACGGCCGACGGCCCGTCCGGCTGCGGCACCGCAAACGCCGCCCAGGGCAGGCCCGCGTCCGCCTCCTCCACCGAGAACGCGGGCACCCCCGCCTCCGCCGCGTTCGACGGCAGCACCACCACCCGCTGGTCCAGCCAGGCCTCTGACCCCCAGTGGCTGCAGGTCGACCTCGGCTCGGCCAAGGACCTCTGCAGGATCGACCTGACCTGGGAGGCCGCCTACGGCAAGGACTTCCGGATCCAGGCCTCCACCGACGGGCAGAGCTGGAGCACCCTCAAGAACGTCACCGGCGCAACCGGCGGCACGGCGTCGTACGACGTCAGCGGCTCCGGCCGGTACGTCCGGATCCACGGCACCGCACGCGGCACCGGTTACGGGTACTCCCTGTGGGAGGTCGCCGTACACACCGGCTCCACCGGCGTCCCGCCCATCGAGGGCGGCGGCGACCTCGGCCCGAACGTCATCGTCGTCGACCCCTCCACCCCCGGCCTGCAGCAGAAGTTCGACGACGTCTTCGCCCGGCAGGAGTCCGCACAGTTCGGCACCGGCCGCTACCAGTTCCTGCTCAAGCCCGGCACGTACAACGGCATCAACGCCCAGCTCGGCTTCTACACCTCGGTCTCCGGACTCGGCCTGAACCCCGACGACACCCAGATCAACGGTGACATCACCGTCGACGCCGGCTGGTTCAACGGCAACGCCACCCAGAACTTCTGGCGCTCGGCGGAGAACCTCGCCGTCAGGCCGTCCAACGGCACCGACCGCTGGGCCGTCGCGCAGGCCGCGCCCTTCCGCCGCATCCACGTCCAGGGCGGCCTCAACCTCGCCCCCGACGGCTACGGCTGGGCCTCTGGCGGCTACATCGCGGACTCCAAGATCGACGGCACGGTCGGCCCGTACTCCCAGCAGCAGTGGTACACCCGCGACAGCTCGGTCGGCGGCTGGACCAACGGCGTGTGGAACATGACGTTCTCCGGCGTCCAGGGCGCCCCGGCGACCGACTTCGACAGCGGCCCGTACACCACGCTGGACACCACACCGGTCTCCCGCGAAAAGCCGTTCCTCTACCTGGACGGCAGCACCTACAAGGTGTTCGTCCCGGCCAAGCGCACCGACGCCCGCGGCGTGTCCTGGCCGGCCGGCCCGGGCACGTCCCTCCCGCTCGACCGGTTCTACGTCGTCAAACCGGGGGCGACGGCCGCCACCATCAACGCGGCCCTCGCCCAGGGGCTCAACCTCCTCTTCACCCCGGGCGTCTACCACCTCGACCGGACCATCGACGTCACCCGCGCCGGCACCGTCGTCCTCGGCCTCGGCCTCGCCACCCTCGTCCCGGACAACGGCATCGACGCCATGCACGTCGCCGACGTCGACGGCGTGCGACTCGCCGGGTTCCTGATCGACGCCGGCCCGGTCAACTCCGACACCCTCCTGCGCATCGGAACCCCCGGCGCCGGAGCCGACCACTCCGCCGATCCCACCACCCTGCAGGACGTGTTCATCCGCATCGGCGGCGCCGGACCCGGACTCGCCACCAACTCGCTGGTCGTCAACGGCGACGACGTCATCATCGACCACACCTGGATCTGGCGCGCCGACCACGGCAGCGGCGTCGGCTGGGACACCAACCGCGCCGACTACGGCCTGCGCGTGAACGGGAACGACGTCCTCGCCACCGGCCTGTTCGTCGAGCACTTCAACAAGTACGACGTCCACTGGAGCGGACAACGCGGCCGCACGATCTTCTTCCAGAACGAGAAGGCGTACGACGCGCCGGACGCCGCGGCCGTCACCCACGACGGCACCGTCGGATACGCGGCCTACAAGGTCGCCGATTCCGTGACCACCCACGAGGCATGGGGCCTGGGCAGTTACTGCAACTACACGGCCGATCCGTCGATCGTCCAGGCCCACGGCTTCCAGGTGCCCGTGACCTCCGGGATCAGGATGCACGACCTGCTGGTGATCTCGCTGGGCGGCAAGGGCCAGTACGCCCACGTCGTCAACGCCACCGGCGCGCCCACCTCCGGGACCGGAACCGTCCCGTCCAAGGTGACGTCCTACCCGTGAGCCCGCCCCGTGTCCCTCGGACGGAGTCCCGCTCCGTCCGCGGGACGCCCGTCAGCCGGCGGACAGGGTCTCGTGCGGTGCCCGCCGGTAGGTCTCCCGGTACAGGGAGGCGAAACGGCCCGGGTGGTGGAAGCCCCAGCGGGCGGCGATCGCGGTGACCGTGTCCCCGCCGCCGGGATCAGCCGCGACCAGGGCGAGATGGGCGTGCGCGAGCCGTACCCGGCGCAGATGTGCGAGCGGGGTCGTGCCCAGGTGCCGCCGGAAGGCGTACTGCAGCGCGCGGGCCGTCACATGGGCCGCGGCTGCGATGTCGGCGACCGTGACGGGCTCGTCGGCATGATCGTCGATGTATGCGAGCGCACGGCGCAGCATCGCCGGGTGCGCGTCCTTGCGATCGGCTCCCGTCGGCTCGGTGAGGGCCGTGTTGGGGAACGCGGCCAGGACGCTCGCCGCCAGATGCTGGGCGGCCGTCGAGGCGATCAGCGGATGGTCCGCGATCCCGGGATCGGACAGCACCGTGTCGCGCAGATGGGCGATGGTGCGGCCCAACTGCCGCGCAGCCGCCGCCGAGTGGGGCCGGTGGCCGGTCAGCCGTACCGGGCGGGAGGCGTCCGGCTCCGCGGCGACCTGGGCGAGCAGCGCCGGATCCAGCATGGTGATGTTGTAGCGCGCGCCGCAGATCCGCCCGGAGTACGGCACGTCCGGCGGCGCGAACAGCACCATGTCACCCGGGCCGAAGTCGTCCTCGACGCCCGGGGAGCGGTGGTCCTGCACGGTGCCCTCGTGCACGAGGCACAGGCAGATCCGGCCGAGCGGGGTCACCGAGTAGCTCATCTCGAAGTCCAGCGCGAGTTCGTCGACGGTCATGGAGGAGACACCGGCGCGGTGGATCCGGGCGCGGTTGGAGCCGGGCGTACCGCTGGCGATGCGCATGCGGGCGTACGCCTGGCTGAGGAAGTCCGCCGTGACCTCCAGGTCGTCGCTGTCGAAAGTGAGCGATTCCATGATCCCCAAATGCCCCTGAAACGCACGTCCATGCGCCTGCTGACCAGCAGCTTTTCGCTTTCTGGACGGTGGTGCGCGAGGTCGTTCGCCTGGCGGCTGGCCGAGTGTCGAGGGGCCTCGCAGGGTGAAGTCATGATCGGACGTGACGAGCAGGCGGACCAGTTGGAAGCACTCCAGGAGGAGGTGGGCCAGCTGCGCCGGGCCCTGGTATCGCACGTCCTGGTCGACCAGGCGATCGGCGTGGTCACCGTCGTGGGCCGGTTGCGTCCGGAGCAGGGCTGGGACGTCCTGAAGCACGTGTCGCAGCACACCAACATCAAACTGCGGGAAGTGGCGCGCTGCCTGGTGGAGTGGCCGTCGGGCGGCCGGCTGCCCGACACGATCCGCCGGGCCCTGCCCACCGCCATGGAGCACGCGCGCGCCGGCGTCGACGACGACGGCCGGTACGACCCGACGGTGGTGCGGTACGACCGGCTGGGCTGAGCGCCCGTACCGTGCTCAGTCGGCCGCCCCGCGCAGGTCCTTCCACGCCCGCTCACGCAGATCCGCGTCCCGCAGGACGTCCAGCGCCGTGCAGGCCAGCGCCTCCACCACCGCGAGGAGGACCCGGCGGGCGCGCTCCGACGCCGCGGCCGCGGCGAACTCGGGCGTGTGGTCGGAGCCGTCGGCGTCCATGATCGCCACGAAAGGGTGGATGGCAGGCACCCGGCCGCTGACGTTGCCGATGTCGGACGACCCCAGGTAGACGCCGGGAACGGGCGGGGTGAGAGGGATGCCGGCCCGGTCCAGATGACCGGCGAACCGCTCGGACAGCACCGCACTGTCGCGGAAGTGCTCATAGCGCACGCTCGCGCGTTCCATCGCGACGGACGTGCCGGTCGCCCGTGCCACGCCCTCCGCCGCGGTCCGCACCTGTTCCGCCAGCTCGTCCAGGGCGGCGGTGGTCAGCGCACGCAGTCCGAACCGGCCCTCGGCGTACTCGGGGACGATGTTCGTGGCCGTGCCGCCGTGCGTGATGATCCCCTGCACATGCGACCCCTCGGGCAGCCGCCGGCCGAGCGCCGACAGGACGTTGAACAGCTCGATCAGCGCCGCGAGCGCGTCGATGCCCTCCGTGGGGTCGCCCGTCGGATGCGCGGCCCGGCCCCGGAAGGCGACCTGGTACTGCTCCTGCGCGGTCAGCGGCGCCCGCACCCAGTCGTACACCCCCGGATGGAACATCAGGGCGGCGTCCACGCCGTCGAAGACCCCGGCCGCCACCTCCAGCGCCTTGCCGCCACCGCCCTCCTCGGCCGGCGTTCCCACGGCGAGGACCGTTCCCCCGGTGCCGTCCCGCACGGCGTCCACGACGAGGGCCGCCCCGAGGCCGGCCGCCGCGATCAGATCGTGCCCGCAGGCGTGCCCGAGCCCGGGCAGGGCGTCGTACTCCAGCAACAGCGCCACCACCGGCCGGCCCCGGCCCGAGCGGGCCGTGAACGCCGTCGGCAGCCCCGCCACCTCCCGCCGCACCTCGAAACCCGCGCGCTCCAACTCGCCCGTGAGCAGCGTCACCGCCCTGTGCTCGGCGAACGCGGTCTCGGGGTCCGCGTGCAGCGCCGACGCCACGGCCCACAGCGCGTCGGCGCGCCGCGCGACCTCCTCGCGGACCCGGCGGTTCAGTGACACAACGCCTCCTGGGATACGGCGGGCCTGTCCCGTGCCGCGCCCGGGTTCCACCCGGACGGCTCCTGACACCGCCCGCGCGGGTTTGGCGCGCGCCGCGGGTGCAACACGGTGGGTGCGGCACCGACCGGCTCAGGAGGACATCCATGGATCACTCTCGCGCACCCGTCCTGGAGGCACTGCAGGAATTCCGGCGGCGAGGGGACGTGGTGTTCGGGCCGCCCGGGCACAAACAGGGCCGCGGAACCGATCCCCGGGTGGCCGAAGTTCTCGGCCTGGACGTCTTCCGCTCGGATGTGCTCACCCTCAACGGCCTGGACAACCGCCGCCAGTCCCAGGGCGTGCTGGAGCAGGCACAGGAGCTGATGGCGGACGCGGTCGGCGCCGAGCAGGCCTTCTTCTCGACCTGCGGCAGCTCCCTGTCGGTCAAGACCGCGATGTGCTCGGTCGCCGGGCCGGGCGAGAAGCTGCTGCTGTCCCGCAACGCGCACAAGTCTGTCGTCGCGGCCGTCATCATCAACGGCGTCGAGCCGATCTGGGTGCACCCGAAGTTCGACGGCGAACGGCACATGGCCCACCCGCCCGAGCCGGACGACGTGCGCGACCGGCTGCGCGAGCATCCGGACGCCAAGGGCATGCTGCTGATCACCCCCACCGACTGGGGCACCTGCGCCGACATCCGGGGAGTCGCCGACGCCTGCCACGCCTTCGACGTGCCGCTCATCGTGGACGAGGCATGGGGCGCCCATCTCCCCTTCCACCCCGGCCTGCCCACGTGGGGCATGGACGCGGACGCCGACCTCGTCCTCACCAGCGTGCACAAGATGGGCGGCGCCATCGAACAGAGCTCGGTGTTCCACCTCCAGCACGACCGGATCTCGCCCGACGTGCTCAAACAGCGCGAGGACCTGCTCGGCACCACCAGCGCCTCCTGCCTGGTCTACGCCGCCCTCGACGGCTGGCGGCGGCAGATGGCCGAACAGGGGCACGGTCTCCTGGACGCGGCCCTGCACCGCGCCGAGCGCGTCCGCGCCCGGCTGCGCGAGTTGCCGGGCCTGCGGGTGATGGGCGGGGAGATCATCGAGGAGGGCCTGGCCGCCGAGTACGACCCCCTGAAGATCGTCGTCGACGTACGGGACCTCGGCATCAGCGGCATGCAGGCGACCGAGTGGCTGCGCACCCACTGCCACGTCGACATGGGCGGCTCGGACAGCTGCCGGATCAGTGCCTCCATCACCCACGCGGACGACGAGGAGACCGAGAAGATTCTGCTGGAGGCGGTGCGCACGCTGGTGGAGCGGGCGGACAGCATCGAGCGGCAGCCCGCCGTGGACTTCCCCGAGCCCCGCGCCCTCGAACTGGAACAGGCCGTCCTGCCCCGCGACGCGTTCTTCGGCCCCGCCGAACAGGTGCCCGCGGAACGGGCCGCCGGCCGTGTCGCGGCCGAGATGATCAGCCCGTACCCGCCGGGCGTGCCGGTGGTGGCGCCGGGCGAGGTGATCACCGCGGAGATCGTCGACTACCTGCGCAGCGGTGTCGCCCACGGGTTCCTCGTCCCCGACGCGACGGACTCGTCCCTGAAGACCCTGCGGGTCATGCAACGCCCGTGACCGGGCAGGCCCCGCCGGCCCCCGACCGGACCGTGCCGGACTGCGCCGCCCGGTGTCAGCGCCTACTGTTACGTGTGCGGGCGGCCGGGTGTCCGCCTGCCCCGGGTCAAGAAGCCGGCCCTGCCGACGAACACCCTCTCGGCGGCGGTCACTCGGCCCCGCCGGCGGTCCCCGGGTCCGGACCGGCGCGTCCGGCGGGCCTGCCCTCCCGGCAACTCGATAGGAGACGGCCCGACTTCACCCCGACCGGGAGATCCCCGCGATTCCCGGTTTCGGACGCCCCGGCCCGGGGACCTCGTTACGAGGACGGCGTCCGGCCCCTTTCCTCCGGTTTTTCACCGGCCTGCTCATGGCGCCGGCCGCATGCCCCGGTGTGGCCGACGCGCATCGGACACCCATTTCGCCCGTGCCGGGCCCGCCTCCGTGACCAGCGAAGGAATTGGTATTGATGAGCGAGACGAACCCCCTGAAGCGAGCGGCGGACAAGGTGGCGGACGCCCTGCAGAGCGGACCCGCGGGCCCGGAGAACGGCATCCCCGGCAAGCCGGGACCCGAGTCGCCGCCGGTCGCGGAGCCGACCGAACCCCATGAGCCCTATCCGCCCAAGCCCGACCAGACCGGCCCCGACACCGTCTCGCCCACCGGCCAGCCCACCGGCGCCGACCAGGCGCGGATGGCGCAGAGCGGCAGCTACCTGACCAACGCCCAGGGCACACGGCTGTACGACACCGACCACTCCCTCAAGGCCGGCCCCCGCGGCCCGGTGCTCCTGCAGGACCACCATCTGCGGGAGAAGGTCATGCACTTCGACCACGAGCGCATCCCCGAGCGCGTGGTCCACGCCCGCGGCGCCGGAGCGCACGGCGTCTTCCGCAGCTACGGCACGGCCGCGAACGTGACGAAGGCGGCCTTCCTCGCCGAGGACGTCGAAACCCCGGTGTTCGTCCGTTTCTCCACCGTGCTCGGTTCCCGGGGCTCCGCCGACACCGTCCGCGACACACGAGGCTTCGCGACGAAGTTCTACACCAGCGAGGGCGTCTTCGACCTGGTCGGCAACAACATCCCGGTCTTCTTCATCCAGGATGCGATCAAGTTCCCGGACGTCATCCACGCCGGCAAACCGCACCCCGACCGGGAGATCCCCCAGGCCCAGAGCGCCCACGACACCTTCTGGGACTTCGTCACCCTGCACACCGAGGCCACCCACCACACCCTGTGGAACATGTCCGACCGGGGCATCCCGCGCTCGTTCCGCACGATGGAGGGCTTCGGCGTCCACACCTTCCGCCTCGTCGACGCGGCCGGCGGGACGACCCTGGTGAAGTTCCACTGGAAGCCGAAGCTGGGCGTGCACTCCCTGGTCTGGGAGGAGGCGCAGCTCATCAACGGCATGGACCCGGACTTCCACCGCCGGGACCTCGCCGACGCCATCGAGGCGGGCGCCTATCCCGAGTGGGAGTTCGGCATCCAGACCTTCCCCGACACCCCCGACCAGACCTTCGAGGGCATCGACCTGCTGGACCCGACGAACATCGTCCCCGAGGAACTCGCCCCGGTGCAGCCGATCGGGCTGCTCACCCTCAACCGCAACCCGTCCAACTTCTTCGCCGAGACCGAGCAGGTCGCCTTTCACCCCGGCCACCTCGTCCCCGGCATCGACATCACCGACGACCCGCTGCTCGCCGGCCGCCTCTTCTCCTACCTGGACACCCAGATCACCCGGCTGGCCGGCCCCAACTTCGCGCAGATCCCCATCAACCGGCCGCACGCCCCCGTCAACGACATGACGCGCGACGGCTTCCACCAGACGGCCGTGCACCGGGGCGTGGCCCCCTACCGCCCCAACTCGCTCGACGGCGGCTGCCCGTTCACCGCGGGCGCGGACCTGGGCGCGTACGTCGAGGCGCCCGTCCGCGTGCCGGAGGCGACCAAGGTCCGGGACGCACCGGAGACGTTCCAGGACCACTTCAGCCAGCCGCGCCGGTTCTGGCTCAGCATGAGCCCGGTGGAGCGCGAGCACATCATCGGCGCCTACTCCTTCGAACTCGCCAAGTGCTACGAACAGGCCATCCGGGAGCGCGCGTTGCAGGTCCTGGCGAACATCGACCCGGAGCTGTGCGCGGGCGTAGCCGCCGGCCTCGGCCTGCCCGCCCCCGAGCCCACCGTGCCCCTGGCCGACCCGGAGCCCAGTCCCGCCCTCTCCCAGGTCGGCCGGACCTGGCCCACCGACGGCCGCGTCATCGGCATCGTCACCGGCCCCGACGGCGACCTCGACGGCGTGCGGGCGGTACGCCAGGAGGTGCTCGACGGCGGCATGGTCCCGCTGATCGTCGCCCCGGCCGGCGGCACCCTCGGCGCGGGCACCGACGCCCTGACCGTCCAGCGGACCTATGCCACCGCCCGCTCCGTGGAGTTCGACGCCCTGCTGGTGGCCGGCACGCCCGGCGTGGGCACCGACGCCTACGGCGCCCGCGACGCCAAGGCAGGCCTCCCCACCGCCCAGCAGGCCACCCCCGACCCGCGGGTGGGCCTGCTGCTGGCGGAGGCGTACCGGCACGGCAAGGCCATCGGCGCCGCCAAGGGCGGGGAGGCCGCGCTCGAGGCGGCCGGTATCCCGCTCGACGCGCCCGGCGTGGTGGCCGGCGACGGCGCCACCGCCGTGCTCCAGCAGCTCGCCCAGCTGCTCGGCGCCCACCGCGTCTGGGAACGCTTCCCCGCAGCCGCCTGACCACCACCGCGACGGCGCCGGCCCCCGCCGCGGAGGGCCGGCGCACGGCGGTTCAGGGCCCTGCCGCCCGGCACAGCAGGAGACAGATGTCGTCGTCGTGTTCGGAATCGTGCAGCATCGGCTTGAGCAGCGAGTCGGCCGCCGTGTCCAGGTCCGCCAGCTCCGCCGTGCCCAGCGACCCCATGGCCCGGGCCAGGCGGTCGATGCCGACGTCGATTCCGGCGGACCGCCGCTCCACCAGGCCGTCCGTGTAGAGCGCCAGGGTGGAGCCCGGCGTCAGCTCCACGGAGTGCTCCTCGTACTCGTACGGCACCGGAACGCCCAGCATGATGCCCGGCTTCGCCTCCAGCACCCGTACCTCGCCCCGCGGGCCGCGCGCGACGGCGGGCGGATGCCCCGCCGCGGACCACACGACCCCGGACTCCCCGGGCGTGAACCGGGCGATCGCACAGGTCGCGTACAACTCCGGCTGCTGATGGCGGAGCATCCGGTGCAGCAGGGTCAGGATCCGTGCCGGACCGTTGCCCTCGACGGCGTACGCGCGCAGCGCGGTGCGCAGCTGGCCCATGATGACCGCCGCACGCAGCCCGTGCCCCGTGACGTCCCCTATCACCGCGAGCACGCTGCCGTCGGGCTGCGGAAAGGCGTCGTACCAGTCGCCGCCGATGTTCAGACCGTGCGTCGCCGGCAGATAGCGCGCGGCCAGGGAGAGGCCGGGGATGGCGGGCAGTTCGGTGAGCTGGGCCCGCTGCAGGGCCTGGGCGACGTCCCGGTGCTGCTCGTACCGGCGGGCGTTGTCCAGGGCGATGCCCGCCCGCCGGGCCAGTTCCAGCAGCATCACGGTGGTGTCCGGGTCGAAGCGGTCAGTGGGCGCGGCCAGCGTCAGCACGCCCTGCACGGTCCGCGCGCCGAGCGGCAGGCACAGCAGTGCCTGGTCCGGGAAGAGCGCGGACGCGGGCAGGTCGTCCACGCCCGGGAGTTCGCCGGGGTACGGGCCCGCGTGCTGGGGGCGGCCGGTGCGGGCCGCCGCCACCGTGGCCGCCGCCCGTCCGCCCGGCGGGGTCCGCTCGTCGTCCACGAGCCAGATGTCGACGTGCCGGGCGTACTCCGGGACCAGCAGCTCGGGCAGCCGGCGCAGGATGCCCTCGTGGTCGAGCGAGGCGTTGAGGACCGCGCTCGCATTCGTCAGGAAGGTCAGCAGCCGGCGGGCGTTCTCCGCCTCCGTGCGTGCCGCCCGCTCGGCGTCGAGGAGTTCGCGCTGCGCCAGCGCGGCGGCCTCCAGCTCGGCGTGCAGAGCGAGGACGCCCTGGTTGGTCTGGTGCAGCTCCTCGCGGTGGAACCGGACCAGCTCCTCCATCTCGTCCAGGCTCGCCAGCATGGCGTCGGCGTCCTGGTCGGCGTCCAGCAGCGCCTCGGCGAGCCCGGCGTCGTCCGGTCCGGGCAGCGTCGCGGTCACGGGGGAGGGGCAGGCCAGCGTGTGCTGCCAGGGCTCCGGCCCGCGCAGGACGATCCGCAGTTCGCCGTCCGCGCAGGCGGTCAGGGTCAGTTCCGCCTCGCCGGCCCCGAGACCGCGGCGCAGCCGGGTGCCGAGCGCGGTGAGGAAGCGGGCGCGGTCGGGCGCGGGGGCGCCGGCGTCCGCCGTGAGCCGTGCCAGCAGGGCACGGGCGCGGGCCGCGTCGGCGGCTGAGGCGATGGTCCAGGTGTCAGAGGTGGCGGTCATCGGCGCTGGTCCGGCGGTCGGGGGCCAGTACGGCCACGCTGGTGTCGTCGCGGAGGGGGCGGGCGGGGCTGCCTGCGTCCCGCAGGATCACCGCGGCCACCACCGACGGGTCCTGGGCGAGCAGGCGGGCGTCCGTCGGCGGGGTCCAGCGGCTGGGGAGTCCGTCGCTGTGCACGACGAGCAGACTGTCCCGGTCCCACGGCAGCCGCCGTTCGGGCACGTGGGCGGGGAAGTACGCCCCGACGATCCCGGGATGGGAGACGAGGGACGTCCAGGTGTCCCCCGTGCGCAGACGGGCACCGACGTTGCCGACGCCGGCGAAGCGGAGTTCCGCCTGCTCCGTGTCCACCTGGGCCACCGTGACCGCGGCACCCCGGGTGGGCCGCAGCACCGTGTGCAGCCGGCGCAGTATCTCCCCCGGCGGCAGGTGTCCGGCGCGGCGCAGCTCCGTCACCGCCGCGGTGGACGCGTGCGCGGCCTTCGGGCCGTGCCCGAGGCCGTCGGCGAGCAGCAGCGTCAGCAGCCCGCCGGAGCGCACCCAGCTCCAGGCGTCCCCGCACTGCTCGGCCCGCCCGAGCGACGCCGCGATCCCGCCCGCGCCCAGCCCGGCCGTGGGCGCGGCGGACCCGGCGGACACCGGGTCTATCCGGGCCGCCGCCACCGTCCCGCGGCCCGGCACGCTGTACAGATCGAAGGCGCTCGCGCTCCGCACACAGCTGCCCAGCCCCGCGCCCAGCGAGCCGGCGGCGGTCGAGCAGCCGTCCCGCAGCGCGGCGGCGACATCGGCGATGCCCGGCCCGTTGTCCAGCGAGAACAGCTGGACCGACGTGCCCGGACCGCCGTTCGGCGGCACCACCAGGTTCACCACCATGCGGCCCCCGCCCGCGTGTTTGAGCAGGTTCGTGGCCAGCTCGGTGGCGACCAGCTCGGCGGCCGCCGTGCACTGCGGGTCGAGTCCCGCCTGCCCGCACGCCTCCCGGGCCGCGATCCGTGCGTCCCGGACCCGGGTCGAGTCGTGCACCGGGACCTCCCAGACCCGGCTCATACCGGCCTCGTGCGGGACGCGGGCACCTGGGCCACCCAGGCGACGGCCGTGACGGTGGTGCCCCGGCCGGGCTCGGTGTCCACCTGGAACTCTTGCACCAGCCGCTTCGCCCCGCTGAGCCCGAGCCCGAGCCCGCCGCCGGAGGTGTATCCGTCGGTCATGGCCAGTTCCAGGTCGCGGATTCCCGGACCGCTGTCGGCGAAGGACATCCGCAGGCCCCGGGTACGGCCGTTGTCCAGCGGCGTGATCTCCGCGTGTCCGCCACCTCCGTGCACCAGCGTGTTGCGCGCCAGCTCGCTCGCCGCCGTCACCAGCTTGGTCTGCTGCACCAGACCGAAGCCGAGCTGCGCCGCGCACTGCCGCACCTGCTGCCGCACCCAGGCCAGATCCGCGTCCGAGCCGATGGGCAGGCTCGTCGCGGACGCCCGGCCGGAAACCTGCATCAGCTCCCTCCCCGGGACAGCAGTTCCATGGCACGGTCCACGTCCAGCGCGGTGACCAGGCCGGGCAGGGTGAGTCCCAGCTCGACCAGGGTGATCGCCACGGCAGGGCGCATGCCGGCCAGGACCGTGCGGGCCGCCAGCAGCCGGGCCGTGGAGGCGATCTCCGCGAGCACCCGGCCGAGGAACGAATCGACGATGTCCACCCCTGAGATGTCGATCACCACACCGGTCACCCGGCTGGTGGAGATACGGCTCGTGATGTCGTGCTGCAGCTGCTCGGCCATGCCGTCGTGCAGTTCGCCCTGCAGCGAGACCAGCAGGACGTCGCCCAGGGCGAGCACCGGCACCTGGGCGGGCGGACCGGGAACGGGCTGGTTCACCGGACACTCGCACTCGCGTCCGAGCGGGACACCTCGATGCCCTGCCGGCCCAGCGCATAGGCCAGTGCGTCGGCCAGAGAGGCCCGGGTGAGCACCGAACCCAGGTCGATACCGAGCTGCACGATCGTCTGCGCGATGGCGGGGCGGATCCCGGAGACGATGCACTCGGCGCCCATGAGCCGCGCCGCGGCCACCGTCTTCATCAGGTGCTGCGCGACGAGCGAGTCGACCGTCGGCACACCGGTGATGTCCAGGATGGCGTACCGCGCCCGCTGGTCGACGATGGCCTCCAGCAGCGACTCCATCACGACCTGGCTGCGCGCACTGTCCAGCGTCCCGATCAGCGGTACGGCGACCGTGCCCTCCCACAGCTTGATGACGGGTGTGGCCACTTCGAGCAGCTGCTGCCGCTGCCGCTCGATCAGCTCCGCGTTCGCGTCCAGCGCCGTCTCCATCACCACCAGACGCAGGGTGCACATCAGCACGGTGAGGGCCAGCACGGACTCCTGGGCCTGCCCGGCGGTGGGGTCGGTGAATTCGTCGCGCAGCAGGCCGACAGCCGAGACGCGCAGTGCGGCCACCTCGTCGGCGATCTGGGACGGGGTGTACCCGGCACGGGCGCGGGTCGCCGCCATGCGCCCCAGCTGGTCGCGCACGGTGCCGAAGCCGGGAGCCGCGATGTCCTCCAGCCGTCCGCTGACGGCCACTTCGGACAGCGCGTCCACCACGGCCTTGCACGCCTCGACCGCTTCGTCGCGGGAGACGGTGAAGACCGAGCGGAACAACGGGGCGTCGGCCCAGCGCTGGGCGACCTGCTCCCTGCGTCGTTCCAGGAAGGAACTCACCACCTGCGGCGCCGATCCGGCTGCATCCTGCTCCGGCACGTACATCCTCTCCTCTCGCACAACCAGGTGCCGCCGCGGTCGGCCGGCTCCCGGAGCCGATCTTTGCCGACCGCCCACCGTAGCTGTGGTGTGCGGTCCGGCCAAACCCGCGGCCACGCCCCGCTTCCGGCTTGTCAACGGTGCTCGGACGACCACCGTGAACTCCGGCTCCGGGCGGTCCCGGAGACGCGTATTCGGGCCACCGTGGTGTCCCTGGGGCAGGCAGGCGCGACGGGCGGGCCGGTTGCCGGCCGCCGGGTCGTCCCGGACGGTTTCCCGCGCACGTCGCCACGGCTCCTTCGATGTGTTCGAGCGGTGCCGGCCCGCCGGTGTGTGCCGCCGGGCCGGTGTCGGGGGGCCGTCTACCCCGAAACCCGCCGTACTCTCCTCGCTGTTACCGACGTCACCCGCGCGTGCGACCGGCGCCCGTCTGCCGGGAGGCCTGTGCCGCTGGACGAACCGGGCAACTCGGAACGCCGGCCACCGGACGGCTGCCTCGGGTCAGTCCCGCGCCGGCGCCGGGGCCTCCCGGCAGGCCGGTACCGCCTCCGGTACCGCCTCAGGCTGCGGCACCGGCCGCCGGCGACGCCGCAGCAGCAGCCGCCGTGCGGGGCACTCCACCCCCTCGTACAGCGCCCAGGACAGCCCGAGCGACACGGTGAACACGGCCGTGGTGACGCCGATGCCCGCGAGGACACCGAAATGGGGCTTCACCCCCAGCAGGTGGGTCGCGGCGCGCAGCACCAGCAGGTGGACCATGTAGAAGGCGAAGGACAGCTCCCCGAGCCGCACCATCCGCCGGCGCCGCCACAGGGACGGCAGCGCGTGCAGATCCGCGACCGCGGCCGCCGGGATGAGCAGGGCGAACCCGGCGATGGTGCACACGGTCGCCGAGTAGCCGGGCGTGACCTGCGGGACCAGGAAATAGCCGATGACCGCGAGGGCGAGCGACGCCTCCAGGCCGGGCCCGCGCCAGCTGCCGAGCAGCACCAGGCGCGCGGTGACCGCGCCGAGCACGAACTCGGGCAGCCGCGCGGCGGGGAACGAGTAGATCGGCTGCGTCCACCAGTGGTGGGCGTCGGACCAGGCCAGGGCCGTGACCGCCGCCAGCGACAGCGCGCCCAGCGCGGTCGAGCCGCGTGCGCCGAGCCGGCGCAGCAGCAGGATGAGCAGCGGGAAGGCGGCGTAGAAGAACGCCTCGCAGGCCAGGGACCAGCTGACCGGGTCCAGTGTCTGCCACCACGGGCGCCACCACGAGTGCAGCAGCAGTGCATTCGCGAGTGCCTGCTTCGCCGTCGGCGGGGCCTGCTGCGGCAGCGTGCACGCCATGACGAACGCGACGGCGAGGGTGACCAGGTGCACCGGGTAGATCCGGGCGATGCGCCGCCGCCAGAAGGCGAGGGCACGGTCGCGGGGCCGCGCCGACCAGGTCAGTACGAATCCGGACAGGACGAAGAAGAACGACACTCCGGTGGCGCCTGCGCCGAACCCCCAGGACATCAGTCGGCCACCGGTGCCGCCGAAGTAGCCGAAGTTGCGCACGTGAAGTCCGAACACCAGGAGCGCCGCCATCCAGCGCAGCCCGGTCAGCGACGGCAGGGCGGGCAGGGCACCCGGTGGGGAGGACCGGGTGGCCGCTGCACCGGTTCCGGCAGGCGGCGTCCGGAGCGCCTGGGGCGTCGCCGTGGTCATCGAATCACCTGCTGCGGGGGGTTGGCGTAGGGCATGAACGGGTACGTTGCCCGTCCACCCCCGGTCCATCACGTCGCATGGCAAACATCACACTGCTGCCGAACGACGGACCGCCGCGTATGCCACGGACGGCGGGACCGGGTGCATCCGTTCGAGTGAGGGCGCCCCGCCGGTGCCGGGGCGGCCGTCGCCGGGCTCGCCGCGGCGCACTCCACGCCCCCGGCCGGGCCGGCGGGGGCCGCCTGCCGGGGCGGTCGTGGGGCAGCCTGGCGGGGATGGTCGTCGGGCAGCCAGTCGGCTCAGGGCGTCGGGAAGTCTGTCGGCTCAGCGCGTCGGGGAGCTGCTCCCGGGTCGTCCGCGACCGGCCCGGCACGCCGGCGGCGCTCGCCCGCTCGTACGGCTCCGTCCTGGACAGGGAGGTCAGGTCGTCCGCCCGCTCGCACCGCTCCGTCCTCGCACGGCTCCATCCTGGGCAGCGAGGTCACGTCGTCCGCCCGCTCGTACGGCTCCGCCCGGGGCAGGGACGTCAGGTCGTCCACCCGCTCCCGCGTGCGGCGGGCGTCCTGCGTGCCGCCTTCGCCGGTGGCCCGCTCACCCTTCCCGCGCCGCCCGGACCGGCTCTGCGGCCCGCGGCGTGCGCGCACAAGGGGATGACAGGTCGGAGCCGAGCGATCCCGGGGTCACCGAGGTTCCAGGTGCGACGCGAGGACCGCCGCCTGTACCCGGCGCTGGACGCCCAGCTTCGCCAGCATCCGTGAGATGTGGTTCTTGACGGTCTTCTCCGAGAGATACAGCCTCGTGCCGATCTCACGATTGGTGAGGCCGTCCCCGATGAGGGCGAGGATGTCCCGCTCGCGCGGCGACAGGCTCGCCAGCTCGGGCGGCAGCGACGGGGTCTGTGCCGGGTCGGCGCGCAGGGACCGCATGAGCCTGGCCGTGGTCGCCGGATCGAGCATCGACTGTCCCGAGGCGACGGTGCGGACCGCGGAGACGAGGTCGGAGCCCTTGATCTGCTTCAGCACATAGCCGGACGCACCGGCCATGATGGCGTCCAGCAGGGCGTCCTCGTCGTCGAACGAGGTCAGCATCAGGCACGCCAGGTCCGGCATCCGGCTGCGCAGCTCACGGCAGACCGTGATGCCGTCCCCGTCCGGCAGCCGCACGTCGAGCACGGCCACGTGAGGGCGCAGCGCAGGGCCGCGGCTGAGCGCATGCTCGGTGGTGTCCGCGTCGCCGACCACGGAGATGTCCGGTTCGGCGTCGAGCAGGTCGGTCAGGCCGCGTCGTACGACCTCGTGGTCGTCCAGCAGGAACACGCGGATCGGGTTCTGCTCCGTGAAGGTGCGCCTCGTGGTCATCGCGACCTCTCGTTCCGCGGGGGCGGACAGAGTGCGGGCTGCCCGTGAGGCTGATCATCCACCCCCCGGTGCCGTCCGGACTAGGGCCGACCGGCCCAGTCACTCCGTGATCACCAGCTCGGCCGGATGACCCACGGCGTGCTGCACCACGCGGCATGCCCGGTGACCGCCGTACCTGAATTTTTCTGCCATTCCCGGCACACTGGCCGCCCACGAAGGACGAATCCGGAGGTCTCATGCCCACGGCCGCCCACCCGGACGCCACCGCACTGACCGATGAGGAAGTGCGCACCCTGGACGCCCACTGGCGCGCCGCCGACTACCTGGCGGTGGGCCAGATCTACCTCATGGCCAACCCGCTGCTGACCGAACCGCTCAGGCCCGAGCACATCAAGCCGCGGCTGCTCGGTCACTGGGGCACCACGCCCGGACTGAACCTCGTGTACACCCACCTCAACCGTGTGATCAAGGCCCGCGGACTGGACGCTCTGTGCGTCTGGGGGCCGGGACACGGAGGACCGGCCGTGCTCGCCGGCTCCTGGCTGGAGGGCAGCTACAGCGAGACCTACCCCGACGTGTCCCGGGACCAGGCGGGCATGGAGCGGCTGTTCCGCCAGTTCTCCTTCCCCGGCGGCGTACCGAGCCATGTGGCCCCCGAGACACCGGGGTCGATCCACGAGGGCGGCGAACTCGGCTACTCGCTCGCGCACGCCTACGGCGCCGCATTCGACAACCCGGACCTGCTGGTGGCCTGCGTGATCGGCGACGGCGAGGCGGAGACCGGGCCGCTCGCCGCCTCCTGGCACTCCAACAAGTTCCTCGACCCGGTCCACGACGGCGCCGTCCTGCCGATCCTGCACCTCAACGGCTACAAGATCGCCAATCCGACCGTGCTGTCCCGGCTCCCCGGCCCCGAACTCGACGCGCTGTTGCGGGGATACGGCCACGAACCCCTCCATGTCACCGGTGACGACCCGCTCACGGTGCACCGCGCCCTGGCCGCGGCGTTCGACGAGGCGCTGGACGACATCGCCCGCAAGCAGCGCTCCGCCCGCGAGGACGGCGTCACCGAGCGCGTGCACTGGCCGGTGATCGTGCTGCGCACCCCGAAGGGCTGGACCGGCCCGGCCGAGGTCGACGGCGTACCGGTCGAGGGCACCTGGCGCTCCCATCAGGTCCCGCTCGCCGCGGTGCGCGAGAATCCCGACCACCTGCGGCAGTTGGAGCAGTGGCTGCGCTCGTACCGGCCCGAGGAACTGTTCGACCCGGACGGCCGCCCGGTCGCGGAGGTCCTCGCCTGCGTTCCCGAGGGAAGCAGGCGGCTCGGAGCGAGCCCGCACGCGAACGGCGGACTCCTCGCGCGCGAACTGCCGCTGCCGTCCCTCGATGCCTTCGCCGTACCCGTGGACAAGCCCGGCACCACCCTCCACGAGCCCACCCGGGTCCTGGGCGACCTCCTCGCACAGGTCATGGAGGACACCCGGCCACGCCGTGACTTCCGCGTCGTCGGTCCGGACGAGACCGCCTCGAACCGGCTGCAGGCCGTCCTGGAGGCCGGCGGCAAGGCCTGGCAGGCCGGGACGCTCCCGGTGGACGAACACCTGGACCGGCACGGCCGGGTGATGGAGATCCTCTCCGAGCACCTCTGCCAGGGCTGGCTGGAGGGCTATGTGCTGACCGGCCGGCACGGGCTGTTCTCCTGCTACGAGGCGTTCGTGCACATCGTCGACTCGATGGTCAACCAGCACATCAAGTGGCTGAAGACCGCGCGGGAACTGCACTGGAGGGCTCCTGTCCCGTCCCTCAACTACCTCCTCACCTCGCACGTGTGGCGGCAGGACCACAACGGCTTCTCGCACCAGGATCCGGGGTTCGTGGACCACGTCCTCAACAAGAGCCCGGCCGTCGTCCGGGTCTACCTGCCACCGGACGCCAACACGCTCCTGTCCGTGACCGACCATGTCCTGCGCAGCCGCGACTACGTCAACGTCGTCGTGGCGGGCAAGCAGCCCTGCTACGACTGGCTGAGCATGGACCAGGCCCGGGTGCACTGCGCGCGCGGGGCCGGAATCTGGGACTGGGCGGGCACCGAGAACGGCGGGGAGCCCGATGCCGTCCTGGCCTGTGCCGGCGATGTGCCCACCCAGGAAGCGCTGGCGGCAGCGCAGCTGGTGCGCCGGCACCTGCCCGGGCTGGCGCTACGGGTGGTCAACGTGGTCGACATGACGCGGCTGATGCCGCACGAGGAGCACCCGCACGGGATGACCGACTTCGAGTACGACGGGCTGTTCACGGCGGACAAGCCGGTGATCTTCGCGTACCACGGCTACCCGTGGCTGGTCCACCGCCTCGCCTACCGCCGCACCGGACACGTGAACCTCCATGTACGCGGCTACAAGGAGTCGGGCACCACGACCACCCCGTTCGACATGGTCGTCCGCAACGACCTCGACCGGTACCGCCTTGTCATGGACGTCATCGACCATGTCCCGGGCCTCGCCGTCCGAGCGGCTTCCGTACGCCAGGCCATGACCGACGCCCGCACCCGTCACCATGCCTGGATCCGCGAGCACGGCACCGATATGCCCGAAGTCGCGGAGTGGAGCTGGAACGCCTGAGGCTGAGAAGATCATGCAGCCGCGTTCCTCTCGGGGCCGGTGGCTCCCGGCAGCGGCCGGGGCAGCCGTGCGTGCACTTCGAAGACACCCCCGAGTCCCGCGGCCCGCAGCGTACGCCGGAAGGTCGCGCTCTCCGCCACCAGCCGCAGCCGGCCCTCGCGGGCCAGCGTCCGGTTGCGGGCCCGGCACAGGACCCCGAGCCCGGCGCAGTCGATGAAGCGGACCGACCGCAGATCCAGCACCAGATCGGGTGCGGGCGCGAGGTGAGCGCATCGAGCCGTTCGGACAGCGCGTACGCGGTCAGCAGATCGATCTCGCCCCGCAGGCGAACGACGGTTGCCCCGCCGGCCATGCCGTCGGCCATGACCGGGTCCTGCCGGGTGTGGTGCTCTGGCGCGTGGTCTGTGTCGTTCTCGGACATGGAGTGAGCGAACCGGGAATGCGGGAGGCGTGGGTAGGGCCGTTCGGCCCTGATCAGCGGTCCGCCCGGGGCGCGAGCGGCCTCGGACCGGGCGCCTGGGCGCGCGTCCTGCGGCGCGGTGCGGGCGGAGCGACACCGCGGGGGATCGATGCCGCTCCTGATTCCACGGTCGCCCACGGCGCCCGTTCCTCCCAGTGCCGTTCGGTCCTCCCCCCAGGGCCACTCGGCCCGGGTTTCGCTCACCCACCGGTGCTCGTCCGGGCCGCGCAGCGTCGCCCCGCCCGATGGCCGGTCCGGCGTACCGCCCCGGACGGAAGCCGATAGGGTGAAGGCGACCCGCCGGTGGGGTCCGTGTGCCGGCCGGACCTGGAGGGACTTGGTGGCAGGCCCCGAGGAGCCCCGCGTACGACTGCCGCAGCTCAAGCTGGACGAGTTGCTGGAGGAGCTGCAGGCCCGGATCAACGCGGCCCGGGGTACCCAGGAGCGCGTGCACAGCCTGCTCGAAGCCGTCCTCTCCGTCGGCCGGGAACTGGACCTGGAGCAGGCTCTGCACTCCATCGTGGAAGCGGCCGCCGCGCTCGTGGATGCCGAGTACGCCGCCCTCGGCGTCATCGGACCGGACGGCACACGTCTGTCCGCCTTCCACACGGTGGGCGTCACGGAGGAACAGATCGCCGCGATCGGTTCCTATCCGGAAGGCCACGGCATCCTGGGCGAGCTGATCCGGCATCCCGAGCCGCTCCGGCTCGGCAAGATCTCCGGGCACCCGGCCTCGTACGGCTTCCCGCCGGGCCATCCGCCCATGAACCGCTTCCTCGGCGTCCCGATCCGGGTCCGTGACCAGGTCTTCGGCAATCTGTATCTGACCGAGAAACGGGGCGGCGCCGCATTCGACGAGGAGGACGAGTCGGTGCTCTCCACGCTGGCCGTGGCTGCCGGCGTCGCCATCGACAACGCCCGCCTCTACGAGGATTCGCGGCTGCGCGAGCGCTGGCTCGGCGCCAACGCCGAGATCAGTCACAGCCTGATGTCCGGCAGCGACCGCGCCGATTCCCTGGGCCTGATCGCCGAGCGTGCCCGGGAGATCTCCGGCTCCGCCCTGGCAGCGGTCGCCCTGCCCATGGAGGACACCAAGTCGCTCACCGTGGAGATCGCCGTCGGCGTGGACGCGGAGGCACACCGCGGCCTGGTGCTGCCCATGCAGGAAAGTCTCATGGGGCTGGCGTACGCCGCGGCCGCCCCGGTCACCAGTGACGACGTCGTCCATGACCCTCGGATCAATCCCGAGCCGCCTCGCTTCGGCGGACTCGGCCCCGCCGTCGCCGTCCCGATCGGTACGGGTGAGGGCGGGATGCGCGGGGTCGTTCTGGTGGCGCGGGAAGAAGGCCGACCGGTCTTCCTCCAGAGGGAGACCGAGATGCTGCAGGGCTTCGCAGCCCAGGCCGCCATCGCGATGGAACTGGCCGAGCGCAGGCAGGACGCACAGCAGATCGCGCTGCTGGAGGACCGCGACCGCATCGCCCGGGACCTGCACGACCTGGCCATCCAGCGGCTGTTCGCCACGGGGATGACCCTGCAGAGCGCGGGGCGTTTCATCGAGCATCCCGAGGCCTCGGAGCGCGTGTTGCGGGCCGTGGACGACCTGGACGAGACCATCAAGATCATCAGGTCGACGATCTTCGGCCTGCGGGCTCACACGGTCACCACCGGCAGCGGTCTGCGGGCCTGGGTGGTCCGTGCGGTGGGTGACGCCGCCCCCGTGCTGGGCTTCACCCCCAGCGTGCGCATGGAAGGCCTGGTCGACACCGATGTGCCGCCCGAGATCGCCGACGACGTCGTGGCCGTGCTGACCGAGGCCCTCACCAACATCGCCCGGCACGCCCACGCCGACCGGGCGCAGGTGATCCTGACGACCGACGGCCGCGAGGTGCGCCTGCGGGTCTCGGACGGCGGAGTGGGAATCACGCCCGGCGGCCGGCGCAGCGGTCTGCGCAACATGGCCGAGCGGGCCGAAGGACTCGGCGGACGGCTCGAGCTGACCAGCCCCGCAGGCGGCGGCGTCACACTGGACTGGCGTGTCCCACTGCCCGTCGCGTAGGTCGCCGAACGCCTGCGAGCACGCCTCGGCGTTCACGACGGGCAGCCGCTTCACCCGCTGCAGCGCCGTGCTGCGCGCGGCCCACGGCGACCACTGCGCGTGTCATCACGTCACTCGCCCGGTGCGGGCTGCAGTCCGTGCTGCCTCCTCGCGCATGGGCGGTCACATGAGACCGCCGCTGCCATAGGGGGCGTAGAGGTCGAGCAGCCGGATCCGGGACGCGTGCAGCCGCTGGGCGACCACACGCCCCGCCCAGACGGCGACTGCCCTGCCGAAGTCGGCGTCCTGGGCGCACATCGCCCGGACGGCCTCGGCGTCGAACTCCCAGGCCCGGACCGGGCTCGTCGCCTCGGCACCCAGGTGCCACAGGTGCGGTGGGAAGTGCCAGGACCAGCCGACCAGTTCACCGTGGCCGAGGGTCTCGATGACTGCGGGCCGGCGTCCCGGCACGTGCAGGTCGAGGGCGACAGTGCCGGTACGGATGATCCAGAAGCGGTCGGCGCGCCGGCCCTCGTCGAACAGGCGGGCCCCGGCCTCGAAGACGACCTCGCGGGCGAGTCTCATCAGCCGTTCGCGGTGCACGGGCTCAAGCGCCGTGTTCATGGTGGTGGCGGAGGTCATCGAACCGGCTCCTTTCATGGCTTCCGCTGCCAGCGTGGGCGCGCCGGCCCCAAGG
The DNA here is from genome assembly GCF_055566415.1 of Streptomyces sp. NPDC027663. Lineage (NCBI taxonomy): Bacteria > Bacillati > Actinomycetota > Actinomycetes > Kitasatosporales > Streptomycetaceae > Streptomyces > Streptomyces sp. NPDC027663. The sequence goes on along the minus strand of NZ_JBVHSK010000012.1, from coordinate 151,998 downwards.
CCGCCACGGGCCACTCGGGCCGAGACAGGGGCCCATCGGCCCCGGACGGGCTGCGCCACGCCGCTGGTTGCGGTCGCAGGGAGAAGCCGCCGACTCGACATGAGATGACGGGGAGCGCCGGGACAGGTCAGGGAGGGACGGGGCAGGTCGGGGAGGGGCGGGGCAGGTCGGGGAGGGGCGGGGGAGGTCGGGTGGGACGGGGCAGGTCGGAGAGGGACCGGACAGGTCAGGGAGCGCCGGGACAGGTCAGGGAGGGACCGGACAGGTCAGGGAGCGCCGGGGCAGGACAGGTCAGAGAGGGAGAGAACAGGTCAGAGAGGGGCGGGGCAGGTCGAGGAGGGACGGGACAGGCCGGGAAGGGTCCTCCCGCTCCTCGTGGATCCGAGTTCGCAGCAGCAGGCCGGGACCGTCCCGGGCTACGAGCCGCGAGAAGCTACTGCGCTGCTGTCCGTGCCGCCCGCCCGGCGTCCGTCCCGGCCCCGCGCTCGGCCTCCCGTACGGCTCGGCCGGCCCGCCGAGCCTGTTCCTCCGCTTCCCGTACGGCTCGGCCGGCCTCGTGGGCGCGGTCCCGTGCCGTCCTTTCGTCGGAGCGGGCCTGCCGGTGCTCGTCCTCGGCGGACCGCAACTCCGCGCGCAGGTCACGGAGGCGTTCCGCCGCTCCGGCCAGCCGGCCGGCGGCTTCCTCCACCGCGCGATCCGCACTCTCGGCCTCCGCCTTCCGGGCCCGCACCTCGCGTTCGGCGTCCCGGGCTTCGCCGCGGGCCCGGGTGAGACGGCGGCGGTGCTCGTCGTCCTCGCGGCGTTTCGCGTCCGCTGCGGCTGTGCCACCCGGACCGTGTCCGGCGTCTGCGCCACGATTCACGCCCGGACCGCGCTTCTCTGCGGAGGTGTCTTGTCGGGCGGCGTGGTGCGTGTCTGGGGAGGTGTCTTGTCGGGCGGAGCGGCGCGTGTCTGCCGAGGCGCGTGCGCGGTCCGGTCTGCGGGAGTCCGAGGGAGCGCCGGCTCGCTCCCGGCGGGCGCCCGCAGAGGTACCTTCGCCGTCGGCGCGGCCACCGTCCGCCGAGTCCTTTCGCCTCTGTTCGGCCGGAGAGCCGCCCGTGGAGCCGCCCGCCCGCGCCGTCGGCCGGCGTCCGAGCGCCGTCTCGTCGGCCGCGGGGAAGCCGACGGCCGAGCTGAGCGGCTTCACCAGACGGCCCTCCGCCCACTGACGGGCCGCCTCAGGATCGGCCAGGGCTGCGTGCAGGGTCTCCTCGACCTCGCGCTGCACGCTCTCACCCACAGGGTGCCCCGCCTGCGCGGCCAGCTGCCGGGCCTGGCGGCCCAGCGCACCGATCACCTCGTTCTGCCGCCGGGCGAGCCGACGCAGCTCCGGCCCGTCCAGTGCCCGGTGCGCACGGCGCAGCTCCTCGCCGAGCACGAGCAACGGCTCGACCTGCTGCGGCTGCCCGCGCACCAGGAGGTTGCTGACCCAGGCCGCCAGGCTCGGCCGGCGCAGCGCGCCGATCTGCCGCGCCAGGGCCTGGTCGCCGGACCTGCGGGCGTCCAAGGCGCACCGGTCACGGGCGGCGACGAATTCCTGTGGCCGCAGCCCGTACAGCTCATCGGCGACGGTGTCCAGATCCACCAGCGCCCCTCTCACCAGCTCAGCAGCCTCGGTGATCGTCACCGGCTCAGCATCCTCGGCGACCGACTCCGAGTTTCTCACTCGGCGCCGTTCATGTGCTGCGCGTGGCGTTCCGTGCCTGCAGGGGCTGTCGTCTCCACGCACGCCTGGGCCGAGGCTTCTCCATGGGCACGTCGGTGCGGGCCTCGTCCTGTGCGACTTTCGGTGCCCGATCGCCACCTTTGGACCCCGTGCCGTAGACCGTCGGCCGACGGCGCCGGCCGGCCCCGCGCCGGGAGGGTGGCCGTATGCAGAAGCCTGATGATCGTATGCAACGGAGCGCGGGGATCACGCGTGCCCGGTTCCTGGCCGGCATGGCGTCCGCCGGGCTCGCGGCCACGCTGATCCCGTCGGGCACGGCCCGGGCGGCCGGGAGGCGACACGGACTACGGCACCGCGGTGTCGTCTACACCGTCGGGGCGGGGGAGACGCCGGGTACGGCCTTCAGCGCGCCCCGGATGCGGCGGGACATCCGGGTGATCCGCGACCGGCTGCACGCCGACACCGTGGACGTCACCGGCGACGGCGTGGAACGGCTCACGGCCACGGCGGCCGAGGCCGCGGAGCGGGGACTGCGTGTCTGGCTCCAGCCGACCCTGGGCGACGTGCCCGAGCGGGACATTCTCGAACACCTCGCCGAGACCGGCCGTTTCGCGGAGGAGCTGCGCCGGCAGGGCGCCGCCGTGGACCTGAGCGTGGGCTGCGAGTTCTGGCTGTTCGTGCCGGGCATCGTGCCCGGCGACAACGTCTTCGAACGCATCCGGAACCTGCAGGACGGCCATGTGGACCCCGTTGCGATGCAGCGGCGCCTGGACCGGTTCACAGCGAAGGCGGCCGCGGTCGGCCGTTCCGTCTTCCGCGGCCGGCTGAGCTACGCCGCGGCCCAGGACGACCACGTCGACTGGCACCTCTTCGACATCGTGGGCATCGACTACTACTCGTACTTCACCGACCGGGCCGACCACGTACGCGAGTTGAACCGCCATCTGCGCTGGGGCAAGCCGCTGGCCATCACCGAGTTCGGCACCTGCGCCTACGTCGGCGCGCCCGAGACCGCCGGCATGGGCTGGGACGTCGTCGACCACGACAAGCACCCCGAGGAGATCAAGGGCGGTCTCGTCCGCAGTGAGCGCACCCAGGCCGCGTACCTCCTGCAACTCCTCGACGTGTTCTCGTCGTTGGGCCTGTACGCGGCGATGGCGTTCGAGTTCGTCACGCCCGACGCCCCGCACCGCCCCGGCGACCCGCTCCACGACCTCGACATGGCGAGCTACTCCATCACCAAGACCATCCAGCACTGCCCGTTCGACCCGGCCTCCGACTGGCACTGGGAGCCGAAGGAGGCCTTCCACGCCCTGGCCCGCCGTTACGCGCGCGAGCGGCGGCACGGCGCCGGGGGCACGGGAACCGTCACCAGCCGCTAGCGCCGCTCACCCGTTCGGAGGACGTCCCGGCTTGCCGCGCGGCCGTCGTCGGGGTGGGGACACATCATGCGTGCATACCCCGGCCGACCGGCCGCCGCCCCGGTCACCGCCTCCGGACACGTCCATGCGGAGACTGCGGCCGGCTCCCAGGTGCGCGCCGGGCACCGACGCGCCATCAGAATTGCATCGTTCGTTTTCTTGAACTGTTCGTGTTTATGAGGGTAGGTTCGCAGCCATGTCCGCCTCCCCGACTCCGACCACCGCCGAAGAGCTCCGCGGTGCCGGCCTGCGCGTGACGGCAGCCCGCGTCGCGCTGCTGGAGACCGTCCGGGACGGCGACCACCTCGGCGTCGAGGCGATCGCCGCCGGAGTCCGCGATCGCGTGGGCCACATCTCCCTGCAAGCCGTCTACGAGGCCCTGCACGCGCTCACCGCGGCCGGCCTCGTGCGCCGGATCGAGCCGGCCGGCCACCCGGCCCGGTTCGAGGGGCGCGTGGGCGACAACCACCACCACATCGTGTGCCGAACGTGCGGTGCCGTCGCCGACGTCGACTGCGCCGTCGGCGACGCGCCCTGCCTGACCGCCTCCGACGACCGTGGCTTCACCATCGACGAGGCCGAGGTCGTGTACTGGGGCCTGTGCCCCGACTGTTCCACCGGCCGCAGTTCCTGAGCACCGAGTTCCGCACAGTTCGGAAGGATTGCCATGACTGAGAACCACGACGCGATCGTCACAGACGCGAAGGCGGAGGGGGCCGGCGGATGCCCCGTCGCCCATGACCGGGCCCTCCACCCGACGCAGGGCGGGGGCAACCGCCAGTGGTGGCCGGAGCGGCTCAACCTGAAGATCCTTGCCAAGAACCCGGCCGTGGCCAACCCCCTCGGTGAGGACTTCGACTACGCCGAGGCGTTCAAGGGGCTGGACCTTCCGGCCGTCAAGCGGGACATCGCCGAGGTGCTGACGGACTCCAAGGACTGGTGGCCGGCCGACTTCGGCAACTACGGCCCCCTCATGGTCCGTATGGCCTGGCACAGTGCGGGCACCTACCGCATCAGCGACGGCCGCGGCGGTGCCGGCGCCGGCCAGCAGCGCTTCGCCCCGCTGAACAGCTGGCCGGACAACGTCAACCTCGACAAGGCGCGCCGTCTGCTGTGGCCGGTCAAGAAGAAGTACGGCAAGAGCCTGTCCTGGGCCGACCTCATGATCCTCGCCGGCAACGTCGCCCTGGAGTCCATGGGCTTCGAGACCTTCGGCTTCGGCGGCGGCCGCGAGGACGTGTGGGAGTCGGAGGAGGACGTCTACTGGGGTCCCGAGAAGGCATGGCTCGACGACCAGCGTTACACCGGCGACCGCGAGCTGGAGAGCCCGCTCGGCGCGGTCCAGATGGGCCTGATCTACGTCAACCCGGAGGGCCCGAACGGCAACCCGGACCCGATCGCCGCGGCCCGCGACATCCGTGAGACCTTCCGCCGCATGGCGATGAACGACGAGGAGACCGTCGCCCTCATCGCCGGTGGCCACACCTTCGGCAAGACCCACGGCGCCGGCCCCGCCGACAACGTCGGCCCGGACACCGAGGCCGCTCCGATCGAGCAGCAGGGCCTGGGCTGGAAGAGCACCCACGGCACCGGCAAGGGCGGCGACACGATCACCAGTGGCCTGGAGGTCACCTGGACCAGCACGCCCACCAAGTGGAGCAACGAGTTCTTCCGGAACTTGTTCGAGTACGAGTACGAGCTGACGCAGAGCCCGGCCGGCGCCCACCAGTGGGTGGCGAAGAACGCCGAGGCGATCATCCCGGACGCGCACGACACGTCGAAGAAGCACCTCCCGACGATGCTCACCACCGACCTGTCGCTGCGCTTCGACCCGGTCTACGAGCAGATCTCGCGCCGCTTCTACGAGAACCCGGACGAGTTCGCGGACGCCTTCGCCCGCGCCTGGTACAAGCTGACCCACCGTGACATGGGCCCGAAGTCCCTGTACCTCGGCCCGGAGGTCCCGCAGGAGACCCTGCTGTGGCAGGACCCGCTGCCGGCGGCCGAGGGCGAGGCCATCGACGCCGCCGACGTCACGGCCCTCAAGGCCAAGCTGCTCGGCTCGGGCCTGTCGGTGTCCCAGCTGGTCTCCACCGCCTGGGCGTCGGCCTCGACCTTCCGCACCAGCGACAAGCGCGGCGGTGCCAACGGCGCCCGCATCCGCCTGCAGCCGCAGGCGGACTGGGAGGTCAACCAGCCCGACGAGCTGCGGCAGGTGCTGCGCGTCCTGGAGGGCGTCCAGGCGGAGTTCAACTCCGGCGCCAAGAAGGTCTCCCTGGCCGACCTGATCGTCCTCGGTGGCGTCGCCGCCGTGGAGAAGGCCGCCAAGGACGCCGGCCACGACGTCGAGGTGCCCTTCACGCCGGGCCGTGTGGACGCCACGGACGAGCACACCGACGCGGAGTCCTTCGCCGCGCTGGAGCCCACCGCCGACGGCTTCCGCAACTACCTGGGCAAGGGCAACCGGCTCCCGGCCGAGTACCTGCTGCTCGACAGGGCGAACCTGCTGGGCCTGAGCGCCCCCGAGATGACCGTCCTGGTCGGCGGCCTGCGCGTACTCGGCGCCAACCACCGGCAGACCTCGTACGGCGTCTTCACCGAGACCCCGGGCAAGCTGACGAACGACTTCTTCGTCAACCTGCTCGACCTGGGGACGACGTGGAAGTCGACCTCGGAGGACCAGACCACCTTCGAGGGCCGAGACGACGCCACCGGCGAGGTCAAGTGGACCGGCACCCGTGCCGACCTCGTCTTCGGCTCCAACTCCGAGCTGCGCGCGCTCGCCGAGGTTTACGCCGGTGACGACGCGAAGGAGAAGTTCGTCAAGGACTTCGTCGCCGCGTTCGACAAGGTCATGAACCTCGACCGGTTCGACCTCGTCTGATCCTTCCGCACAGCACGTCCGGGTCAGCCCTGCACGGGCGGACCCGGACGTCCTGCGTTTCCGGCCGGTGCAGGGTGGCCTGCCCGCCGTGCGGCCTGCGGCGGCCCGCGGTGGCCTGCGTCAGTGGCCGAGGACCGCCGCGCCCGCCTGCGCGTACTGCTCGTCCAGGTCGCCCGAGGGAGCGCCGGCCACGCCGATGCCCGCGACCGGAGCGCCCTTGGCGGTCACCGGCGTACCGCCCGCGAGGAACAGCGTGCCCGGGATGTCCTTCAGGGTCGGCGCCTGCGCCAGCCGCTTGACCAGCTCCGAGGTCGGCGCGTTCCAGGACACGGCGGTGAACGCCTTGCGCTCCGCGGACTCGTACGACTGCGGGCCCGCCCCGTCGCCGCGCAGGACGACGAGGGTGTTGCCGTTGCGGTCGACGACGGCCACGGTCACGTGCCGGCCGTCCTTCTCGGCGGCCTCCACCGCGGCCTGCGCCGCCTTCGTGGCGGCGTCCAGGGTGAGATGCGTGCTCTGGGTCAGCTCGCCGTGGCGGGCCGCCACCGGAGCGGTGGCAGGCGTGGCCTCGGCGGAGTCGGCGGCGTTGGCGGCGACCGTGCCGAGGACTCCGGCACCGACGAGGGCCAGGGCGGCGCCGCCCACGAGGACACGGGTACGGGCAGACGGCTTCTTGCGGCTGGGCATGCTGAGGAACCTTCCGGTAGGGCAGGGGCAGGGGCGCAGTCGCTCCCGGAACCGATCCTCGGTCCGGCCCGGGCCGCGTCCCGTCGCCGGACCGGTCGTCCCGGGGGTCATCCGATCGGATGACCCCGCGCCCACCGGGCCAGGGAAGAATGGAGGGTGTTTGCCCAGTTCAGCGCGGAGCGGAGGGAGGTGCCGACGATGCCCGGACCCGAGCGCGACGACACCCGCGCCCTCACCGTCGTCATGCACACGGCGTTCTTCGTGCTGTTGTCCGCGTCCGTCGCGCGCTACCTGGCCCGGCACGCCGACGGACCGCACACCCCCGGGGTCATCGCCCTGTCCGCGCTGCTGGCCGCGCTCTACGTCCTCGGCCCCGTCCTCGGCACCCACCCCACCCCGCGCCGGCTGACCTGGCTCGGCCTGGTCGTGGCCGCCTGGGCGCTGCTCGTCGTCCTCGCCCCGAGCTTCGCCTGGTGCGCGGTCCCGCTCTTCTACACCGGCCTGCGCACCCTCCCGCCGCGCGCCGCGATCCCGCTCGTGGCCGTGCTGACGGCGCTGGCGGTGGCCGCCCAGCTCAGCCTGGCCGGCTGGCCGGACCCGAACGTGCTGCTCGCACCGCCCGCGGTGGCCGCCGTGGCCACCACCGTCTTCGTCGTCATGCAACGCCAGGCGGCCCGCCGGGACGCCCTGATCGACGACCTGGTCCGCACCAGGCGCGATCTCGCCGCCACCGAACGCCGCGAGGGCACCCTCGCCGAACGCGAACGGCTCGCCCGGGAGATCCACGACGCCCTCGCCCAGGGCCTCTCCAGCCAGCGCATGCTGCTCCAGGCCGCGGACCGGCTGTGGGACACGGCACCGGACACCGCCCGGGACCACGTCCGTACGGCGGCGGCGATCGCCGAGCGCAGCCTCGCCGAGGCGCGCCGCTTCGTCCACGACCTGACCCCGGCCGACCTCGCCGAGGGCGGCGGCCTGCTCCGTGCCCTGCACGCCGTCGCCGAACGCGAGACGACCTCCGCGCTCACCGTCCGCGTCCACTCCGAGGGCACCCCGCCCGACCCGCTGCCCGCCACCGTGGAGTCCGCCCTGCTGCGCATCGCCCAGGGCGCTCTCGCCAACGTCCGCGAACATGCGGCCGCCACGACCGCCACGCTCACCCTGACCTGCCTGGACGACCAGATCGTCCTGGACGTCACGGACGACGGCCGCGGTTTCGACCCGAGCACCCGCACCATTCCCGAAGCGGCCGGCGAACCGCGCGGCCACGGCCTGCCCGCCATCCGCGCCCGCCTGCGCCAGCTGGGCGGCACCCTCACCATCGAGTCGGCACCGGGCGAGGGCACGGCCCTGTCGGCGGCGATCCCCCTGGAGCCGAGATGACCCACAGTCCCGAGCCGGCCGCCGCCCGCACCCCGGTCCGCATCCTGGTCTGCGACGACCACGCCGTCGTACGCGCCGGACTGCTCGCCCTCCTGCACAGCGCCCCGGACATCGAGGTGGTGGGCGAGGCCGGCAGCGGCGAGGAGGCCCTCGCTCTCACCCGCAAGACCGCACCGGACGTCGTCCTCATGGATCTGCAACTGGGCGACGGTATCGACGGCGTGGAGACGACCCGCCGGCTGCGCGCCACATCACCGGCCCCGCACGTCCTGGTCCTCACCACGTACGACACCGACGCCGACGTCACACGCGCCGTCGAGGCCGGCGCCACCGGCTATCTGCTGAAGGCCGAGCGTGCCGAGGACCTCTTCACGGCCATCCACGCCGCCGCCCAGGGCCGCCCGGCGCTCTCGCCTCCGGTCGCCGACCGCGTGATGTCCCGCCTGCGCAATCCGCGCCCCGCCCTCACCCCGCGCGAACAGGACATCCTCGCCCACCTCTCCCGCGGCCTGTCCAACCACGCCATCGCCCGCGCCCTCTACATCAGCGAGGCCACCGTCAAGACCCACCTGCGCCGCATCTACGACAAACTCGGCGTCGACACCTGGGCGGGCGCGGTGGCGGTGGCGAAGGAACAACGCCTGCTGCCCTGACAACGCGTCGAGCACACCCAGTCACGGAATCGCCCCCGAAGGTGCCCGGAAAACCACGCGGGCAACCACCGACGCAGGGCCGCGGGGAACTGCGTGGACAACCACCGACCACCTAGGGGCGCGGGGAACTGCGCGAACAACCGACGACGGACCCGCTGTCGCCCCAGGACCCGCACCCCGACGGCGCTCACGCGCACACCCCTTCAGCCCCGCAACGTCTCGAACGCCTCCCGCCCCGCAACCCCGATCGCCAGGTCGATGTCCGCGGCCACCCCCGCGCAGCGGTCCGCACGGGTCAGCGCGGCCATCGCCACCCGGTCCCCGGAGTCCGCCTCCACCACCCCGATCTCGTGCCGGAGGTGCAGGAACGTACCGGTCTTCCCACTCCACCGCAGCGTGTCCGCGCGCAGTTCACTCGCCAGCCGGTGTGTGAAGACCTGCAGACCCATCAGCCGGCGCAGTTCAGCCGTCGCGGGGGGACTGGCGATCTCGTCGCGCCACACGCGCTGCAGCAGGTCCACGAGCGCCGCGGCCGAGCCCGCGTTGGCGTGGGCCGGGTCCAGGGTCTCGATGGTGTGCCGGGCCGCCCGCTCGTCCCTGACGGCCAGTTCCAGTGCGAGGGAGAAGTCGTTGCCGGCGGCACCGGCGGCGCACTCGTAGAGGTGGTTCATCCGGTGCCGCATCCGAATCCCGTCGCATCCCCACGCCCGCAGCCGCGCGTCGACCTCCGTCACCGGCACCAGGCCGAGCAGCGCGTCCGCCGCGGCGTTGTCGCTCACCGACAGCATCAGCAGGAGCAGGTCGCCGACGGCCACGGTGGCCGGGTGCCGGAAGGCGGCCAGCCCGGTGGGACCGACGCTGCTGGTGCCCGGGTCGACCCTCACCGGGTGCGCCGCGGCGAGGTCCCCGGACGCGATCCGGTCCAGCACGACCAGGGCGAGCGGGACCTTCACCACCGATGCCAGCGGCATCGACGCGTCCGTGTCGAAGCCGAGTTGGTCACCGGTGTCGATGTTGCGGGCGAGGAAGGAGCCGCGGACGCCGAGTGCCGCCCACTCCGTGGCGATCGTCTCGGCGACGTCCAGGAGGGAACCGTCGCCGCCGGTGTACACGGGGTGCTGCACGGCGGGGGCGCTCATCCGCGTGCCGCCAGCCGCGCGGGGAGGTCCTCGTCTCCGGCACCGGGCTCCGCTCCGCCACGCCGGGCGGGTACGGCGCCCACGGCCGACGCAAGCTGCGCAGCCAACCAGCCCGGCACGTCCCCCGCCCCGCTCCAGCCCGGCATGTCTCCTGCGCCGTTCCGGCCCGGCATGTCTCCTGCGCCGTTCCGGCCCGGCACGTCCCCCGCGCCGTTTCGGCCTGGGGTGTCTCCTGCGTCGTTTCGGCCTGGGGTGTCTCCTGCGTCGTTTCGGCCTGGGGTGTCTCCCGCGCCGCTCCAGCCCGGCACCTCTCCCGCGCCGTTCCGGCCTCGCACGTCTCCCGCGCCCTTCCGGTCCGGGGCGGCTCTCACGTCGTACCCCCGGTGCAGTGACCGGTCCGCGAGGGGCGCCCAGTGCGCTCCGTGCTGCCGGGCGAACGGCTCGGAGCACAGCAGCAGCGTCCGCCCGGCCAGCGTCTCGGCGAGCGCGGTGGCGGCCGGACCGGCCGGCCGGATCCGCGAACCCGGCAGTCCCGCGCGGGCGACGGCCCGCGCCAGACGATCCTCGAAACGGGGCTCCTGGTCCTCCGTCAGAAGCAGCAGGGGTGGCGGGCCGGCGGGGTCGGCGGCGCGACCACGGCGCGGCCGTAGTTCTTCGAGGTGGACCGCGCGCCGAGACCCCCGCTCCGTGCCCTCCGGCCCCGCCATGGACGCCAGCCCCAACGGCACCCGGAACGCGGCCTGTTCCGGCACGATCCGCAACAGCGCGCAGGCGAGCGAACCGTCGGACAGCCCGGAAACCCTTTCCGCGGGCGGCAGTTCACGCATGCCCAGGGTGACGCCGTGCTCGGTGCCGGCGCGGATCGCGCGGGCCAGTGCCGCCGGGGCGCAGTCCGGGGGCACGCCGACGGCGTGCACCCGTGAGCGCCGGGCCGAGCGGGCGGCCTGCCGCAGCCGCTGCGCGCGGTCCAGGACGTCCCGCGCGTACGGGAGCAGTAGCTCCCCCAGCTCGGTGGTCGCGATCTGCCGCCGGGAACGGTCGAACAGCAGCCCGCCGAAGTGCTCCTCCAGCGTCTTGACACGCCGGCTGAGCAACGGCTGGGCGATTCCGAGCCGGTCGGCCGCCCGGGAAAAGCTCGCCTCGTCGGCCGTCACCACGTACGCGTCCAGGTGTGCAAGGAGATCCACCCGGCACTCATATCAATAAGGCATGGGATCTTCCAACTTCACTCTTGGACATGGGAGGTCTTCTGCTGTTTCGCTGTTCCCGTCGAAGATCCACAAGCCGACGACGGACCCGACCGGAGGAAGCGACCCATGACCAGCCCCGACCGCCCCACCCCGCTGCCGCGCCGCCACCTGATCAGGGCAGGCCTCGCGGTCACCGGCGCCGCCATGACCGCCACCGTGCTCTCCGGGTCCGCCGCGTCCGCGGCCCCGAGTGCCCGATCACGTGCGGGACAGCACGAGTTGGCTGATCTGGAGCGGCGTCACGGCGCCCGGCTCGGCGTGTACGTCCGCAACGTCCGCACCGGGCGGACCGTCGCCCACCGGGCGGGGGAGCGGTTCCCGATGTGTTCGACGTTCAAGGCGTTCGCCGCGGCGGCGGTCCTGCGCGACCATGCCGGCTGCGCGCCGCTGGACCGGGTGGTCCACTACCCGCCGAACGACCTCCTGCCCAACTCGCCGCGCACGACAGAGAACCAGGCCACCGGTATGACCGTGGCCGATCTGTGTGCGGCGGCGATCCAGTACAGCGACAACGCGGCCGGCAACCTGCTGCTCCGTGAGATCGGCGGGCCCGCGGGCCTCACCCGTTTCCATCGCTCGCTCGGCGACGACGTGAGCCGGCTGGACCGGTGGGAGCCGGAGCTGAACACCGCGATCCCCGGGGACCTGCGCGACACGACGTCCCCGGAGGCCGTCGCAGCGAGCCTGGAGCGGCTCACCCTGGGCCGGGCGCTGTCGGGCGCCGACCGCGAGCAGTTCGTCGCGTGGCTCAAGGGCAACACCACCAGCAAGGCGCGGTTCCGTGCCGGCCTGCCGCGGGACTGGGTCCTGGCCGACAAGACCGGTACGGGCTCGTACGCGACCGCGAACGACATCGGCGTCGCCTGGACGACCCGTGGGACACCCGTCGTACTGGCCGTCCTGTCCACCAAGCCGACGGAGGACGCCGCAGTGGACGAGAAGCTGATCGAGGACGCGGCGCGCATCGCGGCCCGCATCGTCGCTCCCGGCGAGTAGCACTTCACCGCACCGGATCCGGCCGTCCGGAACACGTCGTGCACGGGCATGGCGGAGGGCCGCATCCTCGCCGGACGCGGCCCCCCTTCGCACTTACGCCGGCCAGCCGCCGTACGGGACGGTGATGAGTTCCATGGCGTGACCCGACGGGTCCATGAAGTACACCCCGCGGCCACCGTCATGGTGATTGATCGTGCCCGGCTCGCGCATGTGCGGATCCGCGTAGTGCTCGATGCCGCGCCCGACGATCCGGGCGTACGCCGCTTCGAACTCCTCCTCGGAGACCAGGAAGGCGTAGTGCTGCGGGGTGATCTTCTCCTCGGGGATCGTCGCGAAGTCCAGGGTGACGCCGTTGCTCAGACCGACGGCGACGAACGGGCCCCACTCCGTGGTGATCTCGAGGTCCAGCAACTCCGCGAGGAACCGGGCGGATTCACGGTTGTCGCGGGAATGGACGATGGTGTGGTTCAACTCGACTGACAAGGAATGCCTCCTGGGCATGTCCTGGCGCCTCCATGCCTCACCCAGTCGGTGACCGGCACGCGATGCCGTTGCCGATCGTAACCACGGACGTGCGAGGGCGTCCACGGAGATCGGCCCGTGACGGGCGGCCGCGGCTTCAGCTGACCGGGTCGTCCGGTGCCACGGGGTGTGCCTCCAGGCCCGGGGCCGCCAGCAGGTCGGCGATCAGTTCCGGGGTTCCGCCGACGTAGGTGCCGACCAGGTCCACGTCGCCGCCCACGCACCAGGCGCGGTCCTCGGGCCACCACAGGTCGGGCAGCTCGGCGAACCGGTCCAGCTGCACCGGCGAGGCCGCGTCGGCCAGGGCGCCGGCGAGCAGCACCTCGCTCCGGCCGGGTGTCTCGAACGCCGGGAACGCGTCGAAGTCCCAGCGGCCGTACCCGCTCCACAGCCCGAACCAGCAGCGCTCCGGGGTGCGGGTGTGCCGGGTCAGTACGGGCAGGAGCGCCTCGGCGACGTCGGGCGGCGTCGGTCCCTCGCCGGGGTGTTCGTCCCATACGCCGGGCAGGCCGTACTCGGAGGCCTTGTAGTAGTCGAGGTCCATGCCGACGACCTGGTGCCAGCGGATGCCCGGCGTCACCTGGGTCCCGTGCGCGGCGGCCACTGTCGACCAGCGCACGGGCCGCTCGTCCAGCGAGGCCGGGTGCAGGATCCGCGCGTACGCGGCGAAGCCCGCCGCGGCCACCCCCGCCACCGTGCCGAAGGCGCCGCACCCGGGGCCGCCCACGGCGAGCCAGCGGGCGGGGGAGAGGTCGCCGGCCTGGACGCGCAGGCGGCCGTACCGCTCCGGAGCGGCTTCCAGGTGGACCAGGGGAAGGTCGTTCATCCGTCCAGTCTGCCCTCCGTGCAAGCACCGAGCCCACCCCGCCCTCGCCCGGCGGCCCGGGCTCCAGGTCGTGGAGAACTGGAACTCCGCCAACCACGACCTGTTCCACGGCGAGGACGGTGACCTGACCGGGCAGGACAAGGAGAGCCAGGAAGTCTCCATGCTTGCCCTGCACCTCCTCCGGTCCGCGTTGGTCAGACGGGGAGGTGCATGGCGAGTTGCTCCCACTGCCGTACGGACGGGGAGGCGGGTGTGGTGGTCATGAGGTGGAAACTGACGTGGTCGGCTCCGGCGTCGAAGTGCTCTTGGACGCGCGTACGCGCGCGCGGATCCGGGCTCTCACAAAAGTTCCTTTGCCAGAGCAAGATCGACAACAGGGCGCCGTACCCTCGCCGATCCCCGATCGACTCTCAGAACCTGCTCTCACTCACAAGCGGGACGGACCCCCTTTTGGGACTTGCGGCTGCGTCCTGCCCGGGCGGGCCGGGCCGGGCCTTCGGCGGCCTCGGTGCGTGGGGGGACGGCTGCGTCCGGAAAGCGCACCGGCATGGTCGGGGAGGCGTCGGCCGGGGTGAAAAGCACTGGTCGGAGGCGGGTGGCACGACGGGTTTCCCAGTACCGCCAGTAACATGATCACCTTGTTCCGGGTGTACCAGTCAGTCAACTCGGCGCCGTCCCCGGACGCGCCCTGCCCGGAGAAGGCCATGTCTACTGTCAACGATGCGCTGGAAGACGCGCGCTTCACCTACGAGCAGCACATGCGGACGTGCCGCCAGTGCCATGTCGACGCCGCGCCCTGTGCCGTGGCGAAGCACCTCCTGCGGATCTACAACCTCGCTCGCAGGGACCACATGCGCGCCGCGGGGCGGAACGCCCCGACCGTCTGACCGGCACCGGGCGCTTTTCGCCCGTCGTGAGGAGGGAACCCGGTCGCCTGCTCCGTCCGCCCGAGACGCAGGAGGCCACTGTGAAGGACCGGCACGGTGACCGGCCGAACCCGGTGACACAGCATGCCCGCCCCGACTTCCCCTCCCAGGAACAGCCGCATCCGGGCTGGACCGGACCGATGGACCCGCCGCCCGACCACGGCGAGGAGTCCTACCGCGGCGCCGGCCGTCTCGACGGCCGTAGCACCGTGATCACGGGAGGGGACTCCGGCATCGGCCGGGCGGTGGCGCTCGCCTTCGCCCGTGAGGGTGCCGATGTGCTCTTCACCCATCTCGCCGAGGAGGAGGACGACGCCCGCGAGACCTCCCGGCTGGTGGAGGACGCGGGACGCAAGGCGGTCGCCGTGTCCTGCGACCTCCGTGACGAGGGCAACTGCCGGTCACTGATCGAGCGGGCCGTCGACGAGTTCGGCCGGATCGACGTCCTGGTGAACAACGCCGCCTATCAGATGTCCCAGCCGGACGGAATCGAGGCGATCAGCACCGAGCAGTTCGACCGGGTGATGCGGACCAACCTGTACGGGATGTTCTGGCTGACCAAGTTCGCCCTGCCGCACATCCCGTCCGGCGGCTGCGTCATCAACTCCACGTCGGTGCAGGCGTACAAGCCCAGCCCGCATCTGCTGGACTACGCGATGACCAAGGGCGCGATCGTCACCTTCACCCAGGGGCTGGCCCAGATGGTCGCCGAGCGCGGCGTCCGGGTCAACGCGGTCGCGCCGGGGCCGGTGTGGACTCCGCTCATCCCGTCGACCATGCCGGACACCGCGGAGTTCGGCAAGCAGAGCCCGCTCGGCCGCCCGGCCCAGCCCGCCGAACTGGCCCCCGCCTATGTCTATCTGGCCTCGCCCGAGGCCGGCTTCATCACGGCGGAGATCCTCAACGCGACCGGCGGCACACCGCTGCCCTGACGACACGTCACGACAGGGACGTCCAGCCGCCCGGACGGAGATCTCCACCGGACGGGGCGGCTGCAAGAGCCGTTGAGGCCGACGACATGCGAAAGGCGCCCCCGGCCGGGGCGCCTTTCGCAAGCAGCCCCAAAGGGCGCAGCGGCGATGCCTCAGTGCACCGGGAAACCGAAGGAGTACCCCTGCTGCTTCAGCCACGGCAGCAGGGTGCGCAGCGCGGCCACCGTCTGGGAGCGGTCACCGCCCGCGTCGTGGAAGAGGATCGTCGGGCCGTTGGTCACCTCGCCCTTGACGGTGGAGACGATGGCCTGGGTGCCCGGCCGCTGGAAGTCCTTTGAGTCCACGTTCCAGCCCAGCGGCCGCATCCCGTGCGACGCCGCCAGTTTCCGGCTGTACGGGGTGAAGGCGCCGCCCGGGGCCCGGTAGTACATCGGCCGTACGCCGCCGGACGCCTTGGTGATCTGCCGCTCGGCGTCCACGATCTGCTGCGACTGATAGGCCTGGGACTTCCTGTCCATCGTGGTGTCGTGCGCCACCGTGTGGTTGCACAGCCGGTGCCCGGCCGCCACCACCTGCCGGACCAGATCCGGGTGCGCCTCAGCCTGCGTGCCGACCATGCAGAAGGTCGCCTTCACGCCGTTGTCCCGCAGCACTTGGAGCACCTGCGGGGTCCAGGCCGGGTCCGGGCCGTCGTCGATGGTGATGTTGACCGCGTGTGCGCCCCCGTCGGAGGCGTGGACGATGGCCGCGGACACGGGCTTCGCCTTCGGCGCGGCCGGCCGCGCCGAGACACCCGGGGCCGCAGACGCGTCGCCGGACTGGCCGGCCTGCGCGGTCCACACCGAGGTGGCGGCGGCCACCGCCGTGACTCCGAGTGCCGCCGCGACCACCCGGCCGTACCATCCCCGCCCGCCATGCCGCGCCATGTCCGTCCCGCCCCCTGGTGTGTCGACTGGTTCCGTGCACCTGGCAGGACGGGCGGGCGCGGCCGGAGGATCCCTCTGTTACAGATCGCGGACAATTCCGGGGCGCCCCCGCAACACCGGCTGCCCGCAGGGGGCCGGAAATCACCCGTCGTCTCGTCCGGCCTGTTGCTGCACGGGCGCACCAGCGCTTCCAATAGGCCTCCCGGCGGCGGCCCGCTGCCGGTAACGGGCTTATCTGCGTGGGGGGTTGGGGACACAGTGCGCCATGCCGGAACGCGCTCGGAGTGCGCGGCACAAGCATCGAGAAGACAGCGGAACGCCTTATCCAGTGCGGTGGCGCTCCTGGGCGCCGCCGCACTCGTCGTCTCGGCGGCTCCCGCCGACGCCGCACCGTCGGCACCCGGGACCACCGCGGTGGGGGAGGACACGAAGACCCCCGCCCTGGTGGACGGCCTCAGGGAACCGGCACCGGCGGCTCGCACCGCCGCGGGCGCCGCACGCGCCTACCTCGCCGCACGCGAGGACCGCTACCGGATCGCCGATCCGGGCCGCGACCTGAGACCCGCCGGCACGCTCACGTCCGGCGGCAGGGAGACCGTGCGGCTGCAGCAGACACATCATGGGATCCCGGTCCTGGGCGGCCAGTACATCGTCCGCATGGAGCGGAAGGACGGCCGTCGGATCGTCACCGGCACCTCCGGCCACTACTTCACCGGACTGCGGGCCGCCACGGCCGCCGAGGTCGACGACGCGCTGGCCGTCGAGCGCGCGGTCGACGCCGTCCGACAGGACCTTGCCGCGCGCGCGTTCAGCGCAGGCCCGGACGAGGAGGACACGGGCTCGCCCCTCACCGGTACCTCCCACGGCCTGGTCGTCGTGCCCGACGGAACCGGTGTCCTCACCCGGCACGTCACCGTCCGCGGCACCGACCCGGCGCACGGCGAACCGGTGCTGCGCGAGGTGTACATCGACGCCCGGGCCGGCTACCCGGTCCTGCAGTACAGCGGGGTCCGCACCTTCGGCGCACCCGGCACGACCGCCGCCCCGGGCACCACCGCCGGCGAGAGCCGTGCGGCCGCCCGGATCAGTGCGGCGCACACCCAGGGCAGCGCCGCCGCCCAGGACCGTGCGGCGCGTGCCCGGGGCAGCGCGGCCGCCCGGAGCGGCGCGGCGCCCGCCGGCGAACCCGCGCCCGGCACCCCCGGCTCCGGTGTCCGCCTGGACGGCACCACCGTCCCGCTGGGCATCACCCACGACGACAGCCGCGACGCCTACGTGCTGCGCGACCGCACCCGCATCCAGAGCGCCCCGGACAACGCCCTGGCCACCTGGGACGCGCGCGGCCGATGGGTGAGCGACCTGTCCGGCACCTGGCCCGACGGCCTGCAGGAATTCGCTTCGCCCAGCCCGCAGTTCGGCACCGAGGCCACCGAGTCCGGCGCCGTCGACGCCCACTGGGCCGCCGCACAGGTCTACGACTACTACCGCACCAAGTTCGGCCGGGACAGCCTCGACGGGCACGGCATGACCGTCAACTCCCTGGTCGGAGCGACCAACTACGGGCTGCCCTACGTCAACGCCTTCTGGGACGGCCAGAAGATGGTATACGGCTCCGGTGACGCCGAGTACCGGCCCCTGTCGGCCGCGCTTGACGTCGTGGGTCACGAGATGACCCACGGTGTCATCGAGCACTCCGCCGCTCTGGTCTACGCGGGCCAGTCCGGCGCCATGAACGAGGCCCTCGCCGACTACTTCGGCAACGCCATCGAGTCGGACGCCCGCCACCTCTCCATGGACGACCCGGACTCCGGCCTCCTCGGCGAGACACTGTGCCGTACCAAGGACCCGCGCGCCTGCGCCATCCGCGACCTGAACGACGGCCGCACCACCGCCGGTTCCTTCCTCGGCGTCGGATTCGGCACCGACAACGGCGGCGTGCACCTCAACTCCAGCATCTTCGCCGGCGCGCTGTGGGACATCCGCGAGGAACTCGGTCCCGACGTCGCCGACGCGCTCGTCTACAGGGCGCTCACCGAGTACCTCACCCCGCTCGACGGCTTCACCCAGGGCCGCAACGCGGTCGTCGCCGCGGCCAAGCAGCTCAAGATCGGCGGGAAGAAGGTCGCCGCGGTCCAGAAGGCCTTCACCGCGCACGGCATCGTCCCCCTGTGGGAGAAGGCCCTCGGTATCGACTCCGACGTGCTGCTCTCCCGCGTCAACACCTACGACACCCACCTCGGCGCCGGCGGCGGGTGGTGGGTCGCCTCGAACTCCGACGAGTCCGGCTCCGAGCCGTACTCGGTCTGGGCCGGCCGCACCGACGGCAAGGGGCAGCTGAAACTGATGAGCCCCAACGACGGCCGCTATCACGTCAATCCGGCCACGGACGGCAAGACGGTGGTGTGGCAGGCGCA
Source organism: Streptomyces sp. NPDC027663 (assembly GCF_055566415.1). Taxonomy (NCBI): domain Bacteria; kingdom Bacillati; phylum Actinomycetota; class Actinomycetes; order Kitasatosporales; family Streptomycetaceae; genus Streptomyces; species Streptomyces sp. NPDC027663. The sequence continues at coordinate 133,334 of NZ_JBVHSK010000012.1, read as the reverse complement.
CGGGCCCTCCGGTGTGGACATCCTGGCCCGCCCCCTCGCCGGCGGACCGGTGCGCACCCTGTGGCACGGCCGCAGTGTCGGCACGGCCCTGGGCGTGGACGGTGACGTCGTGGCCTTCGCCTACAACAACTACGGCGGCCGGGCCGGCGTGGCCTATCTGAGCCTGAAGGACCCGTCGAACGTCGTCTCCATCGGCGGCGGCACCTACCACCGGGCCACCTTTCCGTCCGTGAGCCACGGCAGGATCGTCTACCAGGACCGGCAGCGCGTCCGCGCGGTGTACGAGTCCACCACCCGGCTGATCGACGTGGCCACCGGCGAGGAGCGGGTGATCCAGCAGGCCGCACCGCAGACCAGCCTCGGCCCGACGGCCCTCACCGGCGACCACGTCTACTGGCTGCTCGACACGGTCGGCCAGAACGGCGCCACCGCCCTGCGCCGTGCCGCGCTCGACGGCACCGGCATCACCGATCTCAGCCCGGAGAGCGGGCCCGACGCCCTGGACGTCTCGGACGTGACGGCCTCCGCGGACGCGGTGACGGTGGTCGCCCGGACACCGTCGTCCGAGCTGACCAACGCGGCACTCGCCAAGCTCTGGCAGTTCACCCCGGACCACCAGGGCGGCGGCATCCGGCGCGGCCGGGTCTCCTGCAACCGGGGCGAGCAGCTCTCCGCCGCCGCGGCCGGCGGCTCCCGTGTCATCTGGCTGGACGCCACCACCGGCGTCAGCGACGTGGTGACCCGGGCCCGCCCCACCGGCAAGTGCGCCTGACCGTGGTCACCAGCGGCTCGCCGGAGTCCCCTCCGGCGAGCCGCACCGCTGCTGCACCGGGTACGGCTGCACCGGGAACTGCGGCACTCGGGGAATGCACTGGGGAATGCGCTGGGGAATGCTGCACCACGTGATGGAGATCGCGCTGTTGCGCGATCTCCATTTGGGGGGCGACGACCGTGACCGGGCCGGGCGACAGCTCGGCGCGGCCGCTTTCCGTCGAGCCGAGTCGTCGGCGCGACGGGGCCGTTCACCAATAGTGGCGTCGGCCGGCGACCGCGTGACCCATGGAACCCAGGATCCAGAGGATGGCCCCGACCACCAGAAGGATGATCCCGATCGTCCACAGGATCGATATGCCCGTGACGAAGCCGATGATGAGCAGGATGACGCCGAGGGCGATCATGGTTGCCTCCAGCTGCTAGTACTTCCGTTGTACGAGTGCCCCCGATCCGGGCGTCCGTGCACCGGAGGCGGGAAAACCTTTCGCGTGCAGCCCAGGGGCAGCCGTCCGGGACACCCCTGGGGAGACACCCAAGGCGACACGCAGGGTCACGCCAGGGAAACTGAGGGTTTCTCGTGGAAGCAGGGAAGAAATCAAGATTGCCTGCCGCGGTGGCCTTGCTTCGCCGGGCCCTGGGTGCTTCGGCATGCACCTCCCGCCGCTGGGTACACGCGGCCCGTGAACAGGTCCCCCCAGGTCCCCGAGGCGCGGTACGAACCGGTCGGCGAGCGGATCAACGGGCGCACCGCCTTCGGCTATGTTGGTGCGGAGGACAGGGGCTCGCTCCCCGCCGAGGAAAACCTACGAGGGCCGAAAGGGGACTCCGTGAGCCGCGCCGCAGAAGCGAACGTACACCTGGACCGGGACGTGTTCATGCGAGGCCTCGTCCGCGAACTGGCGACATCGCTGGAGACCGTCATCGGACTGGAGGAGGCTTCGGGATACATCAGCCTGGTCGGTCAGTCGGTCGGCTCGCAGATCAACGAGGCCTACACGCAGGCACTCGGGCTGCCCCGCCTGAACCGGGACCAGGTCGCCGACGTGCTGGTCGACCTCAAGCAGCGCATCAAGGGCGACTTCTACCTCATCTCGCAGGACGACGAGCAGATAGTCCTGGGCAGCCGCAGCTGCCCGTTCGCCGAGAAGGTTCAGGGCCGCGAGTCGATGTGCATGATGACGTCGAACGTCTTCGGCACCATCGCCGCCCAGAACCTCGGCTACGCCCGGGTGGAGCTGCAGGAGACGATCGCCCGCGGGAGCTCCGGCTGCCGCGTCGTCGTCCATCTCGACCCCGGCGCGGAAATGGACGAGGAGCTGGGCCGCGAGTACTACGGCGACGTCCAGCTGCCCGGTGAACAGGCCGCCGGCTCGACTCCCGCGGATCTGTGAGGTGAGCCTGGCTCTGTTCCGGGCCGTCACCGGACTTCTGCCCCACGCGGTCGTCGTCTGCAGTGCGTCGGGACGCATCCTGGCCGCCAACAGCGCCAGCCGCAGGGCCGTCGACTGCCTGACTCCCGGAGCCGAGCTGGCCGCGCTGGTCCAGGACCCGGACGGGCTGCGCCGGCAGCTCGGCCGCTGGATGGGCAGCGGCTCCCCGCTGCCCGGCGTGATCACCGTCTGCGGCAGCGACGGAAGACCCGTACGCCTGCGTTGCCACGGCGCGCGCGCCCGCTGGTGGGAAGGACCCGAGCCGGCCGTGCAGCTGCAGCTGTCCCGGCTCGACGCGGGCGACCGGTTCGTCGCCCTGAGCCAGCGCGTGGAACTGATGCACCAGCAGACCGCCTACCGCCGGGCCATCGCCGAACAGCGCGCCGAACTGCTGCGCCGGGAGACCGAAGCCCGCGCCCGGATGCAGCGGCTCTACCGGCTCACGGCCGCCCTCGCCGCCAGCGCCGACCTGACGGACGTGTGCGAGGCCGTCCACAAGTGCGCCCCGCAGGCCCTGGACGCGCAGAGCGTGCTCCTGGAACTGCACGTGCAGCGCATCGTGCCCTCGCTCGGCCCCACCGACAGCCCCCTGGCCCCCTCCGCCGCCTGGGTCGACCTGGACGGGACCCGCGGGGCGGCCGGACCCGTCGCGTCCGCCGACGCGGCGCGCCGGGTCGCACTGCAGGCGGAAGGCGTGACGCTGGGCAACCTGGTGATCCGGTACGCGCCGGACACGGCCCCCGACGAGGAGCACATCGTCGCCATCGCCCAGCAGATCGCCCAGGCCGTCCGCCGGGCCGGCCTGTTCGAGCACGAGCACCGCCTCGCCGAACGCCTGCAGCGCAGCCTGCTGCCCACCCTGCCCCGCGTCGGCTATCTGGACATCGCCAGCGGCTACGCCCCCGGTACGCAGTTGGTCGACGTCGGCGGCGACTGGTACGACGTGCACCTCCTGGACGAGCACACGGTCGGCCTCACCATCGGGGACGTCGCCGGGCACGGCATCGCCGAGGCAACCGCCATGGCCCAGATCACCACGGTGCTGCGCACCATCGCCCGGCGCAGCGGCACCCGCCCCGGCACGGTCCTGGCCGAGCTGAACGACTTCCTCGGCACCTACCACCAAGGCCTGATGGCCACCGCCTGCTACGCCGCCTACGACCGCCGCACCCGTGTCCTGCGGTACGCCCGCGCCGGCCACCCGCCGCCCCTGCTGATCGACGCCGACGGCACCGCCCGCTACCTGGAGGGGGCTCTCGCCCCGCCGCTCGGTCCGGTGCGCTGCGTCGACTACCCCCAGCGCGAGATCGAGGTGCCCGGCGACGCCACACTCGTCTGCTACACGGACGGCCTGATCGAACGTCGTGGCGAGAGCCTCGACGTCGGTCTGGAGCGCCTCCTGCGGTCCGCGCGCTCCACCGCCGGCCTCGACGTCCGCGACGTCTGCGCGCTGCTCCTCCAGCAGCCGGACACGGAACTCCCTGACGACCGGGCCCTTCTGACCGTCCGTTTTCCCGCCGGAGGCTGACACCTGGCGCCCGGTGGGTCTACGCCGCCGCCGGCAGGGGCTGGATGGACGACACGGTCCGTCAAGTACCTCGCGACAGGCCGCCTGCCGTCGGAGGACGTCACCTGCCCCAGGCCCGCCGCGTGATGGACGGAGCGGCGGCTCACAGGCCGCCCCGTCCGTCACGCGGCGTTCCGCTCCGCGCGTCGTTGCTGGATGCGGAACTTGAAGAAGTAGTAGATGGCGGTGCCGACGTATTCGACGGCAAGTACAGCGGCCAGAATGGCAGGGGCTTTGATCAGCACGTCCTGCCACGCCCATTTCTCATCGGCGAAGTGGTTGATCGCTTCGCCGATGCCGAAGGGGACGAGGATGCACGTGGCAACGGCGAGGAACACGGATTGCAACGTGATACCCATGGCCTTCTTGGGATTCTTCCTGACGCGTCGCCACCACCACGTGCGTGCCGGCCATGCGATCAGCCGTGACACCCCGAACAGTTGGTTCAGCGACGACACCCACTGCCGCGCGGCACGGCGGAATTTCACCCGCCGGCCGAAGCTTCGCCAGAACATGACCTTCCCGGCCTGAGCATGGGCGCTTCGCTCGGGGGCGCCCTTGCCCGTGAGCATGCTCAGCGCCCCTTCGGTCATCCTGCCGAAGGTGTATCTCCCCTCACGGGTGTCGAGATAGCGTTTGAAGAGCCTCGATTCGTCGGGTTCCGCCAGTTCCCTCAGGTTCTTCTCCATGTCCTGCTTGCTGAAGTTCTCGGCCCGGAGGACCGCTTCGTGCATCTCCGTCTCGGTGCGCTTCCGCTCCTGTTGATCGGGGATGAACAGGCGCAGCAGGTGGTGCGAGGCGTCCAGCCGTCCCCAGGCGAAGTCGGATGTCCGCCACTCGGGTCTGACGAATGCGCCGAAGTGATTGAGTCGGATGCCGTAGAGTTTGCGGTCGCCGAGCGGGGCGAACTTGTCGTGCGGGAAGAGCGGACTGAACTCGTCCGGACCCAGCCGGAGAAACTCGAACTGCGGAGTGTATTCGGCCAGTTGCTCGGACGAGGCGCTTGCCCCGGCCACCACTTCTGCGGCGAGGCAGAAGCTCAGTGTCTGCTTGGCCCGCTGTGCGTTCTTCTCCTGTGCGCGCCGGTCCGTCGGATCGACGCCGTAGACCGCCTTGTTGTACTCCTCGATGGCCCGTCGTACCTGTTCCCGCAGGACCTCGGCCACTCCGAGCGTTCTGTAGACCCTGTTCACCATCTCGGCGGGGCCTTGCTCGGGGTCGAGACGGCGGGTCGGGTCACCGCCGGCTTGGGACGCATTGCGGATCTGGCTGAAGACGGCCTCCTGGACGGCACGGACGATCCGGACGCAGGAACTCAGCTCACCCAGGCTGTGGGTCAGCGCCGCCGGAGCCCGGCTGGTGCAGTCGGCCTCCTCGCGCGGCCCGGCGATGCCGTCTCTGAGTCGCTGTTCGATGTCGCTGACCAGGGTCCAGATCAGGCGCTCGGCAACACTGCCACCCCACGTCCATGCAGCATCCGGGGAGGCATGCAAGGCGTCGCTCCCGTCGGGGACCCACCGAAGCTTCGGGCCGGTTCTCAGAACTGCCTCGACGTCCTCGAGCCGGATGCGCGCCAGGGACCGTACCCCGCGTCCTTCCTCTCGCAACTGCCGTACCTTCCAGAGCACGCCTCTGACGCGGCTCTTGCGGTAGTGGACGAAGAGTGAGGAGGCGAGTTCGACCAGGTCGCATTCCTTTCCTTCCGTGGCCGGCTCGGCTTCGGCGCAGGTCTGCGCCGTTCGGTGGAGCAACCGGCGCATGCGGCGCCGGGCCCTGGCTCTCTCCTTCCTCTCCGCGGCGTCGATCAGGCAGCGGAAGAACTCCAGGTGGCGGTCGAACGACTCCCGGTTCATCCGGTCCTGCAACTCCGCCGCTCCGCTGCGGAAATCGGCCTCCCGTGGATAGCTGACGGCCGTACCGAGTACCGACGGCCACTCGGCCGCCTTGCACGGTGGCCGGTGTTGCTCGTGCGGGTCGATGATTCCGCTGGAGGGCACGATGTAGACCACGACCCGCCGGACGGGGCCGTCCACCTGCCGGTCGCTGATCGCCGCCAGAACGGGCCCGAAGGGGGCGTTGTTCAGTACCCCTCCATCGACGATCCAGCTCGCTCTGTCCCTGCCCTGGCTGGGGATCTCCGGGGCGGGCCGCACGCGCTGCAGGAGCAGCGGCGATTCGTCCACGGGCGCGAAGGCGACAGGAAAGCCGGCCGAGGCGCGCGCGGCCAGGCGCAGTCGGTCCAGGACCGTGTTGTCGAGGAAGTCCCTGCGGCCGTCGGCCTGAGGTTTCCACGCGTCGCCCTCCGCACCGGCCTTGCGGAAGACCACCGCGTGGGGATCGTGCTGGAACCTGTAGAGCCGACGATGGTCGGCGACCTGGAACCGGCCTCCGAAGCTGTCCTGCACGTACTCCGGCAGGCCGTCGAGGGCGGTCGCCGTGACGAAGAGGGTGACCGGTTCCGCCTCACGCTCACTGCCGCACATGGAGTCGAGGATCCTGCCGACCTCGTCCTGGAAGTACCGGCCGTCGAGGAGGCTGTTGTAGGGCGGGTTCTTCAGCAAGCGGTCCCTCGTGAGCGCGGCAGCCGTCTGCCAGGTGGCGCGCAGATCGGGCAGATCCGTTCCTCTGCCGATGGCGGCGGCGAGGAAGGAGCCGTTCAGTCCGCCCGCGGACGTGCCCGACACGACATCCACCACCACCCGCGTGCGGGCTTCGCGGATGACGCGTTGCCACAGCTCGAAGCCGGCCCGGTCCTCCGGCTTCACACGCTCCGGCACTCCGGTCTGCAGGCTGCGTGACGCCCGCCGCAACAGATCCAGTTCATGAGTGACACCACCCATCCAGACGGCGAGGCTCACGCCGCCGTTGAGGACGAGGGCAAGACGGGTCTCCTCGACGACATCCATATACGTAGAGTAATCATGCGTTACGATACGCAACTGATACGGATGCCCCGCCCGAGATGGCGCCACCCGACCGGGGGCATGGCGGCACCATCGCTCGCAGAGAGGGCGCCCCGGGATCGCTCAAGGGGAGGGCGTCCCGGTGATCACTCGAGGGGAGGGCGTCCGGTGATCGCTCACGGGGGAGGGCGCCCGGTGCGGGAAGCCCGGCTCTTCGCGGGTCAGCGTGCGCGTCCGCGCGGCTTCAGCGGCACGTGCGGCAGTTCCGGTGCCGGCAGGCGATCCCCGTCGTAGCCCCTCACCTCGCCGAACCGGGACCCCTGCATCCAGTCCTCGCGGGCCTGTACGACCTCTTCGTGCGTCCGGCAGATGAAGTTCCACCACATGATGATCTCCTCACCGAACGGCGGTCCCCCGAGCAGGACGAGGCGGGCCGGACCGGTGGATTCGTTGACGAGCGTGACGGTGTCGCGGCCGACGCTGAGATATCCCAGCTCGGCCGGCTGCAGCGTGGTTCCGGCGGCGCTGATCTCACCCTGGTCGACGAGGACGCCGTGCTCGAAACCAGGGTCGGCGGACAGTGTGACCGTGGCGTGCGGCTCCAGGGTGATCTCGGCGCCGAGCAGCGGGGTGAAGGTGCGCACGGGGGAGACCGCTCCGGCGAGGGAGCCGAGGAACACGCGCAGTACGGCGCCGTCGAGGTGCACCGGTTCCGGTACGTGGTGCTGGAAGTCCCGCGCCGTGTGCTGGTGTTCCCGGGGGAGCGCGACCCACAGCTGGACGCCGTGCAGCACCGTGGTCCCGGGTGTGGAGACCTCGGAGTGGCTGATGCCGTGCCCGCCGGTCATGAGGTTCAGCTCGCCGGGCCGCACGAAGGCGTGGCTGCCGAGGCTGTCGCGGTGCTCGATCTCGCCGCTGAACAGCCAGCTCACGGTCTGCAGCCCGGTGTGCGGGTGCGGGGCGACGTCCATGCCGCCGGTGCGCGAGACGTCGTCGGGGCCGTAGTGGTCGGCGAAGCACCAGGCGCCGATGAGGCTGCGGGCCCGTTGGGGCAGGGTGCGCCGCACCGTCATCGCACGGGGCCCGCCCAGGGGCACATCGCGGGGCGTGAGCACCTCCGCCGGCGCCGAGGCGTCCGCGGGGGCCGCCTCGGGGGAGGAGCCGCAACGTGTCTCGGCGGGCTTCACTTCGGTGTTGCTCACCAGGCCCACCTCCCATCCGTAATAGTTTTAGGTTCAACCAATTTGAGCATAGCTCCGACGCCGGGACCGCGCACGCGTCGTCCGCGAGGAACCGGCCGGGCACCCCGAGGAGTCCAGGTTGGCCAGTCCCGTCCCGGCCGGCGCCGACCGGCGGATCTTTTCGATCAGGAGCAGGCATCCGGTGCGGGCCGAGCAGTGAAGCGGCGCCGACGGCCCGGCAGCCGTGACGCCGGCACGCTTGGATGCCGCGGCCAGGGACGCACACGCGGGGGAAGCCGCGCAGCAGGCCGGCCAGGCCGGCCAGGCCGGGCAGGGCGGTCAGGCCGGGACCGGGCAGGGTCGCCGTCCCACTCCGTCCGCCCTATGGCGACAGGCGCCGCTGCCCCGCCTCCCCGGTGCGCCCGGCCCGCTCCGCCGCGGTCGGCAGCACGGTGATGCGCTGCACCGCCCGGCTGAGGACCACCACCCCCACCACGATCAGCACGGCACCGCCCACCTCCGGCACGAGCCACCAGCCCGTGCGGACCCGTTCGTCGAACAGGGTGATGCCCAGCGTCAGGCTCACCACGGCGTCGCCGATGGTCAATGCGGGCTGCGCCGCGGCCAGCGGGCCGGCCTGGAGTGCGTTCTCCAGCAGGATCACGGCAGCTGTCCCGGCGAGTGCGAAGCCGTACGTCTGCCAGGACCGCAGGAAGGCCGTGAAGCCGTGGTCGGCGAAGGTGCCGGTGGCCGACTTCAGCAGAGCGGCGGTCAGGGCGTTGCCCGTCGCTGAGGCCGCCGCCAGCAGCGCGGCGCGCCGGGTCGGCGAGTGCCCATGGCCGGCCAGCAGCACTGCGGCCGCCATCGCGCCGAGGCAGAGGCACAGGGCCGGGATCCAGCGGACGAGGGGCGCCTGGGCGCTGGCGCCGTGCGGGGCGGCGGCGATCAGCAGGACGGCGAGGCCCGCCACACAGCCGCCGACACCCCACCAGCCCCAGGGCGGCATTCGCCGGTGCATCAGCGGGCCGGCGACGAGCAGGGCGAACGGCAGTTCGAGAATGAAGAGCGGCTGGACCAGCGCGAGCGGGCCGTTGACCAGGGCCAGGCTCTGGAACAGTGCCGCGCACACCACTCCGGCCATGCCGATCAGCCAGAACGGCTGGCGCGCCAGCTCCGCGACCAGCCGGAGGCCGCGGCGGTGGGAGACGGACGCCGCCTTGCGCTGGAAGGCGGTGCCCACGGCGTTGCTCGCCGCTCCCGCCACGGCGAACGCCGCGGCCAGTTCGATCACGACCGTTCTCCTGCCTGCGGGGACATCTGCCGACGGAGCCTCGGGGCACTCCTCAGCCTACGGAAGGACACGCGGAACCGCGGTCCGGGCAGGGGGCCGGGCCCGGCCGGTACGCCGGGTCGGCCGGCCCGGCGACCAGCGCGAACGCGAGCAGGGTGATCCGCCACCGGCTCGACTCCCGGGGGCCTGACCGGCGTGCGGCGCGAGCAATGGACCGGGCGGTCAGTCTCGGGTCAGGTGCTGTCCGTGCCGCCCGTGCGCAGCGCCGGCCGGCTGCCCGCGGTGGCGTCGGCGAGGTGGTCGTTGAGGTGGATGCCGAGCAGCTTCATGTCGGCGCTGCTCTTGCCGGCGGGCCGTTGCGTACGGGGGCGGTTCATGGCGAGCCCTCTTGGCGCGTGCCGTGACGTCGAGGGTGCGGTGATCCCGGCGCACCGGCGCCGGCCGGCCGGCCGCGGACAGGCCGGACGGGGTGGGAGATGCCCAGGCGGACCTTGGGCAGGCCGTCCGAGAAGTGCACGAGCGGTTCGGTTCCGGGCGGGGGCAGCCCCGCCGCCCGGGTCAGGGTCTCCTCGGCACGTTCCAGGCGCGCCTCGCGCAGCGGCCACGGCGCGTGCTCGACGGGTGTCTCCCAGATCATGCCGAGCTGCCGGGTGAAGGCCCGCCACCGCGACGTCAGCCACACGTCCCGGCGATCGGGGCGGATGGGCTCGCCGGTCCGGACGGTCACGTGGTACCGGGGCCCGGCGCCCCGCCGGGCGCCGGCGTAGGCCAGGACCCCGCCGTCCCGCGACACCTCCAGACGGCCGAGGTGGTACGGCACCCCGACCGTGCGGGCCGCCAGCATCACCGCACAGGACACCTCGACGGACAGGAACCACAGCCCGTCCCGGCCGTCCCGGTCGCGGACGTAGGTCCGCAGGTTGGTCTCCCGGAAGGCGGGCAGGGCGGCAGGGGAGCCCGGCGGGTGCACACCGGTCATGACGAACGGGGTGAGGCTGACCCACGCCGCTCCGTCGAAGGTGTCGACGACCAGGCCGTCCGGCAGCAGGCGCTGGACCTGGTCGGGGGAGTAGGCCCAGTGCACGAAGGTCTGGGTGAGCCAGCCGGCACGCAGCGCGGGCACGTGCACGCGCTGCTCCGGTCCGTACGAGACCACGGGCACCGACTCCCCTGGAGGCCCGCGCCGAAACCCGTGGGCCCGCCGCCTTCGCAGGGCCGGGTCAGGTGGCGCGGGTGCCGCCGCCGCGGCGGATGCGCCCGAGCAGGTCCCGGTGGTAGGCCGCGAGTTGCCCGGCGGGCACCGGGGCGGGGCTTCCGGTGAGCGTGTACCAGGTGTCGCTGCCGGAGTGCTGGACGGCCACGCGCACGCTGTGCCCGTCGGACCGCAGGATCGTCGCGACGGTGAGATCGCCGGTGATGACGCCGACCTCGTCGGTCATCGCGCCGCCCGGGCCCGCGGTGACCCGGTCGACGTAACTGCTGACGCTGGGAGGGTTCTTCATGGGCGCAGGTTTCCACCGACCCGGGCGCCCGGCGCCGCACCGCGCAGGCGCCGCTCCCGCGTGTCCCCACGTTGGCCGTGTGCGGCGGCCAGGGACAGCGAGGCCGACGGTCGAGTACAGGGGCCGGACTCCGGTGAACTCCGCACCGAGGGGCGGCCCGGCACGTAGACAGGCCGCGTCCGGTGCCGTGCCGGGGCGTCCGCCGGTGCTCGTCCTGGCCTGACGCCGGCCGCATACCGCCGGCAGGTCCGGTCAGCCGCGGGCCGGCTCCTGGTAGGGCACCCGGGCCAGCTCCTGGACCTCGCCGATCGTGCCCCACTCGTTGCCGCCCAGGCGGGACAGGGGGCGCAGCAGGCCGATGTCGGGCCGGCCGGACACCAGCACGTCCTCACGGACCGCGGCGTGCACGACCCGGCCGAACACCACCGTCGAGTTGCCCAGCCGCAGCGTCGAGTGCAGCGTGCACTCCAGGGCGACCGGGGACGCGGCCACGCGCGGCGGCCGCACCCGCAGCGAGGGCTCCCGCTCGATGCCCACGGCGTCGAACTCGCCCTCGTCGCGGGGAAAGTCGGTCGCCGTCGCGTTGACCTCGGCGAAGAGCGGCTCGGGCGTGAAGTTGACGACGAACTCGCCCGTCGCCTCCACGTTGCGCAGGGAGTCCTTGCGGCCCACCGAGGTGAACTGCACGATGGGCGGCTCGGTGCTGGCCACCGTGAAGAACGAGTGCGGAGCCAGATTCGCCGTCGCGCCGTCCGGCGTCAGGGTGGAGACCCAGGCGATCGGCCGGGGTACGACGACGTCCGTGAGCAGACGGTAGAACGATCCGGGGCCCATGGCTTCCGGTGAGTAGTCGACACGCATGGCAGCACGCTAAGCGGTGGGGTGCACGCCGTGTGCACCCCACCCCCCTCATAAGGCGCGATGACCGGTTGCCGGCGGTACCCGGCCGGACCCGGCTCAGGCCGCGATGCGCTCCGCGAGTCGCTGCGCCTGCTCGGCCGCGTCCTCGAAGGCGCGGTCACGGGAGGCCTCGTACAGCGGGACCAGCTCGGCCATCGCCGGGTTCTGCGGCGCCATGGTCAGCTCCGGGACGATGAAGGACGTCTCCATGCCGAGGGCGTCGGCGAGCACGGCCGTGAGGTAGTTCTGCACGTACTCGTACGGCTCGCGCGGGGTGCCCGGCGCGTAGGAGCCGCCGCGGCTGGCTACGACGGTCACCGGGGTGCCCTTCGCGGACTGGCTCTCGCCCGCCGTCCGGCCGAAGAGGATCACGTTGTCCAGCCAGGCCTTGAGCGTCGACGGGATCGAGTAGTTGTACATCGGGGCGCCGATCAGCACCGCGTCGGCCTGCTCCAGCTCCTCGATCAGCCGCACGCGCTCGGCGAAGGCCGCCACCTGCCCCGGCGTGTGGGCGGCCGGGTCCAGGAAGCCCGCGAGGTGCGCGTCGGCGGTGATGTGCGGGACGGGCTGCGCCGCCAGGTCGCGGTAGACGACGGTGCCCTGCGGGTGCAGCTCCTCCCAGTGCTTGCGGAACGCCGCCGTCACGGCACGGGAGGACGAGGCCTCGGTCGGGAGCACGGAGGAGTCGATGTGCAGCAGGGTGGCCATTGGGATCTCTCCAGGAAGGGGAAAGGGAGCCGCCACACCACGGCGTGACGGCTGATGTTTCGTACTGTACTACTTCTATCATAGGTACTTACTTTTTCTCACCTGCATACGGACCGGTACCCTGAGACCATGGCGGCGGAGCAGATTCACGACAGCGCGGCATGCAAGCGGGTGGACGACGGCATCACCCGTGTCTTCCAGCTGCTCGGAAAGCGCTGGAGCGGCCCGATCGTGGCCGTCCTGGTGGAACAGCCCGCCTACTTCGCCGACCTCCGGCGGGCCGTCCCGGGTATCAGCGAGCGCATGCTGTCCGACCGGCTCGCCGAACTCGGTGCGGCCGGCCTCGTCCTGCGCCAGGTGGACGAGGGCCCGCCGCTGCGCGTCTCCTACCGGCTGACCGAGGCCGGCGCGGCGCTGGAGCCCGCGCTGCGGGAACTGGCTGAGTGGGCGAAGGGTCACCTGCCGCAGGGAACCGCCTGCACCGAGACGACGCTGTAGCGACAGCCCTGAGCGCCTGCCCGGCGACGGCCCGGGCGCCCTGGACGCCTCCCCGGCCGCCCGTGTCCCGGTCCCCCGGATGGCGCACGGCACGGGCGTCGTACACGGTGGTGGTGTACGGCCCGCATCCGGAGGACCCGCTCGTGCACATCGTCACGGCCACCGTCGCCGCCCTGGCCCTCGCCGCCATGGCCGTACCGACCGCGACCGTCGCGCCACCGCGCTCGCCGGCCATCGACGGAGTATGGCGGACAGACGGCTACGGCACCGTGCTCCTCCTCGGCCGGGGAACCCTGCGGGAGTACCAGGTCACCTCCGTCAGCTGCCTCGAAGGCGAGTCCGCACGGCAGACCAGCTTCGGCGCCTACACCACCCCCGACGGCACCGTCCTCACCGTACGGAGCGGCCGCGACCGCGACCACGCCCGGCTCACCACGGCCGGTTCGGTCGGACACCGGCAGCTCACCCGGATCCGCGCCCTGCCCGCCGACTGCACCCGTCCGGCCCCCGAGGACCCCCGGTCCGGCTTCGACGCGCTCTGGCAGACCTTCGAGGAGAACTACCCCTTCTTCGCGCAGAAGGGCGTCGACTGGCACGCCGTCCGCGACCGCTACCGGTCACAGGTGCGCCCGAACACCACCGGACCCGAACTCTTCGGCATCTTCAGCCGCATGTTGCGACCCCTGTACGACATCCATGTCACGGTCGAGGACGACGACCGCGACTTCTTCGAGCCACGGCCCGGAACCGAGCTGCCGAGCGAGGAACTGGAAGCGAAGGTGAAGGAGTTCGTCGAAACCCGCGACCTGCGGCACGCAACCGGCCGGCAGGACTTCGCCGAGGGGCTGATCACCTATGCCGACCTGCCCGGCGACCTCGGCTACCTGCGGATCTCCGCCTTCGAGTTCTACGCGGGCGACGACGCGCCCTACGCCGCGAACCGGAGGGAACTCGACCGGACGCTCGACACCGTCCTCACCGCGGACCGGGTCCGGCGCCTGAAAGGGCTCGTCATCGACCTGCGCGTGAACGACGGCGGCTCCGACGCCCTCGGCATCCGGACGGCGGCACGGCTGACCGACACCCCCTACACCGCCTACGCCAAACGCGCCCGCAACGACCCGGACGACCCCGGCCGGTACACCCGGCCCCAGCCCGTACGCGTCGTCCCGGCCGACGCCCCGCGGTTCACCGGCCCGGTCGCGGTCCTCACCGGCGGATCGACGGTCAGCGCCGGCGAGACCTTCGCCCAGGCCCTGTTCGACCGTCCCGGCCGCACCGTACGCGTCGGGCAGCCCACCCAGGGCGTCTTCTCGGACCCGTTGACGCGGAGCCTGCCCGGCGGCATGTCCTTCACCCTGCCGAACGAGGAGTACCTGACCCGGACCGGCCGCACCTTCGACGGCACGGGCATCCCGCCGCACATCTTCGTACCGGTCTTCACCGAGGAGGAGTTCGCGAACAACCGCGACTCGGCGTTCGACCGCGCGGTCGCGTTTCTGCGCGCACCCGGCTGATCCCGGTCAGTCGACCGGCCAGGTGTGCACCGGGGCGTTGAGGTGCATGTAGTCCATGTACAGCCGGGTCACCCGGCGCAGCGCCTCGTGACGGCTCGCCCGCGTGGTGGACAGGACGCGGTGGAACATCTCCTTCTGCCACACGGCTCCGTTGCGGGCCGTCACACAGCGCTGCTCGATGATGCCCAGCAGTGGCTCCCGCCAGGCCGCGTCCATGCCGGAGCGCTCCAGGCCGCGGTGGGCCAGCGGCAGCAGCCGCCGCAACACCAGCTCGGGCACCGGCACCTCGCCCATCCCGGGCCAGTACAGCAGCGCCTCGATACCGTTCCGGGCGGCTGCGTGCAGGTTGTCCTCGGCCGCGGAGAACGACATCCGCGACCACACCGGCCGGTCCTCCTCCACCAAGGCCCGGGTGAGCCCGTAGTAGAAGGCGCCGTTGGCCAGGGTGTCGGCGACGGTCGGGCCGGCCGGCAGCACCCGGTTCTCCACCCGGATGTGCGGCAGGTCGTTGGCGACGGCATAGACGGGCCGGTTCCAGCGGTAGATCGTGCCGTTGTGCAGGGTTAGTTCGGACAGTTCGGGGGTGTCACCGCTGTCCAGCGTCTCCCCCGGATCCTGCTCGTCGCACAGCGGCAGAAGGGCCGGGAAGTAGCGCAGGTTCTCCTCGAACAGGTCGAAGACGCTGTTGATCCACCGCTCCCCGAACCACACCCGGGGCCGCACCCCCTGCACCTTGATCTCCTCCGGGCGGGTGTCGGTGGCCTGCTCGAAGAGCGGGATCCGGGTCTCGTGCCACAGCTCCTTGCCGAACAGGAACGGGGAGTTCGCCGCCAGCGCCACCTGCACGCCGGAGATCGCCTGCGCCGCGTTCCAGTAGGGGGCGAACTCCTCGGGAGAGACCTGCAGATGGAACTGCGTACTCGTGCACGCGGCCTCCGGGGTGATCGTGTCCGCGTAGGTCCGCAGCCGGTCGACCCCGTCGATCTCGATGCGCAGGTCCTCGCCGCGGGCGGCGAACACCTGGTCGTTGAGCAGCCGGTAACGGGGGTTCTCCGAGAGGGAGTCCTCGCCGATGTCCCCCTGCCGCAGCGTGGGCAGGATCCCCACGATGACCAGGCGGGTGCCGACCGACCCGGCGCGCTCGTCGGCGTGGTTCAGCGCGGCCCGGATCTCCGACTCCCAGTCGTCCGGACCGCCCGCCGTCAGCCGACGGGGCGGCACGTTGATCTCCAGGTTGAAGCGGCCCAGCTCGGTGGACCAGGCCGGATCGGAGATCGCCTCCAGCACATCGGTGTTGCGCATCGCCGGCTCGGCGTCGCCGTCCACCAGGTTCAGCTCGATCTCCAGCCCGACCTGCGGCCGCTCCGACTCGAACCGTGACTCGCGCAGCATCTGCGCCAAGGCGTCGAGACACTCGTGCATCTTGATCCGGTACCGGCGGCGGTCCTCGCGGGTGAAGACGAGCGCCGGGACGTCACGCCCCATCGGCCCTCCTGGGTCCCCTCGTCGGACACCTCTCCCCCAGAGTCGCACCACCCTGCGACCCGCACCACGGCTACGAGACCCCGGCCCGCCCCACCCCGCCACCGGTATCCCGGCTCGTCGTGGCGGCCTCCTCCCTGCGCCGCGGGTAGTCCCGCCTCGCCGCACGCGCCCCTCCTGCGCCGTCGGTAGCCCCGGCTGCAGGCCACGGAAAGCCCCGGCGGGCCGACGATCGCCCGTGGGCCGGACCGGTGCCCCAGCAGCGCCGCCTCACCCGGCCGGACCGGTACCGAGCGGCGCCGCCTCACCCGGCCGGGCCGGTACCGAGCGGCGTCGCCTCACCCGGCCGGACCGTTCCGGATGGCCTGCGCATGCCCGGCGGCGGAGGGTCTGAACGAGATCGGTTGTGTCCGGCGCGTCCGTCGAGGCCGTGCCCACGGACCGGCACGCCGCCATGGTCCCGACCGGCGGTGGGCCGACCGGCAGGGTCGGGGAACGGTCAATCCATGCGCTCGGGCCGTTCCCCGCCCCGCCGGCCACGCCTGGCGCACGACGCCCGTTCGCCTTCTTCGCGTTGCCCTGCCCTCCGGGCCTTCTTCGCGTTGCCCTGCCCTCCGGGCCTTCTTCGCGTTGCCCTCCACGCCGGGCCTTCCTCGCGTCGCCCTCCCCGTGTCGCCTTTCTTCGGCGCTCTTCTTCTGATCCCCCTTGCCCCCGAAAACCGATCGGTTTACGGTGGAGGAAACCGATCGGTTTACTCACGGAGATGAACATGACTTCGATCAAGGGCTCTGTCGCACTGGTCACCGGCGGCAGCCGGGGTCTGGGCAAGGCGCTGGTGGAGGAGCTGTACGCGCGCGGCGCCGCCAAGGTGTACGCCACCGCCCGCGACGCCCGCACGATCACGCATCCCGACGCCGTGCCCCTCGCCCTGGAGGTCACCGACCCCGCATCCGTCGCGGCCGCGGCGGCCCAGGCGCAGGACGTCAACGTCGTGATCAACAACGCCGGTGTCCTGCTCGGCGCGAGGTCCTTCCTCGATGCCCCGGTCGACGACGTGCGTCGGGAGTTCGAGACCAACTTCTACGGCCCGCTGCTGGTCACCCGCGCGTTCGTGCCGGTCATCGAGCGCAACGGCGGCGGACACCTCCTCAACGTCCACTCCGTGCTCTCCTGGTTGGGCGTCGGCGGCTCGTACAGCGCCACCAAGGCGGCCCTGTGGTCCCAGACCAACACCCTGCGTCTGGAACTGAGTCCGCGGGGCATCGGGGTCACCGGACTGCACGTCGGCTACATCGACACCGACATGGCCTCGGACGTCGACGCGCCGAAGTCCGCCCCGAACGACGTCGCCGTCCAGGCGCTCGACGGCATCGAGGCCGGGGCCTACGAGGTCCTCGCGGACGACGTCAGCCGACGGATCAAGGCGGCACTCTCCGGCGATCTGGCGGCCATGTACCCGCAGCTGGCGGCCTAGCAGGACGAGGGGAGCGGGAGCCGGCGGCGCGTGCCGCCTTGCGCCTCTGCCGGCGGCTCAACCGCCGGCTCGCCGAGGCCGGAGCCGGTCCCCGCAGGGCGGGGGCGGCGTGCCGGTCTGCGACCCGCACCGCAGCCTCAATACCCGGTGAGACGGGCTGCGCTGACTACCCGGCG
This sequence comes from Streptomyces sp. NPDC027663, assembly GCF_055566415.1. Taxonomy (NCBI): domain Bacteria; kingdom Bacillati; phylum Actinomycetota; class Actinomycetes; order Kitasatosporales; family Streptomycetaceae; genus Streptomyces; species Streptomyces sp. NPDC027663. Next base: position 115,930 of record NZ_JBVHSK010000012.1, on the reverse strand, counting down.
CCGAGAAAACGGTGTGGTGCCAGGAAAACGGTGTGCGCCGCACAGGGCGCCCGCGTTACCGTGACGGCATGTCTACGCCCCGAATTTCCTAGCTGAGGACCCGCTTCCACGCCAGAAGTGTGTCCTCTTGCTTTTTCGGAGCGTTACCCCATGATCACCGTTCGTGATGCCGAGCTGCGCGCCGGCGCCCGTCTTCTGCTGTCCGGCGTCTCCTTCACCGTCTCGCCCGGGGACCGGATCGGCCTCGTCGGCCGCAACGGCGCCGGCAAGACCACCCTCATGACGGCCCTCGCCGGACGGTCCAGGCCCGCCGCCGGTGCCGTCACGCACACCGGGCCGGTCGGCTTCCTCGCGCAGGACTCCCGCGCCACCGACCCCGCCGTCACCGTCACCGACCGCATCCTGTCCGCCCGCGGACTCGACCGCGCACTGCGCGCCCTGCGTACGGCCGAGACCGCGATGGCCGACGCCGCCGACGCCACGGCGCTGGAGCGGGCGATGCGCGCCTACGCGCGTGCCGAGGCCGCCTTCGAGGCCGGCGGCGGATACGCCGCGGAAGCCGAGGCGGCCCGGGTCGCGGCCGGACTCGGCCTGCCCGGACGGGTACTGGGCGAGCCGGTCGGCACTCTGTCCGGCGGGCAGAAGCGCCGGGTCGAACTCGCCCGTATCCTGTTCGCCGGAACCGACCGGACCCTGCTGCTGGACGAGCCGACCAACCACCTCGACGCCGACTCCCTGGCCTGGCTGCGCACCTTCCTCCAGGCCCACCAGGGCGGCCTGGTGGTCATCAGCCACGACACCGGCCTGCTCGCCGACGTCGTCAACCGCGTCTTCCACCTGGACGCCACCCGGACGACGATCGACATCCACAACACCGGCTGGACGACGTACCTCGGCCGGCGCGACGAGGAGGAGCGGCGGCGCACCCGGGAACGGGCGAGCGCCGAGCGCAAGGCCGCCGCCCTGCATGCGCAGGCGGACCGGGTGAAGGCCCGCTCCGCCACCGCCACCATGGCCAGGAGCATGGCCCGGCGCGCCGACCGGATGCTGGCCGAGTTGGAGCCGGCCCGGCGCACCGAGAAGACCGCACGGATCCGGCTGCCCGAGCCCGCCCCCTGCGGCCGGACCCCGCTCGGCGCCGTCAGCCTCGCCAAGTCCTACGGCGCTCACCGCGTCCTGCACGGCGTGGACCTGGCCGTGGACCGGGGCAGCAGGCTGGTCGTGCTCGGTCTCAACGGCGCCGGGAAGACCACACTGCTGCGCATCCTCGCCGGTGCCGAACAGCCGGACGGCGGCCGGGTGGTGCACGGGCACGGCCTGCGTCTGGGCTACTTCGCGCAGGAGCACGACACGCTCGACACCGGGCGCACGGTCCTGGAGAACCTCGCCCTGGCCGCACCGCACCTGAGTCCGGGGGAGATGCGGCACGTCCTGGGCGCCTTCCTGTTCACCGGCGACGACGCCGACAAGCCGGCCGGCGTGCTGTCCGGCGGGGAGAAGACCCGGCTGGCGCTGGCCGGCCTGGTCCACTCCGGGGCGAACGTGCTGCTGCTGGACGAGCCGACCAACAACCTCGACCCGGCCAGCCGGGGCGAGGTGCTGGCCGCGGTCGGCTCGTACCCGGGAGCGATCGCGATGGTCACGCACGACGAGGGAGCCATCGACGCCCTGCGCCCGGACCGCGTCCTGCTCCTGCCGGATGCCGAAGAGGACCTGTGGAGCGAGGACTACCGCGACCTGGTCGGCCTCGCCTGACACCGGTCCGCCCTCGCCCCGGGCGCCGCTGCGCCGGTCAGAAGTGGGTGCCGCCGTCGACGCGGATCTCGGTGCCGGTGACGAACTTCCCGTCCTCGGAGCCGAGCATCGCGACCACGGACGCCACGGTCTCCGGCCCGGCGAAGCCCTGGCCGACCGCTGGGGAGAGCTTCGCGAACAGCGTCATGTCGGCATCGTCGGGCAGTCCCGGCCCGGTGCTCTGCCGGCTGGCGCCGCTGCCGTCGGTCATACCGCTGGAGATGGAACCGGGCTGTACGGCGGTGAACCGGATGCCCTGCCGGGCGTACTCGGCGGCGAGGGCGTGCGTCATCGACTGGATGCCGCCCTTGCTCGCCGCGTACGCCGCCATGTACGGGTGCGCGAACGCGGCGGACGTGGAGCTGAAGTTGACGACTGCCGCGTCACGGCCCGCCAGCAGGGCCGGTATCGCCTCGCGGATCACCAGGAAGGTGCCGACGAGGTTGACCTGCAGGATGCGCGTGAACTCCGCGAGGCTCGTCAGGTGGGTGTGCGAGGAGCGCAGGATCCCGGCCGCGTTGACCAGCACGTCCAGACCACCGAGCGAGGCGGTCGCCGCGGCCACCCCGGCGCGTACCGAGGACTCGTCGGCGATGTCCATGACGACCGTGGTCAGGCGGTCTCCGTACGCGCCGGCCTTCCGCACGGTGTCCTGCAGACCTCGCTCGCTCACGTCGGCGGCCACGACGGCGCCGCCCTCTGCGAGGACGCGCAGCACGGTGGCCTGGCCGATGCCCGAGCCGCCCCCGGTGATCAGCACGCGACGGTCTTCGTAGCGGTTCATGTGTTCTCCTGCCCGCCCCGGCCAGGGAGGGCGGCGGGGCCTGTGCGACGCCGGTTCTCTCACCGGCCGGCGTCCGATGGCGTCACGTTACGTCTCAATGGCACATTTTGTCATTACGGCAATACATGCCACTCAATGCCGTAGCGCCGTACTCTTTTTCAGGTGAGCACCAAGCCGCCCTCCTCCCTGACCGAGCGCCGCAAGGCCGCCACCCAGCTCGAGATCGCCCATGCGGCGGCCGATCTGTTCGCCGCGCAGGGGCCGGACGCGACGACGGCCGAGGAGATCGCCCGGCACGCGGGCGTGGCGCTGCGGACCTTCTACCGTTACTTCCGCTCGAAACAGGACGCGGTGAGCCCGCTGCTGGCAGCCGGCGCCGACCGCTGGCGGGCGCTTCTGGAGGCCACGCAGCCGGGAACCGGGCTGTTCCCGGCACTGGAGTCGGCGGTGGAGCAGTCCCTGGCGGCGCCGGACGAGGAGGCCGGCCGGGCCCTGCTGCGCACCCGTGGGCTGCTGCGGGCGGCCGCCGGCGATCCCGCGCTGCGCGCGGTCTGGTACCGCGTGAACCAGGAGTCCGAGGAGCGGCTCGTCCCGGTCGTCGCCCGGCTCGCGGACGGGAGCCTGGAAGCCCTCCAGGTACGCCTGGTCGCGGCGGCGGCCACGGACGCGATCCGCATCGCACTGGAGACCTGGGCCGACACGGAGGCCGACGTCACGGGCGACTCCTCCCCGGCCGCACTCGCACGCCGGTGCCTGCGTCAACTCCTGGGCGGCATGGATGCGTTGATGCCGACCGGAAGCGGCAAGCCCTAAAGGGTGTTGCAGAAGGCCTGGTTGCATGCATTTTGCCTGTATGGGTGGGGTGTTGAGGGCCGAGCCGGTGTGGGTGGAGACGCTCACCGGGTTGCGCATGGGGCGGTTCGAGAAGCTGCTGCGCGTGGTGCGCGAACGGGACGGAAACGGCCGCGGTGGCGTCCGGCCGTGGTGTCTTCCGCTGGCCGAGCGGGTGCTGCTGGTGGCCGTGTACTACCCCACGAACCTCACCATGCGGCAGCTCGCACCGCTCTTGGGTTGCTCACCTGCCACCGTCTGCCGGGTCATCCAGCGCCTGCGACCGCTGCTCGGGCTGGAGCCGGCGCCCAGCCCGGTGCCGGGCGCCGACCGGTCATGGATCGCGGACGGCGCCTACCTGGGCACCGGCCTGATCGTCCCGCACCGCAGACGAGCCGGACGGCCCCTCCTGCGCGGTCAGGAGGAAGACAACGCTGAACACCGGCGCGTCCGTGCCTGCGTCGAGCACACCTTCGCCCGGATGAAGAACTGGCCGAGCAGCGCGTCCGGTGTCGTTCGCGGCCTGCCTCGGCCGAGTCGTGGGACCCGGATGCCGCACGGTGATCCGCAAGCTCACGTGGCGTGCGCTCGGCGTCATCCCCACCAAGTCCAGGGCCTCCGACCCGTCCAGGGCCATGAGGTACTCCACCTGTTCGGTGTCGACGGCCTCGAAGTAGGGGTCCATCACCCGGTGCAGGCGCTGTTCCTTGGCCGGTTCGACGGTGACCATCGCAGGCACCCGCTCGCGTAGCTCGGCCAGGTGCAACCCGCTGACGCGGACCACAATCAGCCGGCCAGCTGGACGGAGTACTCGATGGAACTCAGCTGGATTACGTGGCGAGACACGGCCTGGTCTCCGACAGCGGTCGTGAGCGTGCGCGATCGGCTCACACGCGCCCGCAGCACCGAGCTGAGGGGCGTCGCCGCCGTGCCGGTACCGGCGACCGCCGACCGGTCCCGGGCCGGATGTCAGTGCCTCCCTCTACGGTGAGGATCAGTTGAGGATCTGCCGGAACGGCTGCAGGTCCGTCCTGGGGAGGGGTGTGCCATGTCCACGGCGTCCGCGGTGTCGACGACGTATCTGGAGCTGTCACAGGAGGGCGGCGGCGCCCACAAGTTCTACGAAGTGACCGTCGACGGCCTGGTGGTGACGGTGCGGTACGGCCGGATCGGCGCCGCCGGACAGACCCAGACCTCGACGTTTCCGACCGTGCAGAAGGCACAGGCCGCCGCAGCGAAGAAGGTGGGGGAGAAGGTCCGCAAGGGCTACGCCCCTGCCGTCCCCGGACAGCGCGCCCCGCGCGCGGTGACCCGGCGTCAGGTCAGCTCGGCTCCCTCCACGGCGCGGGCCGTTGCCCCCGTGCTCTGGCGGTTCCGTACCGGCTCGGCCGCGTTCGGCATCCATGTCGACGACGACCGCTGCTGGGTGGGGAACCAGGCCGGTGACGTCTACACCCTGGACCACGAGGGTGGCGTCCTGGCCCGGTTCAGCCTTCCGGACGGGGTGAAGTGCCTGGTCGCCGACGACTTCTGGATCTACGCCGGCTGCGACGACGGGAAGGTCTACGACCTCTCCTCCAAACTGCCCTTCGCCGCCTACGACATCGCCGCCGACGTCGACATCTTCTGGCTGGACATCCACGAGGGCATCCTGGACGTCTCGGACCGCGACGGCCGGCTCACGGTCATCGACCACGAGGACGAACACCAGTGGTCCCGCCGCAGCCAGGGCGAGCACGCGTGGATGGTCCGGGCCGACGACCGTGCCGTCTACCACGGCCATCACCAGGGCGTCACCGCCTACGCACCCGACGGCGGCGGCGAGCTGTGGCACACCCGCACCCGGGGCGGCGTGCTGTTCGGCTGGCAGGAGCAGGACGCCGTCTACGCGGGCACCGCGCACCGCGTGGTCCAGCGGCTGTCGAAGGCCACCGGCAGCATCGAGGCGACGTACGCCTGCGACAGCAGCGTGTACTCGTGTGCCACCTCTCCCGGTGGCCGGTTCGTCTTCGCCGGGGACGCGGCGTCGTCCGTCTACTGCTTCGACCAGAACGGCACGCGCCTGTGGAAGCTCGGCACCGGCAGCGGCTCGGCGCTGTCGATGCAGTACCGCGACGAGCGGCTGTACCTGGTCACCACCGACGGATCGCTGGTGTGCGTCGACGCGAGCGAAGCGGCCATCTCCGCGGCCCAGCAGGGCACGGTGCCGGTGGTCCGGGACGTGAAGCTGGCCGCCGCCCTGCCGACCTACGCCCCGGCCACGGCCGTGGCCGCGGTGGCCACGGTCGACCGGGCGCCCACCGGAGCGGTGGTGGTCGAGTGCAGCCAGCAGGGCGGCCGGCTGAGGGTGCACGTGGTCTCCGAGGGCTACGACTCCTCCTGGAACGTCCAGTTCCCGCGCGCGATACGCGAGCCCGGCGCCCGGTACGTCGTGGACGCCCTGCACCCGGCGGCGGGCGGCTTCTACCGGGTCCGGGGCGACATCCGGCGCCTCCTCTGACCCCACCTCACACCGCCGTGCCGATCACCCGGGAAGAAACCGGACGCTCGACTGTGCCGTCACCGCCCCGGGCCCCGGCGGCCCGGCGACGCCGGGTCCGCTCGGCACCGGCGGGTACGGCGGCCAGCAACTGCCGGGCCGACCGGAGCACGGCGCCCGCGCGGCGTCAGGAGTGTGCGGTCGTCGGGCTCGTCAGCATCTCCCGTGCGGCGGGGAGCACTTCGGTGCGGTCCTGCGGTACCAGTCCGATGCGGGTGCGGCGGTCCAGGAGGTCCGACTCGTCGAGGGCGCCCTCGTGCTGGACCGCCCAGAGGAGTTCGGCCCGGGTGACGGGGTGGCCGGGCAGCACCGGCTCCGCCAGGGCGGGGTCCTGGGCGGCCAGGGCGTGGACGGCCACGGCCTCGGTGCCGTAGCGGCGGATCAGCCGGCGGGGTGCGGGCAGGGCGCGCAGACGCCCGGGGGCGGCGGCGCCGACCAGCGGCAGCGCGGCGGTGGGGGAGGGGCCCACGCGCAGGCCACGGGCTGCGGCCGCCGCGTCCACGGCGTCCTGCGCCATCCGCCGGTAGGTGGTGAGCTTGCCGCCGACCACGGTGGTGACACCGTCGGGCGAGGTCAGCACGGCGTGCCGGCGTGAGATGTCGGAGGTGCGGGCCGTTTCGCCGTGGGCGCCGTCGGACCCGGAGGTGTCCAGCAGCGGGCGGAGTCCGGCGAAGGCGCCCACGACCTCGTCCCGGGCCACGGGCGTGTCCAGGACCGAGCCGAGCACGTCCAGGAGGAAGCCGATGTCGGTCTCCGGGACCTCCGGCACGTCCGGGATCCCGCCGTCGACTGGTTCGTCGGTGAGGCCGACGTAGACCCGGCCGTCGCCCTGGGGCAGGACCAGGACGAATCGGTTGGTCTCCCCCGGGATCGGGATGTGCAGGCCGGCCGGCAGGGTGCCGAGCCGCTCCGAGCGCAGCACCAGGTGGGTGCCGCGGGACGGACGGATCCGGATGCCGTCGGCGAGGGTGCCCGCCCACACGCCGGTGGCGTTGATCACCGTACGGGCCCTGATCTCTCCCTCCTCGCCGGTGAGTTCGTCCCGGATCCGGGCGCCCGTGCCGGTGAGTTCCAGCACCCGCACCCGCGTCAGTACCCGGGCGCCGTGCCCGGCGGCGGTCCGGGCCAGGGCGGTCACCAGGCGGGCGTCGTCCGTCACCTTGCCGTCCCAGGACAGCAGCCCGCCGCGCAGCCCGGCCGTGCGGACCGCGGGGGCGAGGTGGCGGGCCTCCGTCCCCGACAGCCGGCGCGGAGCGGGCAGCACCTGCCGCGGTGTCCGGGCGGCCAGCCGCAGCACGTCCCCGGCGCGGAAGCCGGCCCATGCCAGTGAGGCCTGCGCCCTGGACACCAGCGGCGTGAGCGGCAGCACGAACGGCTGGGCGGCGACCAGGTGCGGGGCCGTGCGGGTCATCAGGACCCCGCGTTCGACCGCGCTCTCGTGGGCGACGTCGAACTGCGCGGAGGCCAGATAGCGCAGCCCGCCGTGGATGAGCTTCGAACTCCAGCGGGAGGTGCCGAAGGCCAGGTCATGGGCGTCGACCGCGACGACGTCCAGCCCGCGGGCCGCCGCGTCCAGCGCGGCTCCGGCGCCCGTGGCGCCGAGCCCGACGACCAAAACGTCGGCCACCCGGCCGTCCGCGGCCTCGGCCAGTTCCCGGCCGCGCCGGCGTGCACTGAGGGACGAGCCGGGGGCGGCCTCGGTGTGGCTCATGGCGTCAGGGTCCTCTCCAGAAGGGTGCGCAGTTCACCGAGGAACGCGGCGGAGTCCAGCTCCGGATCGTCCTCGTCGGTCATCGTGCGCAGGGACAGCGTGAAGGACTGCACGGTCAGCAGCAGGGCGCGGGCCTGCCGTTCGGTGTGGCCGGGCCGTACGGACCCGTCCGCGTGGCCTTCGCGCAGGGCGCCGGCCAGCAGCGCCAGCAGTGCCTCCTGGCTCGCGCCGCGCCGGTCGAGCATGTACGGCAGGAGCAGTTCCGGATCGACGTCGACGATCTTGTGGAAGAGGGGGTGCGCCCGGAAGGCCTCGACGCCGGCCACCATTCCGTCCACGATCCGGGTACGCGTGCTGGTGCCGGCGCTGGACTCCGGTATGGCCCGGGTGGCCACGGCGATCCACTCCCGGGTCATCAGGTCGCCCACCAGGGTCCGCAGGTCCGGCCAGCGCCGGTACAGCGTCATCCGGGAGACGCCGGCGCGGCGGGCCACGTCGGCGAGGGTGGTGCGGCGCACGCCGACGGCCAGTACGCAGTCGCGCACCGCGTCGAGCACATGATCGTTGTCCGAACCGTTGTGACGAATAGGCGTCATGTGTCACAGTGTAACGCCCCGGGGGCCGGACGGAAGGATCCTGGTCCCGGAAGACGGCAGCCGAGCCGCGTGAACCGAGCACACCGACCTGTGAGGACGACCGTTCAATGGACATGCTGTGGAACGGCTGGGGCGACCCGGCCAAGGCGGCACCGCTGCCCGACACGGTGACCGGCCTGCTGCGCGACCTGCTCGGCGTCAAACCGCGCACCACACCGGCGCTCGCCCTCGAGGACATCCGCCTGCCCGCCCCCACGGCCGAACCCGCCGCCCTCAAGGCGCTCGCCGGGGCCGTCGGAGGCGACGAGCACGTCCGTACCGACGCCGAGAGCCGCGTCCGCCACACCCGGGGCAAGTCGACGCCCGACCTGCTGCGCATCCGCGCCGGCGACTTCGCCGACGTCCCGCAGGCCGTCGTCCTGCCCGCCGGTCACGACGAGGTCCTCGCCGTCCTGCACGCCTGCGCCGCCCACAGCCTGGCCGTCGTGCCCTTCGGCGGCGGCACCTCCGTGGTCGGCGGACTCGCCCCGCAGCGCAGCGCGTTCGTCGCCCTGGACCTGCGCCGCATGAACGGCCTGCTGGACCTGGATCCCGTCTCCCGCACCGCCGTCCTCCAGCCCGGCCTGCGCGCCCCTGAGGCCGAAGCCCTCCTCGCCGAGCAGGGCTTCACGCTCGGCCACTTCCCGCAGTCCTTCGAGTGGGCCACCATCGGCGGTTTCGCCGCCGCCCGCTCCAGCGGTCAGGCGTCCGCCGGATACGGCCGCTTCGACGAGATGGTGCTCGGCCTGAGCCTCGCCACCCCCGAGGGCACCATCGAGACCGGCCGTGCCCCGCGCTCCGCCGCCGGACCCGACCTGCGCCAGCTGATCCTGGGTTCCGAGGGAGCCTTCGGCGTCATCACCTCCGTCACCGTACGGATCCGCCCCCTGCCCGAGGTCCGGGTGTACGAGGGCTGGCGGTTCGACTCCTTCGAGGAGGGCGCCGCCGCCCTGCGCCGGCTCGCCCAGGACGGGCCCCGGCCGACCGTACTGCGACTGTCCGACGAGACCGAGACGCTCATCGGCCTCGCCCAGCCCGACGCGATCGGCGCCGGCCTGGCGCAGGGCGGCGCGGGATGCCTGGCGATCACCGGCTACGAGGGGACACCCGAGGACACCGCGCACCGCCGGGAGCAGGCCGCAGCCGTCCTCACGGCCTGCGGCGGCACCCTCGTCGGCGCCGAGCCGGGCGAACGCTGGGCCCACGGCCGCTACTCCGCGCCCTACCTGCGCGACGCCCTGCTCGACGTGGGTGCCTTCGCCGAGACGCTGGAGACCGCGGCCTTCTGGTCCCGCATCCCCGACCTCTACACGGCCGTGCGCACCGCCCTCACCGACACCCTCACCCAGGCCGGTACCCCGCCCCTGGTGATGTGCCACATCTCCCACGTGTACGAGAACGGCGCCTCGCTGTACTTCACCGTCGTCAGCGCCCAGGGCGACGACCCGGTGGCGCACTGGGCGCCCGCCAAGCACGCAGCCAACGAAGCCGTGCTGGCCGCCGGCGGCACCATCTCCCACCACCACGGGGTCGGCACCGACCACCGCGACTGGTACGTCCGCGAGGCCGGCCCGCTCGGCATCTCCGCCCTGCGCGCCGTCAAGCGCCGCCTGGACCCCCAGGGGATCCTCAACCCCGGCGTCCTGCTGCCCACCGACTGACCCCGACCGAACCGACCGCCTGCCTCGGAGGCACACCGATGCGCCAGTTCACCGCCGTCGTCAACCCCACCGCGGGCGGCTCCACCGGGGCGGCGACCCTGCTCCACCTGGCCCGGCTGCTGCGCGCAGCCGGTGCCGAGCTGGAGACCGAGTACAGCCACAGCCTCGCTCACGCCCAGGACATCGCCCGCGGCGCCGGCGAGCGCGGCCGGATCGTCCTGGCCGTGGGCGGGGACGGCATCGCCGGCGGGATCGGCGGCGCGCTGAGCGGCACCGGCACCGTCCTCGGCCTCGTCCCCGCCGGACGCGGCAACGACTTCGCCCGCGCGCTGCACCTGCCCGCCGACCCGGACGCACTCGCGGACATCCTGCTGCACGCCGAGCCCCGGCCGGTCGACACCATCGAGGTGGAGTCGGCCGTCCACCCGCGGACCGTGGTGCTGGGCAGTGTGTACGCGGGGGTCGACGCCGTGGCCAACAAGCACGCCAACAACGCCCGGGTGCTGCGCGGCGCCGCTTCCTACTACGCGGGCGGCCTGCGCGCGGTCACCACGTGGCGGGCGGCCGACTACCGCGTCACCGTCGACGGCGAGGAGCACACCCACCGCGGCTACACGGTCGTCGCCGCCAACTCCCCCTATTACGGCTCCGGTCGCCTCATCGCACCCGGCGCACAGGTCGACGACGGACTGCTGGACATCGTGATGATCCGCGAGGCCCCGCGCCACCTCTTCTTCGCTCTCATGAACGAACTCAAGACCGGCGCCCACGTCCGGCGCCCCGAAGTGAAGATCCTGCGCGGCAAGGAACTGCGCATCGAGGCCGACCGGCCCGTCCCCTACGGCGCCGACGGCGAGGTGGAGGCCACCCTGCCGGTCACCCTGCGGGTACGCCCCGGGGACCTGCCGGTGCTGTACTGACCAGCGGCATCGCCCCCGGCGACGTCGTCATGCCGGCCCGTGGGACACAACCGGTGTCCGTCGCCGTACCACCCGTCCGACCTGCCGAATCGGCCGGCCCGCGCGATGCTGGTGCGAGAGACACCCAGGAGGCAGACGTTGTGTCCGAGCCGCAGCCCGTCGTCGTGCCGCCGGCCAGGGCCGCCATGTTCCTCGTCGTCACGGTCGCACCCGGCGGCGAGGACGCGGTGCGGGACCTGCTGGAGGACGTCTCCGGCCTGCGCCGCTCGGTCGGCTTCCGGGACCCCGACGAGGAGCTGACCTGCGTCGTCGGCATCGGATCGGCGGTCTGGGACCGGCTGTTCAGCGGGCCCAGACCACGGGAGCTGCACCCCTTCGTGGACCTCGCCGGACCCCGCCACCGAGCCCTGGGCACCCCCGGTGACGTCCTCTTCCACATCCGCGCCCACCGCATGGATCTCTGCTTCGAACTGGCCCGGCTGCTGGGAGAGCGGCTCGCCGGAGCGGCCACCGTGGTCGACGAGGTGCACGGCTTCAAATTCTTCGACGAACGCGATCTGCTCGGCTTCGTGGACGGCAGTGAAAATCCCGAAGGGCAGCCGGCGACGGACGCGGTGTTCATCGGGGACGAGGACCCGGAATTCACGGGCGGCAGCTATGTGATCGTGCAGAAGTACCTGCACGACATGACGGCCTGGAACGCCCTGACGCCCCAGGAGCAGGAAAACGTCATCGGGCGCTCCAAGCTGAGCAATGTCGAGCTGCCCGACGAGGTCAAGCCCGAGAATTCCCACGTCGCGCTCACGGTCATCACCGACGAGAACGGGAACGAGCGCAAGATAGTCCGCGAGAACATGCCGTTCGGCAGCGTGGGGAAAGGCGAGTTCGGTACGTACTTCATCGGTTACGCCCGCACCCCCGACGTCACCGAGGAAATGCTCAGGAACATGTTCCTGGGCCGGCGTCCGGGACAGCACGACCGAATTCTCGACTTCTCGGTCCCGGTCACGGGCTGCCTCTTCCATGTGCCCACTCTTTCCTTTCTCGAAGATCTCCCGCCCGCTCCGTCCGCTTGCGGGGCCGTGCGCACGGAGGTTCAGTGATTACTGACCCCGCGGACTGCTGATCCCTCGCGCGCCAGGAGCTGTCATGTCGATGTCGTTCGGTGCACCGTTCGGTTCGTCGGATCCGTTCAGCGAGCTGCTGAATCGTTTCTTCGGAATGTCGCCGGCGTCATCACCACCCGCGGTACAGCGCGTACCCATCGGACGGCTGCTGACGGAATCGTCGCAGGAACTGCTGAACCTGGCCGCGCAGCGGGCCGCCGAGGACGGCACCTCCGACCTCGACACGGAACACCTGCTCTGGGCGGCCACGCAGGTCGCCCCCTCGCGCCGGCTGCTCTCGCAGGTGGGCATGAACCCCGACATGCTCGCGGCCGAACTGGCCAAGGTTCTGCCGCGCGAGTCCGGCGAGCCCTCCGCGCAACCGGGCCTCACCCCGGCGGCCAAGCGCACCCTCCGCGCCGCCTACGCCCAGTCGCAGGCGGCCGGCGTGTCCTACATCGGTCCCGAGCACATCCTGATCGCCATGATCGGCGACACCGACTCGGGTGCCACCAGGGTGCTGCGGGCCGAGGGCCTGGACCCCCAGCGCCTCACGGGTCTCACCGAACAGGCGGGGGCGCGCCCCGAAGGCGCCCCCGCCGAGCGCAGACAGCCGGCCACGACCCTGGACGAGTTCGGCCGCGACCTGACCGAGGAGGCGAAGGCCGGCAAGCTCGACCCGGTGGTCGGGCGGGCCGAGGAGATCGAGCAGACCGTCGAGATCCTCTCGCGGCGGTCCAAGAACAACCCCGTGCTGATCGGCGACCCCGGGGTGGGCAAGACCGCCATCGTGGAAGGGCTCGCCCAGCGCATCGTGGGGGGTGAGGTGCCCGACACCCTGAAGAACAAGCGGGTCGTCGCCCTGGACCTGTCCGCCATGGTGGCGGGCGCACAGTACCGGGGACAGTTCGAGGAACGGCTGAAGAAGGTCATCGAGGACGTCCAGGCGGCCGGCGGGGACATCATTCTGTTCATCGACGAGCTGCACACGGTCGTCGGCGCCGGCGCGACCGGCGAGGGCTCCATGGACGCGGGCAACATGCTCAAGCCCGCCCTCGCGCGCGGCGAACTCCACGTCGTGGGCGCCACGACCATCGACGAGTACCGCAAGTACGTCGAGAAGGACGCCGCCCTGGAGCGCCGGTTCCAGCCCGTGATGGTCCCGGAGCCCACCGTCGAGGAGACGGTGCTGATCCTCGAAGGGCTGCGCGACTCCTACGAGGCCCACCACCAGGTCCGCTTCGACGACGCGGCGCTGGCGGCCGCAGCCGAACTGTCCGACCGGTACATCACCGACCGGTTCCTGCCGGACAAGGCGATCGACGTGATGGACCAGGCCGGTGCCCGGGTACGGCTGCGCAGTGCGGGCCGCTCCACCGAGGTCGTCAGCCGCGAGGACCGTATCGCCAAGCTGCGCCGGGAACTCGAACAGGCCGTGTCCGGCGAGGACTTCGAGAAGGCGTCGGAACTGAAACGGGAAGTCGCCGAAGCGGAGGGCGAACTCGCCGGCATCGAGGAGCGCCGCGAGGGCATCGTCTCGGTCACGGCCTCCGACATCGCCGATGTCGTCTCCCGCCGTACCGGCATCCCGGTCTCCCAGCTCACCGCCGGCGAGAAGGAGAAGCTGCTCCGGCTCGAAGAGGAGATGCACGCGCGGATCGTCGGCCAGGACGAGGCGGTCACCGCGGTCTCCCAGGCGGTACGGCGCAACCGCGCCGGCATGGGCGACCCGAACCGCCCCGTGGGATCCTTCCTCTTCCTCGGCCCGACCGGCGTCGGCAAGACCGAACTCGCCAAGACCCTCGCCGCTCTGCTGTTCGGCGATGAGGGCCGCATGGTCCGCTTCGACATGAGCGAGTTCCAGGAGAAGCACACCGTCGCCCGGCTGGTCGGCGCGCCCCCCGGATACGTCGGCTACGAGGAGGCGGGCCAGCTCACCGAGAAGGTGCGCCGCCGGCCCTACAGCGTGGTGCTCTTCGACGAGGTGGAGAAGGCCCACCCCGACGTCTTCAACACGCTGCTGCAGATCCTGGACGACGGCCGTCTGACAGATGCCCAGGGCCGCACCGTCGACTTCCGGCACTGCGTCATCATCATGACCTCCAACATCGGCGCACACCGCATCCTGGACCACAAGGGCGATGTCACCGAGCTCAAGGACGAGTTGATGGAGGACCTGCGCGGCCGGTTCCTCCCGGAGTTCCTCAACCGCATCGACGACATCATCATCTTCCACAGCCTCACCGAGGACGACCTGGGGAAGATCGTGGACCATCTGCTGGACCGGAGCAGGCGCAGGGTGCATGCGCAGGGCATGGGCCTGGAGGTCACGGAAGCGGCCAAGAAGCTGCTCATCGCCCATGGCCATCAACCGGAGTTCGGTGCCCGCCCGCTGCGCCGCACCATCCAGGCAGAACTGGACAACCGCATCGCCGACCTCCTGCTCGGCGGCGAGGCCGGGCCCGGGGATGTCATCGTCGCCGACGTGGTGAAGGACTCCCTGCACTGCTCGGTGCGGAAGCACGACTCCGGAGCGCCCCCCGGCTCCGGTGACACCCAGCCGGGGCAGTAGCGTCACGTGCTGCGGCGCCCTCCGGCCCCCGTGGTACCCAGCCGGCGCAGTAGCGCCACGTGCTGCGGCGCCGAGCCCAGGAGCACCGTACCCGACTAACCGGTTACGCCGACTCGTCCGCCCCGATCGACACCACGACCGCTGTCGCCGGCCCGTCGGGGGTGTTGTAGTGAACGGTGTCCCCGGGCCGGCGTCCGAGCAGCGCGCGGCCGAGCGGGCTGTCGGCGGTGACCAGCGGCTGGTCCAGCGCCTCGGCGACCTCGCCGATCTGCAGGGCCTCCGCGGAGCCGTCCGGGAAGCGGACGGTGACCGTGCTGCCCACGCCGACCACGTCGGTGGGGGCCGGACCGGCCAGGGCCGCCTGGTCGAGCCGCTCGGTGATGTCGTCGATGCGACGGTCGAGGCGTTGCAGCTGATCGGCGCGCTGCAGCTCGTCGGCCTGGTCCGCCTGGTCGCCCACCGAGGTGGTGTCCCGGAGGGATCCGGCGACCAGCCGGCGCTCGTCCCGCAGGTCGGCCAGCTCCTGCTCCAGCGCCCGACGGGCCTGGGCGCTGATCGGCTCGGGTTCACCGGTCATGTCTGCTCCTCCGCTGGGAACGCGCAATCGGACAGGACTCCACAGTTAGGCATTTCGCATCATAAGCGGATGGATGCCTCTGTCTGCTTCCGGTGGAGCGGGGGAGAATGCAGGGATATCGTTCTTATGTCCGTATCCCTGAAGTGGTCGAGGTGCCACTCACTGTGACTGCCTGGAGGCGCTCATGTCCTCGAAACGACGTCGGAAGAAGAAGTCCCGGCGCAAGCACGCGGCCAACCACGGACGTCGGCCCCAGTCCTGACGCCTTTCCGGCCGGCAGGCCAAGTCCCCGGCGGCTTCGCGGACTTCCGCCCCGACCGCCGGACCGGGCCTGTGCCGGCGGCGGTCGCCCCGCTCAGCTCTCCATGGCCTCGCGGACGCTGGGGTAGCAGGCGATGAGGGTGGTCAGGCCGACGATCTCCAGGGTGCGCAGGACGGGCCTGCGCACGCCTGCCAGGCGCAGCCACCCCGCCGGGCCATGGGCCTGATGCGCGGCGATGAGGACGTTGATGCCGCTGGAGTCCATGAACGCCACCCCGCTGAAGTCCGCGACGGTCCGCTCGCCGGCGGTGGGGTCCGCGGGGGAGAGGGCCTGGCGGAGCAGTCCGGAGGTGTGGTGGTCGGCCTCACCGCTCACCGTGACGACGGTGACGCCGTCGACGCTCGACCGGGTGACCGACAGCCGGTCCGGTTCTGCCTGCTCGTTCGTGCGTGCCACGCTGCCCTCGTCCACGGTCGCCGATCCTTGCCCAGAGCTTGCCTCACCCGGGAGGCTGCCCACGATCGCACAGAGGATGCCGCGTGGCCCGCAGGCAGTCCGTCATGCACATGGAGTTTTCACCACAACCTCAGGAGTCCCTCGTGTGTCCAGTACATGAGGACCGGGTCGACGTGGCCTGGTCACCGCCCGTACTGCGTTCTGACGAGGAGACCCCCGTTGCGCTCAGCCCTCCGTCCCGCGGCCGCAGCCGTGGCCGCCGCAGCGATCGGCATCGGCGTTCCCGCCCTCGCCGGTCCCGTGGCACACGCCGAGGAACTCGCTCCCGACCTGGTGATCTCGACGCTGCCGGCCGCCTCCCCCCGGCCCGGTGAGGTCTACGACCAGCCCGTCACCATCACCAACGAAGGCTCGGCACCCGCGGACGGCGTCACCTTCCGGATCCGGCTGACCCGCGGGCTCGACTTCCCGCAGCAGGTCGAGGGCTGCACCTACTCGACCCTCGCCGACCACGTCCGGCAGGCCCTGTGCGAGCTGGACACGGTCGTGCAGCCCCATGCCTCCGTCACCACGCCCGTGCGGTTCAAGGCCCTGCCCCACGCGCTGATGGAGGCCGTCGAGTACGGCACGAGCAGCACCGGCGAGGCACCCGGGGAGGGGTTCGGCGACAGCTACCGGCGGCTGACCCTGACCGCGGACAGCACGGCCGACCTGCGCGCCGAGGGAGACCTGACGGAGGGCGCTCCCGGCAGCCGGGTCACCGTCACCGCGACCCTGCGCAACGACGGTCCCGGCTGGATCCAGAACCAGGAGAGCGACGACCAGCCGGCTCTGATCGTGCAGATCCCGCCGGGAACCGTCGCCAAGGAGGTGCCCGAGGACTGCCGGCCGTTCGGGACCGACGGGCCGACCGGACCGTCGCAGCCGGGCCGCCCGCGATACGTGTGCTGGCCCGCCGGCCACACCCTCGACGTCGACCAGTCGCTCGACTACACTTTCGTGCTCGAGATCGGCAAGACGGCCCGGAGCACCAAGGGCAAGGTGACGGCCAGTTCCGTGTACGGCATCCACCCGGAGTTCGACGAGAACCGGGCGAACGACACCGCCTACCTCGCCGTCGACGTGACCGGTGGAGACGACCCGGGCACGAGCACTTCCGGCGGGGACACCGGCAGCAGCGGCTCCGCCACCGACGGACAGGGCAACGACCCGCACGACCAGTCCACCGGCGGCTCCGGCGCCACCGGTACGACGGGCACCTCCGGTACGACGGGCACCTCCGGCACCACGGGCACGTCCGGCACGACGGGCGCATCCGGGACGGCCACGTCCGGCACGTCGGGGGCGGCCACCACTGCCTCCGTGTCGGGCGCCGCGACCGGCGGCACCCTCGCCGGCACCGGCAGCGACGGCATGGCGGTGCTGGCCGCCGCAGCGATGGGCGCGACGGCACTCGGCGGCCTGGCGCTGGTGGCCGTACGCCGCCGGGGCACCGCGAAGTGACCGAGCCTGCGGTGGGAACCGTCGGCCGACGGGTTGCTGTCGGCCGACGGGTTGCCGTCGGCCTGGTCGGGCCGCCTCTCCGGAGGCCCTCACGACCTCACCGCGAACGACGCCGTGGCATTCCGGTGTGATGCGAGCCGTAGGGTTCATGCGGGCCGTAGGGTTCAGCGGGCGCGGTCAGGCAGGCTGCCACAGCTCGATCCGATTGCCCTCGGGATCGGTGACCCAGCCGAATCGGCCGACACCCTCCATGTCCTGTGTCTCTGCGGCCACGTCCGCTCCCTTGGCACGCAATTGCGCGAGCATCGCATCGAGGTCGCTGACCCGGAAGTTGAGCATGGTCTGCTGGGCGCGGGAGCCGAAGTAGTCGGTATCGGACTCGAACGCCGCGAACACCGTCTGCCCTGCTCCCTGTCGCCACAGACCGTGCTCGTCGGCGTCCAGGCCGAGGCAGTCGCGGTACCACGCGGTCAGGGCAGCCGGGTCGGCGGCCCGCATGAAGTACCCACCGATTCCAAGCACACGTTCCATGCCGCCATCTTGTCAGGGCGGCGACGGCGATCAGCCGGACCGCCACCACACTTCCCTCGCCTCGCCTCGCCTCGCCGCGCCTCATCTCGCCTCGCCGTCTCGCGCGCGCAGAAGCGCGTCAGCTCCGGCCGACGCGACAGACCCCTCGCCTCCGAGCCGGCCGGACCTCTTCCTCTCGGCTGCGGACCGGTCCCGCGGGCTCCGCATCGGCCAGCCCCCTTCCTCTCGGCTCCGGACCGACCGGTCCCGCTCGGCTTCGGGCCGGCCGACTCGTTCCCCCTCGGTCCGCCCGACCGGCCCCGCCTCCTCGTGGCGGCACGCGGTCTCGACAAGAACTGTCGTGTGGCGGAAGATGACTGCCGCAATGCGGAAGATGGCAGGGGTTGTATCAGGTGAGGGGGGGACGTGCGACGGTCGGGCCATGTCCGGTGGTGGCGCCGGGGACGGGGCGCCCGCTTCGGGCCGCGGCTGCTGCGCGGCCCGGCTCAGGTGATGTTCCTGGCCGACGCGCGGACGGGCGCCGTCATCTGTCTCGCCCTGGGCGTGGCCGACTGGCGCTACGGCGTGTACGCCCTGGGCGGCGCCGTACTGGGCACCGGCACGGCACGGCTGCTGCAGGTCGCCCGCGACCGGGTGGAGTCAGGTCTGGAGGGCTTCAACTCCTGCCTCCTGGCCCTGTGTCTCGCGGTCTTCCTGGACGCGGGCCGGCCGTCCACGCTCCTGCTCGCCGTAGCGGCTGCGCCGTGGTCACCGTCGTCACGGCGGCCGTGGTCCGGCTGCTGCGCGTGTGGAACCTGCCGCCGCTGACCCTGCCGTACTGCCTGCTGGCGACCGCGGTCACGGTCGCCGCCCCCGCCTTCGGGCGGATCTGGCCGCACGGCGGCAGCCTCGCCGCGCTGCCCGGCGCAGCCTCCGGTCCGACCGCACTGCGCCCCGGTGAGCTGTGGCGGGCGTTCTTCCGCAACCTGTCCCAGGTCTTCTTCCTGGACGAGTGGTATGTGGGCGCGCTGCTGCTCGCCGGTCTCCTGCTGGCGAGCCGGACCGCCGCACTGGTGGCCTGCGCCGGCAGTGCGACGGGCATCCTGACCGCCTGGGCACTCGGGGCCCCGGCGGACCGGATCGCCGACGGCACACTCGGCTACAACGCGGTGCTCGTCGCCCTCGCCCTGTGCGGCGTCTTCCTGACGGCGGCCCCGGCCACGCTGCTGTACGCGCTGCTCGGTGCGGCGACGGCGACCGCGGTGACCCCGGCCGTCGCGCATCTGCTCGCCCCGTCCGGCGGCCATGCGTTCACCTGGCCGTTCGTGTTGACGACTCTCGCCTTCCTGACCGCCGCCCGGTCCTTCCCCCGGCTGACCGGCCGGGCTGCCGGCGTGGACGGCATCCCCCGGCAGCAGGCGGGCGCCCCGGCGCCCGCCGCGTAGCCCCTCAGGGCCGACCACCCGCAGCACCGCCCCGACCGGGCGGGACGGCAGGGCGCTTGCCGCCGCTCCCGCAGGGCCGCAGGCCCCGGCATGGCCGGGCCGGCCGCCTACACTGGGTGGGCGAGCGAGCGTCGGCTGTGACGAGGGCGGGACGGGGAGCGGGCTGTGACGAAGAAGGCCGGGGGCTTCGAGGACCCGCCCGCCGAAGTGCTCGCGGAGGCCGCCGCCGCCTTCGGGATGCTCGCCGCCCCGGCCCGGCTGCATCTGATGTGGGCCCTGTCGCAGGGCGAGAGCGATGTCACGCGTCTCGCCGGCCGGGTGGGCGGTGCCCTGCCGGCGGTCAGCCAGCACCTGGCGAAGCTGAGGCTCGCCGGACTCGTCCGAGCCCGCCGCGAGGGCCGGCGGCAGGTCTACTACATCGACGACCCGGACGTCGTCATCCTGGTCCGGGCCATGGTCGGCACGTTGACCGCCCGTCCGCGGCACGCCTCCGCCCCGGCTCAGCGCCTGCCCGGAATCGGCGACTGAAGGCACGTGACGACGGCGCCGCCATGACATGCCTCACCTGTGAATTGCGTGCGGATCTGTGCTGTTCGGGCCAGGGGTTTGTTAGATTGCGCAACTACGCAACCGATGCGGCGCAGAGCCTCGCCTGCCCGTAGACCGCCGCGCACGCCTGGCCGCAGTCCGACGGCCCGGCCTGACAGGCCCGACCGTCATGGGAGTGGGACATGAGCGACCCGTGGGACGGGCCGGTCGGCCAGGTCACGCGCAGCCGCGGCAACCAGGTCCCCGGACAGCGCACGGCAGGACCGGACGAGGCGCTGCCGCCGGGCAGCCGGGCCGCTGCCGGGGCGGTCTCCCGTGAGGGGGGCGCCAAGCGGTCCCGCCGGGCCCGTCCGATGGGCCGTGGCAGACGCGCGCTGAAGATCGCCGGGATCTGCCTGTCCCTCCTCGTCGTGGTCACCGCGGGCGCGGGCTGGTGGTTCTACCAGCACCTGAACGGCAACCTCCACAGCGTCTCGCTGGACGGCAAGGGCGGCACCGAGAAGGCCGACGCCTTCGGCCGCACCCCGATCAACATCCTGGTCATGGGTTCCGACGGCCGTACCAGCAAATCGGACTGCAAGCTCGGCGGCGGCTGCTCGACGACCGGGGTGCAGACCGGCAGCAACGCGGATGTGCAGATGGTGCTGCACATATCCGCCGACCGCTCCAACGCCACCGTGATGAGCATCCCCCGCGACACCATGACCAAGGTCCCGGCCTGCAAGGACAGTGAGACCGGGCAGTCGACGTCCGGCTACTACGGCCAGATCAACAGCGCGCTCCAGTACGGGCCGGCCTGCCAGGTGGCCACCGTGCACAAGCTCACCGGCATACCCATCGACCACTTCGTCAAGCTCGACTTCTCCGGTGTCGTCAAGATGTCCGACGCGATCGGCGGCGTCTCCGTGTGCGTCAGCGACGACGTCTACGACACCTACTCGCACCTGAAGCTGTCCAAGGGCTCCCACACCCTCAAGGGCGTCGCGGCCCTGCAGTTCGTCCGCTCCCGGCACGGCTTCGGCGACGGCAGCGACCTCGGCCGTACGATCTCGCAGCACATCTTCCTCAGCGCGATGATCCGCCAGTTCAAGAGCGCCGGCACGCTCACCGACCCCACCAAGGTCTACAACCTCGCCGACGCCGCCACCAAGGCGCTGACCGTGGACGACGGTCTGGGCACCGTGAAGAAACTGATCGGGCTCGCGGACGACGTGAACAAGGTGCCCACACGGCGGATCACCTTCGCGACGATGCAGACGGCCCCCGATCCCGCCGACAACGACCGCGTGGTCGTGGGCCCGGGCGCCAGGGCCCTGTTCTCGACCATCGCCGACGATCAGTCCCTGACCACCGGGTCGGGCAAGAAGTCGACGGCCGCGTCGGCCACCGCGAAGGCCACGGCCACCGCCTCGGCCGTACCCGCCTCCGAGATCGCCGTGACGGTGGAGAACGGCACCACCCTCAGCGGCCGCGCCTCCACCGTGGCCGCCGCCCTCACCGACAAGGGCTTCAGTCCCGCCACGACCACGGCGAACGCACCGAGCCCCGCAGCCACCACCACCCTCACCTACGGCACCGGCCAGAAGCCGGCGGCCCAGAGGGTCGCCAAGGCGCTCGGCCTGCCCTCCTCCCGGCTGAAGCAGGGCACCGGCACCGGTCTGACCCTCGTGGTCGGCAGTGACTGGCCCAGCGGCAGCAGGTACCACGGCGGCTCCTCGTCGCCCGCCGACACGAAAGCCGCCGTCGGGGGCGCCCACGCCTCCACCGCCGACCAGGCGAAGACCTGCGCCAAGGTCAGCCCCTACAAGACGGTCAGCCTCCACGGCGTTCCCATGACGCCGTCCCAGGCGTACGCGGCTGCACGCAGCAAGCCCGACTCCGACGCCTGAGCCTGCGGTGCCTGAGCGCGGGCCGTGAGACCGAACCTGCCGTCCGCGGGCCGCCGGCTCAGCGCTTGCGCCGACGGGTCAGACCTTGCGCCGGCGGGTCAGACCTTGCGCCAGGGTCAGCCCTCGCCCCACGGGTCAGCCCTCGCCCCACGGGTCAGACTTTGCGACGGGTCCACCCCCGCCCCAGGGGTCAGCCCTTGCGCCGGATGGTCAGACTTTGCGCCGGAGGGTCAGACCTTGCGCCACCGGGCGTCACACCAGGAGTAGAAGCCGAACGCTGCCAGGCCGACCGCGACGACGGCGAGCAGCCACGGCCCGGCCGGCAGATCCCGGAACGCACGCAGGGTGTCGTCCACGCCCCGTGCCTTGCCCGGCTCATGCTGCACCGCCGCTACCAGCGCGAACACGCCGGCGACCGCGAAGAGCACACCCCGGGCCGTACCACCTGTCACACCGAGGAACTCGACGACCTGCCGGGTCCTCGAAGACATCGCTCCGGTTCGCAGATCCTTGCGGAACTTCCTGCGCACCGCCCGGACGCAGATCCACAGACCGGCGATCACCACGGCGGCACCCCCGATCCCGACCAGCAGCTGGCCGGCCGGCCACTCCAGCACCCGGGCCGTGACGTCGTCGGTCTGCCGGTCGGAGGCGCCGCTGCCGCTGCCCTTGTCACCGGCGGCGTAGGAGAGCACCGAGTACGACACGAAGCCGTAGAACACGGAACGGAAGAGGGCCGTCGCCCGGTGGACCAGTTTCGAGCCGTCCGGGCCCGACCCGCCGACCACCGCCTCCGACAGCTGCCACAGCGCCATTCCGGCGAGCGCCACACCGACGATCCACAGCAGCGCCGAACCGAAGGGCCGGCCGGCCAGCTCGTCCAGGGCACCGCCGCGGTCGGCCTGGCGCCCGCCGCCGTCTCCGCCGAAGGCGATCTGCAGCGCGATGACACCCACGAGTACGTAGATCACGCCCCGGGCCGCGAAACCGGCCCGGGCCGCCGCAGCCATCGCCGTGCTGTCGGCCACCCGGTGCGCCCGGCTCCTGCCCCGCAATGCCCATGACCGTGCATCCATATGAGGCCGGTGCCCCCGGTACCCCGGTCCGACACCTTTCCGCCGCAGACCGCGGGGGCGGGCATGCCGAGCGGGAGCCCGGGTAGACGGCGTTGCGTCGACCGATGACCGCCGGACCCAATCGGGAGGGGAACACCATGACAGCGCCGACCGTGGTCGCCCAGGACGCGCCGACGGCATGCGGACTGCCCTCAGTCGCAGACCCCCGAGCCGTGGCGCCCAAGGACGCCCGTGAGCTGTCCAAGGTGTTCTTCGACCAGCTGGCGGTGCTGGAGGAGGGCACGGCGGAGCACCAGTACGCCCGGAACACGCTGATCGAGATGAACATGTCCCTCGTCCGCTTCGCGGCGGCCCGGTTCCGCAGCCGGGGGCCGGAGGAGATGGAGGACATCGTCCAGGTCGGCATGATCGGGCTGATCAAGGCGATCGACCGGTTCGAGCTGTCGCGGGAGGTGGAGTTCACCTCGTTCGCGGTGCCCTACATCGTCGGCGAGATCAAGCGGTTCTTCCGCGACACCTCCTGGGCGGTGCACGTGCCGCGCCGGCTGCAGGAGGCCCGGGTCCAGCTGGCCCGGGCCACCGAGGAACTGCGCAGCCGGCTGGGCCGTACTCCGACGGTCAAGGAACTGTCGGAGCTGATGTGCCTGTCCGAGGAGGAGGTCATCGAGGCCCGCCTGGCGGCCAACGGCTACAACTCGGCCTCGCTGGACGCGGCGATCGGGGGCGGCGAGGACGGCGAGAGCGCGCTGCAGGACTTCATCGGTACGCAGGACGGTGCGCTGGAACTGGTCGAGGACTTCCACGCGCTGGCGCCGATGATCGCCGAACTGGACGAGCGCGACCGGCTGATCCTGCACCTGCGTTTCGTGGAGGAACTGACCCAGTCGCAGATCGGCGACCGCCTCGGCGTCTCCCAGATGCACGTCTCCCGCCTGCTCTCCCGGACGCTCAAGCGCCTCAGGGAAGGCCTGCTGACCACCCGCTGACGCGGCGGGGCGGAAGTCAGCGGATGTCGCCGCCGTACACGTGGTCGACCGTCATGGTGATGAGGACCCGGCGGTCCGTCACCATGACCGACCGGTACTCGTCCCAGTCGGGGTGCTCACCGGCGGCGGCCCGGTAGTACGCGACCAGCGCCTCGACCTCGGGCCCGTACGGGTCGGTGCCCGGCCCGGTGAGCATGGCGATGCCCTCGGCGGTGGCCCAGGTCTTTCCGTCGGGTCCGGTCACCTCCAGCGTGGCGCGCGGGTCCCGGCGCAGGTTGGCCGTCTTGGCCGTGCGCGCTGTCGTCGAGATGTAGAGGACGTTCGCCTCGGGGTCGTAGTACGGCAGGACGGGGGAGAGCTGCGGTCGCCCGTCCGCCTTCAGGGTGGCGAGGACGCCGAGACGGCTCGCGGCCAGCAGAGCGCGGGGGTTGAACGGTTCAACGGTCATGGGACGATCATCAGGGTTCACGCCGGTATGCGGAAGCGCGCCGCGTCGGCCCCCGTGCCCCCCGTCGCCGTCGCGCTGCGGTCCCGCGCACTCGTAGTCCCCCTGAGCAGCTTCTGGTTGACGGTACCTCAGGCATGCGGCTCGACGCTCCCGCCGACCGGGCGGAGCCGGTTCGGTGTGATGACATGTGTCCGTGGTCACTAGGATGTGAGGCCAAGACAACCATGCGACCGGCCTGTTGAAAGTGGGCCGGTCGGGGTCGCCGATGCCAGGGACCGCTCCCCGGGCTGCGGTGATCTTCCTTCCCAGGAGGACCCTCCGCATGTTCCGACGAATAGGCAACGCCGTCGTCCGTCATCCCGTTTGGACGATCGTGGCGTGGCTGATCGCCGCGGTGGCCATTGTGGCCACCGCTCCGAGTCTGCCCTCCAACAGTGACGAGAGCAGTTTCCTGCCGAAGAGTTATGAGTCGATCAAAGCGGCGGAGCTCCAGGAGAGGGCGTTCCCCAGCGCCTTCACCCCCTCCGCCATCGCGCTGTACCAGCGCACCGACGGTGGCAAGCTGACCGCCGCCGACCGGAAGGATGTCGCCCGGATCACCTCGGAACTGGGCAAGAAGCACATCGACCAGGTGCAGAAGGTCGTCCCCGGCCAGCCGTCCAAGGACGGCAGGTACGCCCTGACCCTGGTGCAGATGGACAGCAAGAACGCCGGTCAGCCGAAACAGGCCGATGCGGCCGAGGTGCTGCGTGACGAGGTCAAGAAACTGGCCAAGGGTACGCATCTCGACGCCAAACTCGGCGGTTCCGCCGCGCAGGCGCTCGACCAAGAGGATTCGTCCAAGCGCGGTCAGGCGCTGATCGGTATCGGCACCTTCGTGATCATCCTGGTGACCCTGCTGATCATTTTCCGAGCACCGATCCTCGCCATCCTCCCGTTGGTTCTGATCGGTCTCGTGTCCGCCGTGGCCAACGGGCTGATCGCCTACGCCACCAAGCTGTTCGACCTCCAGGCCAACAGCTCGATCTCGTCCATCCTGATCGTCGTTCTCTTCGGCGTCGGGACGGACTACTTCCTGTTCCTGATATTCCGATACCGCGAATGCCTGCGCGCCGGCGACGAGCCCAAGCAGGCCATGGTCAACGCGGTCGGCCGGGTCGGCGAGGCCATCGCCTCGGCGGCCGGAGCGGTCATCATCGCCTTCCTCGCCCTCGTGCTCTCCACGCTGGGCTTCCTCAAGCAGATGGGCCCGGCGCTCGCCATCGCCGTCGGGGCCACCCTGATCGCGGGTCTGACCCTGATCCCGGCCGTGGTCTCGCTCATCGGACCGAAGGTGTTCTGGCCCTCCAAGTCCTGGCAGAAGGAACCGCAGAACGCCCGCTTCGCCGCCCTCGGCCGGAGCGTGCAGCGCCGTCCGGCGCTGACCGCGGCGGTGTCCGGTCTCATCCTGCTCGCCCTGTCGCTCGGCACGCTCGGCTTCAACGCCACGTTCGACCTGGCCGCGGGCGCCATGCCCAAGACCAAGGAGTCGATGGTCGTCCAGGACGAGATGCAGAAGGCGTACTCGGCCGGCGCAGCGGCTCCGACCGACGTCTACCTCTCCACCACCGACGGCAAGCCGCTGGACAAGTCCGTCTTCGACGCCTACGCAAAGAAACTCGGGGCCGTGGACGGCGTGGCCGGCGCGCGCATGACCCAGGTGAACAAGGAGGGCACCACCGCGGACTTCACCGTCACGCTCAAGTACGAGGCGTCGACGGACAAGGCGATCGACGCCGTGGGCCGGGTCCGGGACGTCGCGCACTCCGCGGCGCCCGGCGGCACCGAGGCGGTGGTCGGCGGCATGTCCTCGATCTACAAGGACATCGACGCGGCCGTCATGCACGACTACCGGACGGTGTTCCCCGTCGCCGCGCTCCTGATCATGATCATCCTGGGCCTGCTGCTGCGCAGCGTGGTCGCGCCCTTCTATTTGATCGCGTCCGTGGGCCTCGGCTTCGGCGCCACCCTCGGCGCCACGGTGTGGATCTTCCAGAACGGGCAGGGACACTCCGGCCTGATGTTCATGCTCCCGGTGATCATGTACCTCTTCGTGGTCGCCATCGGCACCGACTACAACATCCTCATGATCGCCCGGCTGCGTGAGGAGGCCCGCGAGGGCCGCGAGCCGCGCGAGGCGGCCGGCATGGCGCTCCGGCACGCCGGCCCGACCGTGGCCGCGGCGGGCTTCATCCTGGCGGCGACCTTCGCCACGATGATGCTCGCGGGCAACTCGCTGCTCATGGAGATGGGATTCGCGGTCTCCTTCGGCATCGCGGTGGCCGCGTTCGTCATGGCGATGTTCTTCACCCCGAGCCTCACGGCTCTCATCGGTCATGCCGCCTGGTGGCCGGGGCACGGCGACCGGGCGGAGACGCCGCGTGCCGACGATGCCGTGGGTACCGGCGCCTCCGGGCCGGTCCGCGGCGGCGGAGAGCGGGACAGCACCGCCCACGACCCCGCCGGGCGCCGCAACTAGCGCCCGTCTCCCGGTGAGTCCTGCCGGGCCGCACGGCCCGGCAGGACCTTTTCACGTGCGGGGCCGGTCAGCCGGTGGCGGCAGAGCCGAGGCAGCGGTGACCCTCGGCAAAGTCCGCGAGGAGACCCGGCTGCATCGGCTCCCAGTTGCCGTGATCACGGCCGACTCGGAACTCGAGGAGCGCGAGCCGATCGAACTCGCCCGGCAGGGAGCGCGCACCGCATGCTCGTGTGAGCCCTGCACGCGCCCCCGCCCGAGCGACGAGACTGCGCTGTCGGCGGGCAGTTGGCCGAATGCCGACCGCCCATCCTCCGAGCCCCAGAAAGGCAGGTCGGCCGGTGCTGTTGCGTCTGCCCACGTCCGTGACGGAAGCCCAGGAGTGCTTGGCCGAGGGGGCCGTGCCGATCGGCGGAGCCACCCTCCTCTGGGCGGCATGGCAGCGGGACGGCTTCCCCGAAGTCGCCCTGTCACTACGGCAGGTACCCGAGGCCAACGTCCTGGGACGCGAGACCGTCGGTGGTGCCGTGCTCCTGCACCGCATCGACGGACGGGCGCCGGACGTCCTCCGGCTGGCCGCGGCCACGATCGGCACCGGCGCCGTGCGCCGGACGGCGACGGTCGGAGGCAACATCGTCGGCAGCACACTGCGCTGCCTGCTGCCCGCGGCCCTCGTCCTGGACGCCCGCGCCACCGTCCTGGAGCCCGACGGTGTCCACGAGACGGACCTGGCCGAACTGGTCGCCAAACGGCCCGTCCTGCTCGGACTGCGCTGGCGCGAACCGATATCCTCCGCGTACCGCAAGCTGCCCGGGGAGGCCGGCGGACCGCCGCCCCTCGTCGTGGCCTCGGCGCTGCACGCCCGGGAAGCGGACGAACCCACCCGCCTGCGCATCGCCGTACGCGACGGCTACGACGTCGTCAGCGCCGACACCGCCTGCGGCACCGACGCCGCAGAGACCCTCGACGCACTGCGCGGCACCGCCCTGCGCGACCTCCCGGCCGCCGCATGGGATGCCGTCGGCCCGCAGGTCACCGCACTCCTGGCGGGCCGCGGCGACGACTGAGCGGGCATACGACCGCTCCAGGGCCCGCACCGTTTTTGCCGTCTCCGCAAAGGCGTTGGGCGGTGGGCGTCGTCCTGACCGAGCCTGACCGGGTACGACTCCTGTATCCGAGAGGCGGGCCATGACCACGACGATCGCCCCTGCTCAACCCCTTGTGCTCGGCAAGCGCAGACGCTGGACGGTGCTGGCCGTCTGCTGTCTCAGCATGTTCCTCGTCGGCCTGGACACCACCATCGTCAACGTGGGCCTGCCCGCCATCGGACACGGCCTGGGCGTGGGCACACGCAGCCTGGAGTGGACCGTCGACGCTTACACCATCGTCCTGGCCGGCCTGCTGATCTCCTCCGGCGCGCTGGCGGACCGGTTCGGGCGCCGCCGCGTCTTCCAGTGGGGGCTGACGGTCTTCGGCGTGGCCTCGCTGGCCTGCGCGCTGGCCCCGTCGGCCGGCGCGCTGGTCGCGGCCCGCGCGGCGCAGGGCGTCGGCGCCTCCATGCTCAGTCCCGTGGCCCTCGCGATCGTGGTGAACGCGATGCCCGACCCGAAGGAACGGGCGCAGGCGATCGGCATCTGGGCCTCCGTGTTCGGCCTCAGCATGGCCGCGGGACCGGTCACCGGCGGCGCGCTCGTCGCGGGGCTCGGCTGGCGGTCGCTGTTCTGGATCAACGCCCCGGTCATCGTGGCCGCACTGCTGCTCAGTGCCGTGTTCGTGCCCGAGTCCCGGGCACCGAAGGCGCGCCGGCCCGACATGCCCGGCCAGATCCTGCTGACCGTGGTGATCGGCGTCTGGGTCGGCGTCCTCATCGAAGGGCCCCGCATCGGCTGGACTTCGCCGACGGCGTTGGCCGCCTACGGCGTCGCCGCCGCGGCCACGGCGGGCTTCGTGCGGGTGGAGTTGCGCCGGGAAGAGCCGCTGATGGATCCGCGGCTCTTCCGCGGCCCCGCATTCAGCGGAGCGGTCCTCGGCGCCGTGGCGGTGTTCGTCGCCCTCAACGCGACGCTGCTCCTCAACACCCTCTACCTGCAGCACACCCGCGGATTCACACCGCTTGCCGCAGGGACGGCGACCCTTCCGATGGCGCTCGGAGCAACCGTCTGCGCACCGTGGTCCGGCCGCCTGGTCGGCCGTACCGGCCCACGGCTTCCGCTGTCCCTGGCGGGCGGCTTCCTCACCGCCGGCGGACTGTGCCTGGTCGGCCTGGACCGGCACACCAGCGTCCACCTGCTTCTGTCCGCCTACCTGCTCATCGGCATCGGCTTCGGCTTCGCCAACGCGCCGATCACCAACACCGCGGTCAGCGGCCTGCCGCCCGCCCGGGCCGGCGTGGCGGGCGCGATCACTTCCACCGCGCGACAGGTCGGCTCCGCCCTCGGCATCGCCCTGGCAGGCGGCCTGGTCGCCGGAACCAGCCCCGCCGCACTCGCCCATGCCTCCCGGCCCGGCTGGTTCCTCGTCGCAGCCTGCGGACTCGTCGTCCTTCTCGTGGCCAACGTCTCGCGGCCGAAGGCGGCTGCCGCAAAGGCGAGTTCGGGTGAGGCCGCCGCGGTGCGGACACGCTGAGCGCGGCCGGCGGCGGCCGGGCCGGCGGAGGAATGCCGCAGTCGGCGGCATGCGGGCACCCGGCCGCGCACATCCGCCGAGCGGCGCCCCCCGACCGGCCTCTTCGCCGGGCCGCCGGTGGCGTGTCATCGTGGCGGGTATGGCGACGGAAGCGGACCTGGCCGTCCTGGTGGGGCTGCAGGCATCAGGAAAGTCCACGTTCTACGCACAGTGCCTGGCCGACCGGTACGAGCTGGTCGGCAAGGACCTGTTCCCGCGCAGCGCCCGCAACAAGCAGCGTCGCCAGATGGCGTTGCTGGCGGAGCACCTGTCGGCCGGGCGTGCCGTGGCCGTGGACAACACGAATCCCTCGCCCGAGGAGTGGCGCCCACTGGTGGAGCTGGCCCACACCCGCGGGGCGACGGCGACGGCCTACTGGTTCCCGCCGGACGTGACCGGCTCCCTCCGGCGGAACGCCACACGAGAGGGCCGCGCCCGGGTGCCGGACATCGGCGTCCTCGCCACACTGAACCGGCTGCGCAGACCGTCGGCCGCGAACGGGTTCGACGCGGTCCACGAGGTGCGGTTCGACGGGCGGGGCGGCTTCGAGGTACGGGCGGCCTGAGCGGCCGGTTCCCGGCGGGGCGGTGCCGGGTTGCGCGCGCGGGCTGCGTCAGTGGCTGGTTTCTGTCGCCGTCCCAGGGCGGGCGCGGCGGGATGCGGAGCCCGGAGCCGCGGTCCGTGCCGAGTGGGAGGCCGGTCGCCGGCGCATCCGGCCTGCTCCGGGGCAGGCGTCCGGTCCGTGCGTCCGAAACCGCCCGACCTGCTGTGATGTGCCCCACGTGCTCTTGTCGTGGCCGAAAGGTGTATCTAGGTTCGGTGATATGTCCGCCCAAGATGCCGCCGCCGTCCCCACCGAGCCGGTCGACTTCGCCGTCGATCTCACCGCCCATGAGATGACCCGGCGGGCCCACGTCATGGACGCACTCGGCGCCGGCTGGGACCCCGTCGCGATGATGCGCGGCGAGGAGGAGGCGTACGACATGCTGTACTCCGGCCTCGACGAGGAGCAGCAGCGGCTGTACGACATGCTTGTCTCGGCCGGTGTCCTCCCGCAGCGCGGGGGCGGCAGTGCTTCCGCTTGATCCGCAGGCGGACATCGGGCGCCGAGCCTGGGTGACGTGTCCGAACTGCGAGGATCACCTGGGCTGCGCCACCTGCGGGCAACGCCGCAGGTGCTCGGACCACTGGCGCTACCTCCTCTCCAACACCGGTAGCCTCCTGCACCTGCAGTGCCCCTCCTGCACCCACATCTGGGACCACGAGACGGGCTTCGGCGCCACCCGCTCCGCTTGGACCCGCCCCATCAGCGGCCCGCAAGACCGGTGACCACCCCCCGGCCCGGCGACGCAAAGCCCACCGTGGGGCCACGCCGGGCGATGGCGACCGCGCGCCGAGCCGCGTACCGCCCCTGAGTCGGCAGCGAACGTCACGGCGAACCCGCGCCGAACGTATTTCTACTCCAGCAGATTTTCTCCGGTGCAGTAGCTTTCCAACGCGCCAGGCAACCCGCCGGCGCAGCGGAACGACGACAGCCGGAGGATCACCCATGCCCCGAGAGGCGCCGTACCTCGCGGTGGCCGATGTGCTGCGCGCCCGGGTCCTCGGAGGCGAATGGGAGATCGGCGAGCGCCTGCCGTCGCGGGCACGGCTCGCCGAGGAGTACGGGGTCGGGCGCAACGTCGTGCAGCGGGCCATGGACCGTCTGATCATCGACGGTCTCCTCGAAGGACGCGCCGGCTCGGGCACCTACGTCCGGCTGCCGCGCGAGCGCCTCCGGCTGGTCCGTTCGCGACACCGCGAACGCCGGGCGACTCCCCCCGGCGCAGTCGGGAAGGAGCAGGGCGCCGCCCAGGCCTGGGATTCACACAGCCAGGTGCGCGTCCCCGCCCCCGAGGCGATCGCCGGGCGGCTCGCCATCAGCCCCGGAGACCTCTGCGTCACCACGCACTACGAGTTCCTCGCCGACGGACAGCCCGTCCAGCTCTCCGAATCCTGGGAGCCGATGGCCCTCACCGACGGGACGCCGATCGTGCTGCCCGAAAAGGGTCCCCTGGCCGGAAAAGGCGTGGTCGAGCGCATGCGCTCCATCGGCGTGGTCGTCTCGACCGTGACCGAGGTGCCGCGCCCGGCTCGTGCCACCCAGGCGCAGGCGAACCTCCTCGGGATCAGCGTGGGGGACCTCGTGCTGCAGATCGAGCGGACCATCTACGACACGGACGGACGTCCGGTGGAAACGGCCGACATGGTGATCCCGGACGCGCGCCGCGAGGTGGTCTACGAGTTCGGCGTCGGCCGTCCGTAGCCGTCGAAGAGGTTCACACGACATTTCACTGCCGACAGTAGGAAACTCATGTCCATACCCTCCCGGCTCGGTCTCTTACGCGATCCCGATTTCGCGCGGCTGTTCGCCGCGACCGCGGTCGGTCAGCTGGGCGACCGGATCCTCTTTCTCGCCCTCCCCCTGGTGGCCATAGCTGCCTTGGACGCGGACGAGTTCCAGATCGGCCTGCTGGCCTCGATGACCACGGCAGGCTCACTCCTGGTCGGTCTGCCGGCAGGTGCCTGGGTCGATCGTATGCGGAAACGATCGGTGATGATCGGTGCCGACCTCGTCCGGGCGCTGATCCTCATGACGATACCGGTGGCATGGTGGGCACACCTTCTCACTGTCTGGTGGCTGTACACGGTTGCCCTGGTGCACGGATTGCTGACCGTCTTCTTCGACGTTGCGTACGTCAGCTGCCTCCCGCACCTGGTGGGCCGCGGCCGTCTCCTGGAAGGAAACGCGAAACTGTCGGCCGTACGGTCGGTGACCAGCATCAGCGGGCCCACGCTGGCGGGGCCGCTGATCGGGCTGGTGGGAGCCCCTGCGACGCTCTTCGCGAGCTCGGCCGGGATGGCCGTGTCGGGGCTGCTCGCGATCACCATTCGAAAGCGCGAGGAAAAACCGGAGCCGAGTACACGCCCTCGATTGGGCCGAGAGATCAAGGAAGGCCTGGAGTTCGTCCTTTCCCGGCCCGCCCTGCGCGGGATTGTGCTCGGGGACGCGATATTCAACCTGTTCCTGGTCATGTACCAGACGATGTTGCTGATCTTTCTCAAGCGTGAGCTGGGTGTCCAGCCCTTCGGTATCGGCCTCGTCCTGTCGGTGATGGGTTGCGGCGCCTTGCTGGGCGCGTTGTTGGCAACCACGCTCGCGAAGCTGGTCGGGCACGGCCGGGTCATCTGGCTCGCGTCACTGGTCACCTGTCCGCTGACCGTCCTGATGCCGTCGGCCCGGCCCGGTTGGAGCCTGTACGTGGCGGCGATCGGGCTCGCGTGTCTTTCGCTGGGCGGCGTCGTCCGCGTCGTGGCTCAGTCGAGCTTCCAGCAGGCCCTGACACCGGACCGGCTCCTCGGCCGGATGAGTGCGACGACTCGATTCGTGTCCTGGGGTGGCATTCCTCTGGGCGGGCTCCTGGGCGGAGCCTCGGGCTCGGCCTTCGGAGCGACAGGCACTCTGTGGATCGGAGCGGCCGGCATGACACTGAGCGTCCTGCCGAGCGTCCTGTCACCTCTTCGGACAACGCGCACGCTGCCCGGCTGACGCCTGCGCACTCGCTGATCTGAAGCGAATCACAGCAGCAAGGTCTCTCGGCGCCTTCGGCAACACTCTCGACGTGGCCGGCACCGCGCTGACCCGGGCCCCGGCCGGACGTGACTGCGCCCGTCCGGGAAGCCCGGGTCCCTGCCCGGTCCCTCAGGGCAGGGTGCGGCACAGGAGGGCCGCGGGGCCGGGGCGGCTGCCCACGCGGGTGGTGAAGGCGATGCCGGCGGCGTACTCGGTCGCCGCGCACTGGCCCTTGTAGTCGCCGTACGCGAAGTCCCCGCCGGCCGCGTCGGAGGGCCGGTTGTCGGACCGGTCGAACCACACCGTGCGCCCGCTGCCCGCCAGGGCGGCCCGCGCGGGGACGCACAGCGCGGCCGACACGCGTGCGCCGCGCATGCTGTAGCCGATGAGGAACTCGCCTGCGGGACACTGGTACTTGGTGTAGCCGGACGCCCAGTCGCCGCCGGCCGGTACGGAGCGCTCGTCGGTGACGACCGTCTGACGGGCGGCGGTGGCGCGCAGATCCCCGGTACCGGTGTCGGTGCACAGACCACGCCCTCCGGTGTGGCTGAGGCCGGCCAGTCTCGAACCGTCGGGGCAGGCGGCCTTGTACGCTCCAGGGTCCCAGTCTCCGGTGGCCCGGACCCGCAGCGACGCCACCGCGTCACCGTGATCGGTGCTGAGCATGCGCCATACCGGAGCGGACGCCACCGGGCCGGTCCTGCCCGGCGCCGTCATCAGATGCTGCCAGGCCGTACTGCGCCAGTCGCCGCCGTCGAGGATGCCGGAGCGGTGTCCCGCGCCGTCGTAGCGCAGCAGCGCCCAGTCGTCGTGGCCCTCGAAGCCGACCAGCGGCCAGAACGCGAAGTCCGCGTCATGGTCGGCGAAGTAGTCGGTGGCGTCGCCGAACCAGGTACGGGCCGCCGCGTTCGTCTCGCCCGACCCGATGCCGAATTCACTGACCCAGACGGGCGCGGTGTAGTGCCGGCCGCTCTCCTCCACGAAGAACGCCTCGTCGTCCAGGGCGGCGGCCAGCTCCGCGCGGGACAGGTCCTGGTAGCGGGCGTCATGGGTCTCGCCCACGCCCGTGGCACCGCTGTGGCGAGGGCCGGTGTAACCGTAGAAGTGGGCGGAGTAGACCAGCTTGTGGGCGTCCACGAGGGTGTGGGAGAGCGTACGGGCGGGTGTGAGGACCGGCCGGCCGTGCGGGAGTCCGTCCACGGGTATCCCGGTCCAGTTGATGCCCTCGATCACGATCAGGAGCCGCGGGTTGCCCTCGGTGAGGATGCGGTCGGCGGCCGACTGCGCCGCGCTGTACCAGTCGTGACCGTCTCCGAGGCCCCAGTTGGGGTCGTCCATGAGGTCACGCCGTACCTCGTTGTACAGGTCGGCGCCGACCACGCGGGGGACCGAGGCGTAGCGGCGGGCCATGAACACCCAGTCGTCCGCCCAGCGGGCGGTGGACTGCCTGCTGTTCCACCGCTCGTTGCCGTCGATGCCGCAGCACCACCGGGACGTGTTGGTGTGGTTGTTGAGGACGACGGCGAAACCGCTGCGGCTGAGCACGTCGACCACGGCGTCGTAGATCTGCAGAGGCGTCTTGCCGCGGAGTTCCGGGTTGGCCGTCACGGCGCTGTCCGGTACCGGGGTCGTGCTGTGGATCATCTCGTTGGAGAACGGCAGCCGGACGGTGTTGATGCCCAGCCGGCCGAAGTCGGCCAGGAGCTGGGACAGCGGCGCTCGGTCCAGACCGAGGGGAATGCCGTGCGAGTCCTGTCCGGCGTGGTGGTTGGCGGGGTCCGCGGCACTGCCGCTGCCGGTCCACGATCCCTGCGCCCCGTCCCAGTTGGCGCCCTTGAGCCGGAACCGGTCGCCGTGGGCGTCGACGATGTAGCGGCCCTGGGTCGACAGCGGCGCGGTCCAGCCGGCCGGGTCCGTCGTGCCGGCGGCGGATCCGGCGGATCCGGCCCGGGCGGCACGCGGCGGTGCGGCGGCGAGGGCCGCGGTGGACATGGTGGCCGTGAGCAGGAATCCCGCGGCGGTGACGGCAATCCGCAGTGCGGCTGGTGGCATCGGCATGAGGGCAGCCCTTGAGGGTCGGAGGAGGGGGAGCGGAGCGGCCGGTCGTCGGCACCGCCCGGCTGGGCGGAGTCTCCACCACCGAGCACCGTACGCGGAAGTGCTGAAAACGCTTGTGCTGCAAGCGAGTTGACGCGACCTCAGCGTCAGCGGCCTACTTGACGCCTACCTGGTCCGTACCTATGGTCTCCGTCAACTCGGGCGTTCAACAAGCCGTATGGCGTTCATGTACGAGGGCGGATCAGATGCAGGTAAAACGCAAACCACCTGGTCCGCCGTGCTGCAGGACCACACCAACGGCAACGCGCCGCTGCAGACGGGCTGGGCGGGCTCCTCGTGGCCGAAGGCCGCCGAGATCATCAAGTACACCTACACCGGGACATGGGCCAACTCCGGCCGGTTGGCGACCATGCTCCGCAACGTCTACCTGCCCGAGATCATCAACGGTTCCCACTCCAACGGCAACTGGGAGCTGTCGATGATGGAGGCGGCGGTCGGCATCTCGGTCTTCCTCGAGGACAAGGCGTCGTACGACAAGGCGATGGCCAAGTTCCGCACCCGCACGGCCGCCTACGTGTACCTCGCCTCCGACGGGGACCTGCCGAAGACCGTACCGAGCCAGAACCTGAACACCCGCGACAAGATCGTCTCGTACTGGCAGGGCCAGCCCACCTTCGTCACCGGACTCACCCAGGAGACCTGCCGCGACTTCACCCACACCGGATACGGCATCTCCGCCATCTCGCACGCCGCGGAGACCAGCCGGATCCAGGGACAGGACCTGTACGGCACCGACGTCGGCGAGCGACTGCGGCAGGCCCTCGGCTTCCAGTCCAGGTACGAACTGGGCACCGCCGTCCCCGGCTGGCTGTGCGGAGGGTCGGTCAAGCGGGGCCTCGGACCGGTCACCGAGGTCGGCTACAACGCCCTGCACAACCGCCTGGGCACCGCCATGACCAACACCCAGGCACTGACGGAACGCAACCGCCCGGCGGGCAGCAACAACCTCTTCGTCGCCTGGGAGACCCTCACGCACGGAGACAACCCGAACTGACCGCCCAACCCGTGCCGCGCTCACCGCGGGCATGCCGCGCTCACCGCGGGCATGCCGCGCTCACCACGGACATGCGGCGCTCACCTCGGCGATGCCGCCGCCATCACCGAGGCCGGTCTCGTCCGGCGGATTCACGACGCCGTTCTCGTCCCAAAGGTCCACCTGATCCGGCCGGGGGCGTGCTCGGCACCGTGCACAGACCCGTACGTGCCCTCTCTCAACGGGCCCGGGGCCTCCCGCCGTTCCCTCGGGCCAGGCGCGTGGCCAACGGCCCGGACGCGGAGCGCCGCCCTGGCTCGATCTGCCCGGCGAACGCCTGCAGCGCGGCCGAGCTGTTCGGCGGCATGACCGCCATCAGCCCGAGGTCCTGTGCCTCGGCCAGCGTGTCCGCCGCCCGACTGCCCTCGGAGGTGTGCACCAGACGTACGTGCCCGTCACCGGATCCCCGCCGGTCCACCGGCGTCACGGCCCCATGCGTGCCGTCGGGCAGGGTCACCCACAGCTGGAAGTCGTCGAACCGGAAGAAGTCCGCGCCCTTCACCGGCCAGGGGTAGTGGTGCTCACCGGGAACCTTCGGCAGGATCCCCTGATGGTGGCCGCGGCTCATCGGCACACAGGCGTTGAACAGCGAGTCGGTCCACGCCTCGACGCCGTCGGCGTCCTTGATCGGCGTGCGCAGCAGTTCCTCGGCCTCCTCGTAGCCGAGTTCCGCCAGGGCGGGCAGGGTCGACGGGAAGCCGGCGACGAGTTCGGCCGCGTCCTGCCGCAGCCGGTCGATGTACGGCGGCGCGGCGCAGAACTGCATGCTCCACTCGATGCCCACGCGCGCCCGGTACATCCGCCAGCCGCGCTTGGTCTTCACCCACAGGCTGCCGCCGTGGTGCATCTCCCAGTGCTCTGACCCGGCGGGCCGCGGCCCGTACGGCAGGTCGTCGTCGTCCATCGCGTCGAGGATCTTGTGCGCCGTCCGTTTCGCGGCCTTGAAGGACGGTGAGTCGAAACGCTTCGGATGCTCGACAAGACGGATCTTCCAGGGATGGTTCCCCGGCTCGATACCGCCCGGCTTGAGCGTGTCCGGCATCCGCGTCGCGGCAGCGGTACGGGCACGGGCGCGAGCCATGCTGACCTCCTCGTGCCGCCGGCGGCCCGGGTGGGCCCGCGGTGCCGAGAGTGTCCCCTGTGAATATCGTGCACCTCTGGGGCAGGTGGGCGCGACCCGAGCCCTGGTTGCTCGGGGCGAGCCCGCCGCATCGCATACAAACTGCCCGGCATGCAGCCCACACCGGATGCGAGCCGCACCGCATGCAGCCCACACCGCATGCGAGCCGCACCGCATGTAACCCGCCCGGCATGCAACGCGCACCACGTGCAACCCGCCCCGCGGGCGCCGGACTTCTGCAGGGCGGATGCATGCCTCACAACGAACCGCGCCCGTCCGGCAGAGGTGCCAGCTGCCGGCTGAGCCGGAGTACGTCGGCGACCGTCCGGGCGTCGGTGCTGCCACGGTAGGCGGGTACGGGCCGGGCCTCGGGGCCGATGAGGAGGCCGGTCCGCCCGTCCAGCGAGGCGTCGGCGGCGGCGACGACGGACGACCGCGCGGCCACGGATGCCGGTCCTGCGGTGGAGCGTTCGAAGGTCCGCCGGACCAGTGGCCACAACAGCCGCAGTGCCGGGGAGACGATCTTCGGTGAGCGCATGGTGCCGTTGGTCATGTCGGTCGCGGCGCCGCCCGGGTCGGCCGCGAAGACGGAGATGCCGCTGCCCCGGAGACGCTCCGCCAGGTCCAGGGTGTAGGCGAGACTGGCGAGCTTGGCCCGGCCGTACCAGTGGAAGCCGTAGTAGCCGCCCGGGGGTTCGACGGCGTCGAAGGTGCGCCTGGCGACCCGGACCGCCCCCGAGGTGACGTTCACGATCCGGCTCGGGGCGCCGTCCCGGAGCCGGTCGACGAGCAGCTCTGTGAGCAGGTACGACGAGAGGTGGTTCACAGCGAAGGTCGCCTCGATCCCGTCGACCGTCTGCTGCCGGTCCGGGAACATCGCGCCCACGTTGTTGACCAGGACGTTCGGCGGCTCCTCGTCCGCCAGCAGGGCGGCGAGTGCTCGGACGTCGCCGAGCGATGCGAGGTCGGCTGCCAGGAACCGAGGCGTGCCCGCGGTCGCGACCTCGGTGATCCGCTCGACCGCGCGGGCGCCGCGCTCGGCGTCGCGACCGACCACGGTGACGGCGAACCCGCGCGCCGCCAGCCCCACCGCCGTCTCCAGGCCGATTCCCCCGGTCCCCGCTGTCACCACTGCCCGCTGTTCCATGACGTCTGCCCTCCGCATCCCGGCGAAAAACGGATAGCTATCCGCTTTGATGCGGGTACGCTAACACAACCGGATAGCCATCCGGTTGGCTGTCCGGTTCGGTGAAGGTGGGACGAGTGCGGTACGGGCGTCCGTCGCCCGCACTGCCGACCTGCCGTCAGCGCGGGGGACGCAGGCCTTCGAGGAGGATGCCGAGGTAGACCTCGGTACGCATAGGGTCGCCGGCGCCGGAACGCACGGCGTGCTCGATGCCGCAGACCAGTCGGCGCAGGTCGTCGGCCTCGACATCGCGCCGGATGACGCCGCTCCGCCGAGCGCGGTCGAGCAGGTGCGCCACGTTCCCGTCCAGTTCGGCCTTCAGCTCCGCCGTCTGCGCGTCGGTGTCGCTGGCGGACTCGAGCACGGCCGCGAACCCGGTGTCGTCCAACGCGTGGGTGAGCGCGAAACGCAGCAGGCGGTGGAGCCCCGAAAGGGCATCCTCGTCGGCGGCCGCGGCCTGTGCCTCGTCGACCAGCTCCTGGAACCGCTCGGCGGAGAGCGCCTCCCGCAGCGCGTGCCGACTGGGGAAGTGCCGGTACACGGTGCCCACGCCCACGCCGGCCAGCCTGGCGATGGTGTTCA
Organism: Streptomyces sp. NPDC027663; assembly: GCF_055566415.1. Classification (NCBI taxonomy): domain Bacteria; kingdom Bacillati; phylum Actinomycetota; class Actinomycetes; order Kitasatosporales; family Streptomycetaceae; genus Streptomyces; species Streptomyces sp. NPDC027663. The sequence goes on along the minus strand of NZ_JBVHSK010000012.1, from coordinate 76,845 downwards.
GCTGGAGCGAGTCGTCACCGGCGGCCAGTTGCTCGCGGGCGACCTGCAACACCCGGGCGCGGTTCCGCGCGGCGTCCGCCCGCAGTGCCGGCCCCTGCCCGTTTGCCCGTGTCACGGCTCCAGCATAAATGGGCGTTGAAACGGGCAGGCCGGTGCCGCCCCGGGCAGCGGCGGTGGACGCCCTGCGACACCCCTCGGAGCGTGGCCCTGTGACAGCCCTCGGCCGGGCCGTCGGAGAGTGGACGCCCTGCGACAGCCCTCGGCCGGGCCCTCGGAGAGGTGACCCGGTCGAGTAGCCGCCGGCGCTGTCGAGCAGCGCGGCCGTGCCCACGTCACTCGCAGACCGTGCCGTCGTCCGGCACCGTACCGTCGAGGAGATAGGCGTTCACAGTGTTCGTGACACAGTCGCTGATGCCGTACGTTCCGTGCCCTTCGCCCTTGTTGGTGAGTTCCACCGCGACGCCTTCGCCGAGTTCCTCGGCCATCCGCCTGGTGCCGGCGTACGGGGTGGCCGGGTCTCCGGTGTTGCCGACGAGGAGGATCTGTCCGGCTCCCTCGGCGGAGACGTCGGGCGTTGCGGACTCGCCATCGACCGGCCAGCCGGTGCAGGACATGAGGCCCATGGCCATGCTCTCGCCGAAGACGGGGGAAGCGGCGCGGAAGTCGGGCAGCATCGCCTCCACGTCCGCCTCCGTGTAGCGCACGGAGCTGTCGGCGCAGTGGATCGCCTGGAAGGCGTCGGACATGTTGGTGTAGTGGCCGCTGGGGTCGCGCTCGAGGTACGCGTCGGCGAGCTGGAGCAGGATGTTCCCCGTCTTCTGCTGCTCGGCCTCCTGGAGGGCCTGGGTCAGGATGGGCCATGCCTCCTCGGAGTACAGCGCCGCGCCGATGCCCGTCTCCGCCAGTTCGGCGGTGAGCTTGCGGCCGTCGCCGGTGGGCAGCGGCTGTTCGGCGAGCCGTTTCAGCAGCGCGACGATCTTCTTGCGTCCCTTTTCGACGCTGTCACCGGTAGGGCAGTCCGGCTGCGCCGCACAGGCCTTCAGGTAGTTGTCCAGTGCGAGCTGGAAGCCCTTGGCCTGGTCGAGCAGTGACCGGGCGTCGTCCTGGGTGGGGTCGACGACGGCGTCGTACACCGTCCGGCCCACGCGCTCGGGGAACAGGTGGGCGTACACGCCCCCGAGTTCGGTGCCGTAGGAGACGCCGAAGTAGTTGAGCTTCTCCTCGCCGAGGACCTGCCGCATCAGGTCCATGTCGCGGGCCGCGTTGGACGTGCCGACGTACGGAAGGACCTCGCCGGAATTCTGTTCGCAGGCCGGCAGGTACTTCTCCGAGAGCGCGACGAGTTCCTGCTGCTCCTTGGCGGTTTCCGGCGTGCTGCCGAGCTGGGCGAGGGCTTCGGCGTCCTCGTCGCTCAGACAGCGCACGGGCGCGCTGTCGCCGACGCCGCGCGGGTCGAAGCTCACCAGGTCGTACTGGCCGTGCAGAGCCGCGTAGTCCGCCGAGGCCGCGGGCAGAAGGGCTACGCCGGACGCACCGGGACCGCCGAAGTTGAACACGAGGGAGCCGATGCGCTCCTTGCCGTCCTGCGGGCGGGCCTGCGCGCGGATCAGCGCCAGGTCGATGGTTTCGCCGTCCGGGTGTGAGTAGTCGAGCGGCACCGTGAGGGTGGCGCACTCCCAGGGCGTGCCGTCCGGCAGCGCTCCCGGCGCACTCCCGGCCGGAGCCTGCAGCGAGGTGGGAGCCGGACAACCGTGCCAGTCCAGTCGCTGTGCGGTGAGTGAGGCGGGTAGGGGTGGCCCCTCGTTGCCGGACGAGGCGGCAAGGGCGGGTGCTGCCGCGGCCTGGCCCGGAGCCGGCAGCGCGGCGGCTGCGGGGAGGACGGCACCGCCACAGAGCAGCGCGGTCGAGGCGGCGACCAGGGCTATACGGCGGTGCTGCCACTTGGACCCGGGGGCTGCATGGTGGAGGTGGCCGTGGAGATTCATGGGTGCTTCCTGCTGCTGTCGAGGGATGTTGTCCCTGCCCCAAGCGGTCGGGGCGGGTGGTGGAACACCTCAAGTGGGCCCGAGACCCCACAGGGGCGTCACGCTCCGGATACTCGGGACTTGACAGGACGATCCGACTGTGGCGGACGCAGGGCACGGCGCTCCGCGACGGCTACGAACCCCGAGCCGGCGGAAATTCCCTGGCGCGGTGGCCGGCGAGGGCGGAGACTCGCCTCGTGACGGACATGGGGGCGTTCCGGGAGGCGGTCACCGCGTGGGCGGCCGGTGCCCCGGGCGACTCCGCCCGCGAGCTGGCCGAGCGGCTGTCCGTCCGGACCGTCGTCCTCCTCGAAGGGCCGAGCGACGCCGCAGCGGTCAACGCGCTGGCCGCCGGCCACGGCCGGAACCTGGCGGCCGAAGGAGTCTGCGTGCTGCCGATGGGCGGTGCGATGAACGCCGGACGCTTCGCCGGCCTCCTTGGGCCACCCGGCCTGGGCCTGCGCCTCACGGGGCTCTGCGACGAGGCGGAGCATCCCTACTACGCCCGCGGCTGGGAGCGCGCCGGTGCGGCACGAGAAGGGTCCGCCGGCGCGGCACACCAAGGGATCTTCGTCTGCGCGGCCGATCTGGAGGACGAGCTGATCCGCGCGGTCGGCGTGACACGGGTGCAGGAGCTGGTCGGGGCGGAAGGCGACCTGCGCGCCCTGCAGACCTTCCTGCGCCAGCCCGCGCAGCAGGGCCGCACCTCACAACAGCAGCTGCGGCGCTTCCTCGGCACGAAGAAGGGGCGCAAGATCCACTACGGCCGTGTCCTCGTCGAGGCCCTCGACCCCGGCCGCACACCCGCCCCGCTCGACGGCCTGCTCGCCGGCCTCTGACCGCCGGCCCCGTCAGGCCCGGTGCCGCGCGTGCGACGCCCGGCCCCCGCCAGGCCCGGTGCCGCGTGCGGCGCGCCGGCCCAGCGGCATCGAGGACGCACACGCCCCCACATTCCACCGTGGGCAGTCATCGGCTCGTCCGGCCCGTGTTCCATCGGCTCGCCCGCCCCACCGCGAATGTCATGTCCCTGAACTCGCCGCGCCCGGACACCGCCCGCGTATCCTGCTGGCCGCCCGCAAGATCCGCGCAGTGCCGTCGCCGTGCGGGTGAGGACGGGAAGCCTGGGGGAGGGACACATGAAGCCGGTGGAGGCAACGGATCCCGCTGCTGTCGGGGGATACCCGATCTTGGCACGCCTCGGTGCCGGAGGTATGGGCCAGGTCTATCTGTCCCGTACGACGTCCGGCCGGCCCCTCGCGCTGAAATCCGTCCGCCCGGATCTGGCCGAGGCACCCGACTTCGAGGCACGGTTCGCCCGGGAAGTACGCAACAGCGACCTTGTCCGCTCGCCGTTCACCGTCTCCGTCATCGACTACAGTCCGCCCGGTCACCGCCCCCAGTGGCTCGCGACCGAGTACGTCCCCGCGCCGTCGCTGGCCGACTGGGTCCTGGCGCACGGCCCGCTTCCGCCGCTCACCGTGCGTGCGCTGGCCGGTGAACTGGCTGCCGCTCTCGCGGCCGTGCACGACTGCTCGCTGGCGCACCGGGACGTCAAGCCGTCCAACATCCTCCTGGCCCGCGAGCGGCCCATGCTGATCGATTTCGGCATCGCCCGGGCAGCCGACGACTCACGGCACACGCACAGCGGCGGCGTCATCGGCTCCCCGGGCTACCTCGCCCCGGAGCAGGTCTCCCGGGGCATCGTGACCGAGGCCGGCGACGTCTTCTCGCTCGGCTGCGTCCTCGTCTTCGCAGCGACCGGACGCAGTCCGTTCCAGCACCCGGGGGAAGAAGTGTCGGCCGCCTCGCTGCTGTACCGCATCGTCCACGAGCAGGCCGACGTCGAGGCACTGCCACCGGAGTTGCTGCCCGCCGTGATGCGCTGCCTGGCCAAGCAGCCCGAGCAGCGACCCACCGGCAGGGAACTGACCGAGCTGCTGCCCCGTCCATCCGGCTCGGCCTGGAAACAGTCCCTGCCGCCCGGCCTCGGCGACGAACTCGCCGCCCGCGAGGCAGAAGTCTCGCGTCTGGTCGCGGCACGCACCGTGCCGACGGTTCCGCCACCGCCCACCCGGACCACCAGCCCGCACCCCGTCGCCGAAACGGTTCCCCCACTACCGGCCGGCCCCCACCCCGTCGGCGCCTTCGGCCCCCCGCCGTCTCTCGGCCCGAGGGCGGCCGACCCCGCGGGCGTACTGCCCCGGACGAACGGCACCGGTCAGCCGACGACACGCGCCTCGCGCACCCGGTGGATCGCCGCCGCGGCTGCGGCAGCAGTTGCCGTGTCCCTGGTCGCGTTGTTGCAGCCGTTCAACGGACGCGACGACCGCACGGGTACGGACACCAAGGGCGGCGGACACCCGTCGGCCTCCGCCTCCGCGAACGTGCCGACCCTTCCGGAGAAGTGGACGGGCGTCTGGACGGGCACCGGACCGGGCAACCCTCGGGCCGATGGACGACTCGCGCCCCGCACCACGTCGTTCAAGGTCACCCTGACCCTGCACACCGCCGCCGTCGGAGAACTCGCCGGCAAGCAGGTCAGCAACGTCACGGAGGCCGGTACGCGGCGCGAGGTGGGCTGTACCGAAGCCCTGCAACTGCGTGGCGTGCGCGGCGGCCACGTCACCCTCGAAGCGGTCACGAGCCACCCCACCGACCGCGCCGCCTCCCTGCTGAACTGCGAAAAAGGCCATGTGTACGTCGTAGAACTGTCGGACGACGACACCATTTCGCTCGGCGAGGAAGGAGCCCAGTCGGCAGGTGCGCCTTCCCGCCTGCACCGCGGCCGGGGCACCGGATGAGGACTCCGTACCCGGATCTCCCCAGGGTGGAAGTCCGGGCCGCAGCCCACCTTCCTCGGTGTTCGAGTCGATCGGTGCCGAGGCCGTGCCCGCCCTGCGGCGCGTACGCCAGGAGCCGGCCGACGGGCCGGGGATCCGCTCGGGCGCCCTGGAGGCCCTCACGGTCATAGGCGGGCCGGCCGCGCTCAGTGCCCGGGACCTTCGGGCGTGGCGCCGGCTGACGAGGATCAAGAGCCTCCGTCGTGGCTCACGGGCCACCGCCCGGATGCACGACACGGCCCGCAGCGGAAGGATCGTCCGGGGGCGGCTCCGCGAACGCTGTGCGGGGCCCGCCCGTGACCGGTTGCTCGGCATCCGCCCGAGCTGGGGGAGACGCCCGTTCTGGCGTTCCGACCGGAGCACTGCCATGGTGATCAAGCGCATCCTGAACCGTCCTGCCGATTCCGCGGAACCGGCACCACATCCCTCCGCCTCGGGGGCGTCGGCGACCGCCGCCGACTGGGGCCTGTTGCTCATCCGGCTGACCTTCGGCCTGCTCATGGCCGCGCACGGGGCTCAGAAAGTCTTCGGGCTCTTCGGAGGCCAAGGCCTGACGGCGACCGGCAAGGGCTTCGACGCTCTCGGCTACCACCCGGGAAAGGTCTTCGCGGTGATCGGCGGTCTGTCCGAGCTGCTCGGCGGCCTCGGCCTGGCTCTCGGCCTGCTGACGCCGCTCGCGGCTGCCGCCCTGATCGGCGTTATGATCAACGCGATGGCCACGGTCACCGGTGCCCACGGCCTGTGGGACACCGACGGAGGCGTCGAATACAACGTGGCCATCGCTGTCGTCGCCCTGGGCATCGCTGCCATCGGTCCGGGCCGGCTGGCCGCCGACCGCTTCTTCCGCTGGGGCAACGGCGGCTGGCCCGAGGCCGCCGTGGCACTCGGCCTCGGCGGTATCGGCGCTGCGATCACACTCGGTCTCTAGCGGGCACGGGTACCGAGCGAAGTTGCCGGGTCGACCGAAGCGCTCGCGAAAAGGGGGGCGGCCACCGATTGTTTTCTGTGCGATCGGCAGTCAGACATGCCGGATGATGTGCCGCAGCGGCGCGTTCGGTCGCTGTGTGCGCAGCCCGATACTGCTCACCACCGAACACGAGAGACACCGAGGAACCCTTAGATGCGTACCCTGATCAGCACGGCCTTCATCTCGCTCGACGGCGTCGTGGAGGCTCCGGGCGGCGAGCCCGGTTACCGGAACTCCGGATGGACCTTCAAGAACATCGAGTTCCTCCCCGAGGCGTTCGAGATCAAGGGCCGGGAACAGAAGGAAGCCACCGCGATGCTGCTGGGCCGGGCCAGCTACCAGGCGTTCAGCCCCGTGTGGCCCGACATGGAGGACTTCGCCGACTACAAGGTGATGCCGAAGTACGTCGTCTCCACCACCCTCACCGAGGACGACCTGGTGCCGAACTGGGGCGAGACCACCATCCTGCGCTCGCTCGACGAGGTCGCCGCCCTGAAGGAGACCGAGGGCGGCCCGATCATCGTCCACGGCAGCGCCTCCCTGAACCAGAGCCTCTCGGACGCCGGCCTGATCGACCGCTACCACCTCCTCGTCTTCCCGCTCCTCCTCGGTGCCGGCAAGCGTCTGTTCAGCGCCACCGACAAGGACACCCAGAAGCTCAAGCTGGTCGAGCACGAGGTGTACGCCAACGGCCTGCAGAAGAACGTCTTCGAGGTCGTCCGCTGACGAGGGCAGGCCCCTGTGACCGACCGGCCGGCCGACCGGCCGAGCGGTTGGCGAGATGCCGCTGTCCGCGCGGCTCGCGCCGTCGCCGGCACGCTCAAGTCCGCCTGAGTCCTGGGCGGTTGATCCGGGCACACCTGTACACCAGATGCGGCGCCCGGCACTCCGGCCATGGCTCGCCGGACGGCCACAGAAGCGGCCCGCCGACGGAGCTGTCGTACGGGCCCGGGGTGCCGGCGGACGGGTGGAGCAGGGTCGCAGGGCGGGCGTACTCGGCGAGGGCCGGGAGCTGCTCGATCAGGGTCCGGGGCGTAGGCGCTCGTCTGGTCCCCGTCCTGCCCTCCGGAGGAGAATCATGTCCTTTCCCGCGCTTCCCCGGTCCGTGGCCGGCGGCGTGCAGTTGGTCTGTACGTGCTACGAGGACGGCAGGGCTCTGTGGGGCGGGCTGCTCGACGAGATCGGGGGCCGCCGGGACGGCGACGTGCTCGTCCTCGACAGCAGCGGAGTGCGGGTCCACCTGGTCGAAGGCCGAGAATGGGACAATCTGCGCGGCGGCAACGTACCGGCGCTCGTCAGCGGCCGCGGCCCCGTCCCGCCGGTCGTCGTACCGTCGGATGCCGTGACCTCCGATGTCATGCCCTCCGATGTCACGCCCTCCGATGTCACGCCGTCAGATGTCATGCCGTCAGATGTCGTGCCGTCAGATGTCGTGCCGTCGGATGTCGTGCCGTCGGATGTCGTCCCGCCGGTCGTCGTCATTGCGGACATTCCCGTGGTGTACGGCGGTGACGGGCCGTTGCTGGTGGATCTCGTGGCGATACCCGGGCGCGGCGTCCGCGTCCCGTCGGCCCGGCTCGGCGAGATCCTGGCCGCCGTGCTGGGAGGCGCGCTCGCCTTCGACGACCTGGTGTGCGACATGGACAGGTACGGCATGTACCAGGGCGACGGCGGCCGGCCGGCCCTCCCCGCGCCGACGGATCCGCCGCGCCGGTCCTTCCCGGCGCTGCCGTCCACGGCCGCGTCCCTGCTGGTCAGGACCTCCTTTGACGACGAGGGGGCCTGGCGGGCCCTGCTCGACGAGCTGGGCGGGACCGACGAGGACGGCTGGGTCGGTGCGGACCTGGACCCGGACGAGATCGACGTGGAGCACTACCCGCTGTCGGCGCTGGTCGTGGACGACCGGGCCTTCGAGGGCCTCCTGCCGGGCCAGGTCCCGGCACTGGTCCCGCCCGAGGAGGAGACCACGCTGGTCGTGCTCGCCGACCTCAGGACCTTCACCGAGCCCGGACGGCCGCTGACCGCCGTGGACCTGTACGACATCCCGGGGCAGACCGCCGTCCTGCCCTGCCGCGAGGTCGGATCGATGGCGTGCAACCTGGAGATCGCCAACATGGACTTCCACGAATTCATCGCCGTGGAGGGCGTGGAGCCCTGAGGGCATGCACGGCAGGCACGGCATGCTGAGGAACCGGAGGGCCTGCGCCGGGCAGACCTCCAGGGCATCCGTGCACCGTGACCGTGACAGCACGGCGACGCTCCCCGGGGCGAATCGGCTCACCGGGCGGCACCGGTCCGGCTAGGACCGGACGAGTGGCCTCCAGAACTGCCCGGTTCCCTGGTCCCGGACGGTGTATCCCAAGTTCTCCACACTGCGCGTCAGTTGCCGGACATCGTCGGCCGAGTTCCGCCTCAGCGCCTCCCGTCGGGCCTTGAGCAGCGCATCGACCTCGGTCGGCAGCTCGGACGCGCCCGCGACCCAGGGCAGGAACAGGCCGGCGTAGGGGTCGCTGTCCGACCACGGGTAGCCGTGCGCCCGGAACGCGGCGGCGAGCCGCTCCGCGGGGGCCTGGTGAGTGCCCCGTGCCAGCTGCCGGGACGCATGGTCCAGAACGACCAGGGACGTGCCGTCCAGGAAGACCGCCGCCACATCCTCGCGGGCGATGGTCTCCTTCCCGTCCGCGCGCTCGATCTCCAGCCGGGCGTCGGTGACGGTGACCTTCAGCGACTCCGACAGGGCGACGAAGGCGAACACGATGCCCAGCACGAGGCCTGCACCCATGTACGCGGCGACCTTCCACGGCTCGTCCGCCCAGGCGATGATCTCGACCACGGCACGAAGGGGCAATCTGGGCGACGCGAGTGCCCAGCGAGCCACCAGGGGCAGGACAAGGCCGAGAGCTGTGCCGAGCAGGGGCATGCCCACCAGAATCACTGTCGTGTCCGAACGCGGATGACCGAGCACGGTCGCCGTGTCCGTCGGCCCGGGTGCCTGCCCGTCGCTCTTCTTGTCCGGCTGCTTCTTGGTCATGGTGTAGCGCTCTCCGTCCCCCGGTGACGGCCGGCTTCGGTCATGAGCCGGCCCGCATCTGCTTCGCAGTGATCGATGCTAGGGAGACAAGAGCGGGCCGGACAGCTGCCGAAAGTCGATTGCTGCTCACCAAAAGTCGGTCATGGGCGCCGGTGTCAGCTCGGCTGTGGCCGGCTGATTCCGCCCGTACCCAGGCCGATCACGGCGCGCGGCTGCATGGGCCCCTGCCCGCGCCGGGAGAGCAGCACGACCTCGTCGACCGTCACCGACACGGCGTCGAGCCGGACGGCGCACTCGGCCGCCAGGGGTTTTGGCTGCTGGGTGCGGCCGAGGGAGAGGTGCGGGGTGAAGCGTCTGCCGGGCTTGTGGCAGAGCGGGAACCTCAGCCCGAGTTCCCGGTGGAGCCGGGCCCACGGTGCCGGGTCGGCCGCGGCGGGGTCGAGCCATACGGTGGCGTAGTGCCGGTGGTGGAAACAGTGCACTCCGGCCAGCCGCGCGGTGAAGGCCGTGCTCTGTGCCGCTGCGGTGGCCAGCAGGGGCAGAGCCCGTGCGAACTCCTCCTCCGGTACGAAGCCGAACAGCAGGTTCACGTGGGGCGGCCAGCGTCGTACCTGGGGGTCGTGTTCCCAGCGGATGTCCTGGATGGCCGGCCAGAGCCGCGGCGGCGGCAGCCACGCCACCGCCGTCCGGGGTGTCGGCGCGACCTCGAGCGTGCCCACCGGCTCGGCCCCGCCGTACGCCGGATCCCTGTCCACAGGACCCATGGTCCCAAACCGGCCCCGAAGCCGTCCGCAGACTCTCCGCCGAGGCGGGGCGGGACAGTAGCAGGACGGGGGCCTGTCACCGTGTGTGCGGCACCGTGGACGGTCACCGCAGGTGAGGGCGTCGGTCAGCTCGGTTACTCCACGGTCATGGGACCACGGTAGGGATTGCAGCTGGCTGGTAGAGGCGCTTCCGGTTCGCCTGGTTGTTTCGCCTGGGCCGCGAGAGCAACGTGGAACCAAGGGAAAGCCGATAAAAAGGGGCAAAGCGAACGCTCGTGGCTCTGGATCCGAGCATGATTCACCGGTGTCCTGGCCGTCCGCGGCACGTACCGGTCTCAGGTCCGGCGGCCCATTCTCCCCTTCGCGTCGTTCATGCGCTCTCTGTTCGAACCCCTCAGGAGATTCATCATGCGTCTTGTCAATTGGACCCTCGCCGCCGTTGCCGGCGGCGCTCTGGCCCTCGGTGGTGCCGCGGCGTCGGCCGTCGCCGCGCCGGCCTCGTCGATGGATGCCCTCCACCATGACCAGCAGATCAGTCACTCGGTCACCTACACCGACCACGGCGGCGGCCACGGCGGCGGCCACGGCGGCGGCCACGGTGGCGGTCACGGCGGCGGTCACGGTGGCGGTCACGGCGGCGGTCACGGTGGTGGCCACGGCGGTCACGGTGGTGGCCACGGCGGTCACGGTGGTGGCCACGGCGATCACGGCGGCTACGACGACGGTGGCTACAACGGCAGCTGGGACCGCGGCCACGACCACGGCGGCGGGGACCACGACGACGACTACGGAGGGGATTGGTAATCCCGTAGCCGAGGGGGCCGGCCTGTGAGCCGGCCCCCTCCTAGCCGTGACCGGCACGGTCGGTCCGGGCGAACGGCAGCTCCGCGGACAGGGTGGTCCCCGCGGTGGGCGGGCTGTCGAGGGACAGCTTGCCGTCCAGCGCTTCCACGCGGTCCCTGAGGCCCACCAGACCGGTGCCGGCGGCGAAGCTGGCGCCGCCGACGCCGTCGTCCTGAACGCGGACGCGCAACAGTTCCGAGTCGGCGTCCACCGTGATGGTGACGGTCGATGCCTGCGCGTGCTTGACCGCGTTCGTCAGCGCCTCGGAGATCACGTAGTACGCGCTGACCTCGACCCGCTCGGGCAGTCCCACCTGGACGTGCATCTCGACGTCGACGGGGATGGCCGAGCGACGGGCGAGTGCCTTGAGCGCGGGGACGAGGCCGCCTTGGGCCAGGATCGCGGGATGGATGCCGCGCGCGACCTCGCGGAGTTCGTCGCAGGCGTCCGTGAGTCCGCCGGCGACCACGTCGAGTTCCGTGTGGAGCCGGCCCAGATCCGGCGGGACCGCCATCTGCGCGTTACGGAGCAGGAGAAGCAGTGAGACGAGCCGTTGCTGGATGCCGTCGTGCAGGTCGCGTTCGATGCGGCGCCGCGCGTAGTCCGCGGCGGTGACGATGCGCGCTCGCGAGGCGGTCAGTTCCGCATGGGCCTTGGCGTTCTCGATGGCGATGCAGACGAGATCCGTGAACGCGGCGATCTGGGACTCGGCGTTCGCCGGAAAGGGAGTGTCACTGCCCTTCGTCGCGACGATCAGTCCCCAGGGCTGCCCGGCGACGACGATCGGGCACTCGACAGACGAGCCGCTGCCGGCCGCAGGAGCCGACGAGCTGCCGGCCGCCGAAGTCGATGAGCTGCTGTCGGCCGCCGGCGTCGACGAACCGTTGCCGGCCGCCTGAGCCGACGAACTGCCGTCTGTCGGGGGAGTCCCACGGGCGTTCGAGCCCCCGTCGCCCCGGTCGCCCCGGTCGCCGCGGTCGCCCCCGTCACCCTCGATGCCCTCGGCTCGCCAGGCGGCAACGCGACTCAGACCCCCGTGTGCTTCGTGACGCTCCACGCGGACCGTGTCCGCGCCGGTGAGGAGGCCCGCCTCGCGGGTGACGGCTTCGAACACGATCCTCGGCCGGGCCGACCGCGCGATGAGCGTGGCGACCTCGCGCAGCGCGGACTGCTCCTGCGACAGACACGCCGACACCAGTGCCGAGTGCCGCAACCGGGCCGTCAGGTGCCCGACTACCGCCGCCGTGAGGAGGAACGCGCCCAGGGCCGCGGCGGTCTGCGACTGTGCGATCGGGAACCCGTGCGGTCTGGCGAACAGGTACACGTACGCCACGACGCCGAGTGCCGAGGTGACGACAGCCAGTGCGGCCCCCCACGCCACGGCCGCGATCATGACGGGGATCATGTAGAGCGCCAGAAGGTGCAGGTGCAGGACGTACGGGTCGAGGGCGTCCAGGAGGGCTGTTACCGCGGCGACCATCGCGATCCCCGTGAGCAGCCCGTTCAGCCAGTGCCGGCTCAGCACCTTCACGCCACCCAGTGTGACACCGGACGCGCAGGCCCGTCCGCTCCTGCCCCGGCAGGCCGGCGGCGCGGTCGACCGTTGCCGAGGCCCGTGAGAGCCTGCTCGTAGGGAGGCCTCCCCGCCGTGGGCCCGGGGGCCGCCGCCCATGCCGCACAGGATGGTGGAAGGGGCGGTATGACGTGGTTGCGAGTGGTTCTGGCGGACGACGACGTGCTGCTCCGCCAAGGCCTGGCCAGCTTCCTCGAACGGTCCGGGGTTTCCGTCGTGGGGCAGGTCGGCGACGGCGGCGCATTGTTGGGGATCGCGAGGCGAACGCTGCCCGACCTGGTGGTGGTCGACATCCGCATGCTGCCGACCGACACGACCGAGGGCCTCGAGGCGGCCCGGGTCATCCGCGAGGAACTGCCGGGCGTCGGCATCCTGGTGCTGTCCGCGCACGTCGAGGTCGAGCACGCCATGGAGCTGCTGGCGGGCGGTCGGGGGGTCGGGTATCTGCTCAAGAGCCGGGTCGGTGACGTGGAGGAGTTCCTGGAAGCGATCAGGACCATCGCCAAGGGCGGATCCGTCGTGGATCCCGCCCTGATCCAGGAACTGGTCTCGGCGCAACGGCGTGAGGATCCCCTCGACGTGCTGAGCGACCGCGAACGTGAGGTACTGGCCCTGATGGCGGAGGGCCGCTCCAACGTCGGTATCGCCCGCCGTCTGTGGGTGACCGAGGGCACGGTCGAGAAACATGTGCACAGCATTCTCGGCAAACTGGGCCTGGCCGAGACGGACGACGACCACCGCCGGGTGCGAGCCGTTCTCACTTTCCTTCAGGCTCCTTGACCGCGGCAGCGCCACGGGAGCCCCTGGGCCGGAGAGCGCGACCGAAATGCCCTGCCGGCGACGGTCACCCGGCCGTCATCCTCCGCCGGAGGGGCTGTCGTGCTCCTCGGCGAGCAGGTCACGGATCGCCGCCGCGGACAAGCGGCTCTTGCACAGGAACCCGGCCGCCGAGGAAGCCGCCACCAGCGGCGCGTAGTCCTGCTCGGCGCAGGCGGAGATGAGAATGGTCCGCGGAGGTCCGGCCGTGGCGTCCCGGTGCAGACGATCGGCGACTTCGATGCCGTTCTCCGCCCCGAGTTCGACGTCGACCAGCACGACGTCCGGCCGTAGCTCCTCGATGCGCTCGGCCGCCTCGGCACCCGTCGAAGCGACCCACACCACGCTGATGCCCTCGCCCTCCAGCAGACAGCGGGCGGCGGCCAGGAAGTGGGGACAGTTGTCGACGATGAGGCAGCGCACCACATGGTGAGCCTCCCACACGGTGTGCGGACGAGCATTGAAGCTGCCCGCCATCTGGACGTACGCCGGCGGCGGGCACGCTCGCAGGTGAGCCCCTAGCGGTCGCGATCGGCTCCTGCGCCGGCGGCTGTACCGGTGCCTCCCCGGGCCGGTCGCGGGCGCGGCTCGCTGTCGTCGAGCTTCTCCAGGAATCCGGCCAGGGTCTCGGTGACCTCGTCCAGGGAGCGGGCACTGAAGAGGACGGGTTGGTAGCCGCGGATGTCGTACGGGGTGGCCAGCATGACGTCGAGGTCCATGGGGCGGACGCGGGCCGTTCGCAGCTGACGGAGTTCGCCGTAGGAGGAGAGCAGGGCCGCACCGTACGCCTTCGGTGTGCCGGATTCGTCGAGGACGCCGTACTCCAGGGTGAACCAGTACACGTCGCTGATCATCTGGAGTACGTCCTCGCGCTCCACCCGCTGCGCCGCCCGCCCGATCAGACGGTAGATGTCGGCGAAGGCCGGCGAGGACAGGTGGATCCCGTGACCGAAGACGTCGTGGATGACGTCCGGCTCGGGGGTGAACAGAGGTACGGCCGGATGGCGGACGAACTGGACGGCGTGGAAGTAGCCGTCGGCCATCGCGCCCAGGAACCGCTTGTTCTCGACCACGCCCCCGGCGAGGGTGAAGTCGAAGCCCGTCAGCCGCCGCAGGTGCGAGCCGACCTCGGCATGCTGCGGGATGTGGCCGGCGGGAACCGGCGCCTGCTCCCTGGCGTCGAGGGCGGCACGGCACGCATGCTCGCTCTGCGTCTGCCACAGGGCCCGGTGGACGGTCCGCCAGGTCCGCTCCTCGCTCTCGCTGTAGACCACCGGGGGTGACGGATCGCCGACCCGGTGACCGCGGGCACGCGCCGCGATCGCCCGGCGCCGCAGCAGGTAGTCAGGATCACTGAGCCCCGGATGATCGGTGGCCGAACCCAGCCGGCCGTCGGCCGCAACGGGCGTTCGCCTCTGAATACCGCTCACGAGACGATCATTCCTTTTCCGGCCGACCGGATCACACCCCCGTCACCCGCTGGGCCCAATCGGCACCGGCACGGTCAGGCGAGGCCGCCCTCCTCGCAGACCCGGCGTGCGACCTCCCGGAGTTTGATGTTCTTCTCCTGCGAATAGCGCCGCAGCACGGTGAAGGCCTGGTCCTCGGTCAGGTGGTGGCTGGCCATGAGGATGCCCATGGCCTCGCCGATCGTGTGGCGGGTGGCGACCGCCTGCTGCATCTGGGCGTGGGTGCGGGCGCTGGAGAACGCGACCGCGGCGTGGGAGGCGAGGAGCCAGCCGGCGGTCTCGCTGGTGTCGTTGAAGGCACCGGCTTCCCGCGAGTAGAAGTTCAGCGCACCGAGATCGTCGTCCTCGGTGAACAGCAGGATCCCCATCATGCTGCCCACGCCCAGCTTCCGGGCCTGCGGGGCGTAGGCGGGCCAGCGGGGCTGTTCCTGCCTGAAGTCGGTGACCCTGTACACGCGTTCGCCTGTTCGCGTGAGGGCGGCATCGAAGCAGGGCCCTTCCCCGAGCCGTTCCTGCAGCTGATCACTGTCGACGATCAGTTGGCTGGTCGGGGCCAGCGTCTCCACCTGCCGTCCGTGCAGGACCAGGATGCCGGCCGCGTCACAACCGTCCACCAGCTCGGTCGCCGAAGAAGTGATGCTCCTGAGCGTCTCCTCGACCGACGACTGCGCCGACAGCACTCTCGCCATGGCAGCCATCTGCTGCGCGAACTCACGCCAGTCCATGAGGTGCCACCTCTCATCCGCCGCGCTGCCCTCGTGCCCACACTCGCACGCCCCATGCAGGGTGACCCCGCGCCACAGTCGAAAGCGGCCGGGGGGACACCAGCCGGCAAGGACGAGTTCACGCGGCAGGGACACCTGCCTCAGCACCGCTGCCACGTCACTCTGGAAAAACATTGCCTAGACAAGAGTTGTCGCGGCAACTATGGTGGATCCGTGCATACGACGAGCGGACTCCACGACCATCTCGGCTACTGGCTGCGTCGCCTGTCCGACGAGGTCCACGGCCGGTTCGAGGCCGAACTGAGCAGGCACGACGTCACCGTCTCGCAATGGGGGGTGATGGTCGGCGTGTTCCACGGCCACGACACCACCAAGGCCGTGGCCGCCCACATGGACATCGATCCGGGAGCCGTCTCCCGCCTGGTCGACCGCCTTGCGGCCAAAGGCCTCGTCCGGCGCGAACCCGACCCCGCCTCACGGCGCACGGTCCGGCTCGTCCTGACCGACCGAGGCAGGGACCTGGTGCCGGTGCTGGCCGAGCTGGCCGATCGCAACGACGCCCACTACTTCGGGTCCCTGGACCCCGCTCAACGCCGTCAGCTGGAGGAATGGATCCGCCGCCTGGTGGGGGAAGCCCACCCGGCGGTGCCCTCCGACAATCCGTGAAAGAAGCACACCATGACCGTCAGGACTTCCGTCACCAAGACCATCGGAATCGACCGTCCGTGCGGGCAGGTCTACGCCTTCCTCGCCGACCCCGCCAACTGGCCCCGCTGGGCCGTGGTCAACGTCCAGTCCATCGAACCGACCGACGATCCCGTCTGGTGGCGCATGTCCACACCGCAGGGTCCGGCAAGGCTGCGCATCCATGCCCAGGCGGAGTTCGGCATCCTCGACCACGACTACGTCGACGACACGGCCTCCTGGCGCGTGCCGGCTCGTGTGGTCCCCAACGGTGACGGCGCCGAATTCATGATCACCTTCCACCGGCCCCCGTCGCTCACCGAATCCACCTTCAAGCAGCAGACCGACCTGGTGGACGTCGAACTCGCCACGCTCAAGAAGATCCTGGAGACCGGTCCGGCGGGGCACACGGCCTGAGGTGTCCGGCGGGGGAAACGGTACGACCGGTCCGGCGGGGGAAACGGTACGACCGGTCCGGCGCGGGAAACGGCGCGACCGGCCTCTGACCGGCTCCACCCGCATCCGGCGCGGGGCGTCTCACCTGCGGCGACCGCGCCGCGCTGGTAGAACGGAGCAGACCGACAGAACGGACATCACCGGGGAGGACGAGATAGCCGGATCGGGGACGAGGCACTCCCGCGAGGGCGCGGCGGCGCGGCTGCTCGCGCGCCTCGCCGTACTCACAGCGATCGGCGCCGTGGTCGTACTGTTCCGCGCGCTCGGCGGGGGCGGGCTGCTCATTGCCGTCGCAGGGTTCCTCGCACTGGTCGTCTGCGCCGCCGGCCTCTGGTGGTTCCTGGCGCACCGCGGCGCGGTAAGGCTGTTCGGGGCGCTGGTCGCCATCGGGGCGCCCGTCGGTGTCCTGGTGCTCTTCGCGCAGGGCGGCCTGTGGCAGACCGCCCTGGTCCTGAGCCTGTGCTGGGCGGCGACGCTGGCCTGTGCCCGGGCAGCGCTGCGCAGGTCGCACCCGCAGCGGCCCATGCAGGCGACGGCCGCACCCCGGCCGCAGCGACCGGTGCTCATCATGAACCCGAAGTCCGGAGGCGGAAAGGTCGGCCGATTCGGCCTCGCCGAACGGGCCCAGGAACTGGGCGCCCGAGTGATGCTGCTCGATCCCACCGTCCCGAACGACGTCGCCGCGCTGGCCCGCCGGGCCGTTGCCGAGGGCGCGGACCTGCTGGGCGTGGCGGGCGGCGACGGCACCCAGGCGCTGGTCGCGGCCGTCGCCGCCGAGCACGACCTGCCGCTCCTCGTGGTCTGCGCCGGCACCCGCAACCACTTCGCCATGGACCTCGGCCTCGACCGGTCCGACCCGCGCCGCTGCCTCGACGCGCTGACCGACGGCGAGGAACTCAGGGTCGACCTCGGCGACGTGGCGGGCCGTCCCTTCGTCAACACCGTCTCGTTCGGGGTGTACGCGGACGTCGTGCAACGCCCCGAGTACCGCGACGACAAGGCGGGCACAGCGCTGAACCTCATGCCGGACCTGCTGGTCGGCGAGGGGGTGCGGCGACTCGACGCCCGCATCGACGACACCGCTCTCTCCTCCCAGCAGGCCCTGCTGATCAGCAACAACCCGTACAGCTCCCCGGACGAGATCACCGGTGGCGGCCGCAGGCCACGGCTCGACGGCGGCGTACTGGGCGTGCTGGCGGTCCGGGTTGAGAGCGCGGCACAGGCCGCGGACCTGGCCGTGCGGGGCTCGCAGTCCATGGGGCTGACCGTCATGACCGCGCACCGGGCCGAGGTGACCTCCGACACGGACGACATCCCCGTGGCGGTGGACGGCGAGGCCCTGCAGATGCCCGTGCCGGTGGTGTGCTCGCTGCGTCCGGGCGCACTGCGGGTCCTGGTGCCGCGCGACCGCCCGGGCGTCCCGGTCCCAGCGCCGCCCGTGAACTGGCGGCGGCTCCTCCACCTCGCGTTCGGCGGCACCGAGCGAACACCCGAAGGAGAGAACCGTGCCTGACCGGAACACCGCCCGGCCCGCCACAGCGGCCCGGCGAACCGCAGCCGCTGCTCCGACCGCCATGGCTTCGGTGTTTCGCGACCTCCGCGCGATCGACGGGGCCCTGTACGCCGCCGTCGCCGCCACCCCCACGCCGACGCTGGACCGCGCGCTACGGCGGCTGTCGCACGCGGCCGACCACTCGAAGATCTCGCTCACCGTGGCCGGCGGCCTTGCCCTCGTGCCGGGCCGTCCCCGCCGCGCGGCTCTGGCCGGCGTCTGCTCGGTCGCACTGGCATCGGCGGCGGCGAACCTGCTGGGCAAGCGGATGGTCCGCCGGCGCCGGCCCGACCGTGAAGAGGCCCGGGTGGTGGTGGACCGGCACGTGCCCATGCCGAAGTCCGCGTCCTTCCCTTCCGGCCACACCGCATCGGCGACCGCGTTCGCCACCGCCGTGGGTGTCGTACTGCCGCCTGCCGCGGTGCCCCTCGGCGCACTGGCAGCCGCCGTCGGCTACTCCCGGGTCCACACGGGCGTGCACTACCCCGGCGATGTCGCGGCCGGCGCGGTCCTCGGATTCGCCGCCGCGGCGACATTCCTGGCGCTCGTACACGTCCCGCTGCACCGCTTCACGACGCGGCCGTCGTAAGCGGTCGTACGCTGCGTGCATGGACGACGAGCAGCTCCGGGCTGTCACGGTCGGCGGCATGCCGCCGACTCACCAGAAGATCGTCATCGCCGAGTACGACCCCGCCTGGTCGGCGTGGTTCGAGCGTGCAGCCGCACAGATACGCGCAGCGCTCGGCGGGGCGGCCCTGCACATCGATCACGTCGGCTCCACCTCGGTCCCGGGGCTGCCGGCGAAGCCCGTCATCGACATCAACCTCCTCGTCGCCGACCCGGCGCAGGAATCGGCCTACGTCCCACAGCTGGAAGCCGCCGGCTACACCCTGCGGATCCGTGAACCGGACTGGTACGAGCACCGGATGCTGCGCGGGGCGGTCCCTCCGGTGAACCTCCACGTCTTCCCCCGGGGATGTCCTGAGCACGAGCGCATGCTCCTCTTCCGCGACCGGCTGCGCCGGAACGCATCCGACCGCGAGTTGTACGCGCGGACGAAACGCGAACTCGCGAGGAGGGACTGGAAGCACGTGCAGAACTATGCCGACGCGAAATCCGGAGTCGTCAGGGAGATCCTCACCGGAACGCAGCAGACACGGGACCCGTTGCGCTCCGCACCTGCCCAGCAAGAGGGTCTGGCCGAGGAGTTGTGAGCGTACGGCCTGTACGGTTGCCGTACCAGGGTGTGGGCGAAGCCTCGGTGAGGGACATCCAGTGCCGGACGGTCGGTCCCGTGATGGGAAACCGGTCGCTGCCCAGTCGCGGGACCGTCGCCGCGAGTTCGTGCAGAAGGGCCGACAGCACGTCACCGGATCGGAAGTCCCCTCGGACACCGGCCCGGAAGTCCCCCTCGGACATCATCGGCCCAAGCTGGAGCAGGCGCCGTTCGTGATCCACGCGGCCCAGCGGCCGTCCAGTGTCCCGCCCTCGCACGGCCGGCCTACCCACGTCTCCGCGTCACCAGGGCGACGACCGTGCCGATGCCCGAGATCAGCAGCCCGAGACCACCGAAGATCAGCGGCAGCAGCCACAGCGAGGCGAACCCGTTGATGCGCGCGTCCTCGGGTGAGTCGGCCCGGTAGAGCACCTCGACCCGCTCGCCTTCCTCGTACGCCGGGGGATTGGAACCCGTGGAGTCCCGGAAGGTCGTCGGTGTGCCGTTCTCCGGCGTGAACTCGACCACCGGGTAGGCGACGGGCTGATCGTTCGCCCGCTTGCCACGGGATGTGCTGTCGTGGTCCTGCCGCCACTCCAGGGAGACCACCGTGCCGCGGGCGCGCTCCGCATCGGTCAGGAACGAGACGGACACCCCCGCCAGGATCAGTCCGATGACCAGAAACAGCGCCCCGAACGCGATCGTCCCGAACGTGATCCACCGGCGGGCATTCCACCCACGCACCCGACCCTGCACAACCTGCACGACGTTCCTCTCACTCGTCCGAAGCGAGTAGGGACGTTATCCCAGCCACCCCGGTCGCCGTGCCCCGCCCCGGGCGACCGGCATCGGCACGCCTTCCGGGACGCAGGGCTCGCCCGGGCCTACGCCTTGTCCACGCCGCAACCCAGCCCGACAACGACACCGCGTGGATCAGTCAACTGCCTCTGCACAGGGCTACCTTGATGTCGCGAGGCGGCCGGCTCGACGGTCGTCCCGCGGGGCCGGAGTCACGGCGTACCTCGGCCGCGGCCTGCCGGTCGCGGATCGTGTGGATCGGGGCGGGCCGCACGCCAACTCCGCCGCCGGTTCCACGTATCCGTCGCCGGCGTGTCGATGCACGCATCGACGGCCACGCCGGCGTCCTGCGATCACCGCGGCGCCGCGCCGGCGCCATGCGAGCCGCACGGCCATCGAGGCGATGCTGCACCCTGCACCTTCCCTGCCCGCGGTGTCCGTCCGGGTTGTGCTGGTCCTGACGGGGGCGGATGGTGGGACATGGGCAAAGACCAGGTCGAGTGGGTGATGGGTCCGAAGAGTACGGTGAGCGACTTCGACATCGGTGGGCCGCTCGCTCTCACCAGGGCGGCCACGGCGGTCCTGGACGACCGTGGCGTGGTGATCGGCTGGAGCCCGGCCGCCCAGCACTTGCTCGGCTACGCTCCCGACGAGGTGGTCGGACGCAGCGGGGACAGCCTGCTGGCTGTCCCGAGGGCGGTGCCGGTCGAGGCACGGGCAGCGGACGCGGTCCGCGCGCGGGAGGCCTTCAGCGAAGTGATCGCGGTGCGGCACCGTGACGGTCACGCACTGTGGGCGGCGGTCACCATGTGTCCGGTCGACCGCGGCGGAACGCGGCCGGGCTGGGTGCTCGCCGCCGTCGGCCTGGAGGAGGAGCGGGCCTGGGAGGCCCGCCAGGCGATGCTGCACGGCCTTGCCACCCAGTCCCCGATCGGTCTCGCGATCTACGACGCCGAGCTACGGCTGACCTGGGCGAACGCGGCCTCCGACCGTGAGGTCGGGGCACCGCTGTCGGACTACGTCGGCAAGACCTCCGAGGAACTGTACGGCGTCGGCGAGGTGCTGACCGAGGGGTACGGGCGCACGCTGGGGGAGGTGATGCGGCGCGTCCTGGACACCGGAGAGCCCGTCATCGACCTGCACTTTCGCGGTCGGCCGCCGGTGGAAGCCACAGCGGATCACGTCTGGTCGTGCTCCTACTACCGGCTGCTGGACGGGCGCGGGAACACGCTCGGCGTGTGCGAGGACGCCTTCGACATCACCGACCGTTACCGTGCTCAGCAACGGATGGCCCTGATGGCGCTGGCCGGGCGGCGGATCGGTGCCACGCTCGGCATCGAGGAGACCGCCCGGCAGCTCGCCGAGGTCGCCGTGCCCGGTTTCGCCGACGAGGTCACGGTGGATCTGGTGTCGGTCGTCCTGGACGGCGAGGAGCCCACGGCGGGGAGCACGCGCCAGCCACTGATGCGCGTGGCCGGACGCGGCCGGGCCGGCCACCGGGACGGTGCGCGTGAGGACCGCGTCGCCGGCCGGTCCGGCGCCCACCCGGTCCGGTACGCCCCGGGGTCGCCGCAGGCCGTCTGCCTCGCCACCGGTGAACCTGTACTGGAACACGGCGGCGCGAAGACAGCCGGCGGACGGCCTGTCGCGGCGGAGCCCGACGCTGCCGTCCCGTCCTGCCTGGTGATGCCTCTGCGCGCCCGCGGCGTCATCATGGGCCTGGTCACCTTCCGGCGGGAGCCCACCTCCTTCCCGTTCGACGCCGACGAGCGCACCCTGGGCGAGGAACTGGCCACGCACACCGCGGTCTGCCTGGACAACGCCCGTCGCTACACCCGGGAGCGCAGGGCCGCCGTGACGCTCCAGCGCCTCCTGCTGCCGCACCGCCTGCCTGCCCAGAGCGCGATGGAGGTGGCCTGCCGTTACCTTCCGGCGGAGAGCCAGGTCGGCGTCGGCGGCGACTGGTTCGATGTGATCCCGCTCTCCGGTACCCGAGTGGGTCTGGTCGTGGGCGACGTGGTCGGCCACGGACTGCGTGCCGCGGCCACGATGGGGCGCCTGCGTACCACCGTGCGCGCCCTGGCCCGCCTGGACCTGCCCCCCGGCGAGCTGCTGAGCCGGCTGGACGACCTCGTCGGGCAGACCATCGACGGGGCGGACTGGGGCACGGACCGAGGGACATGGACGACCACCGGCCAGGGCGGGGGCGACGGCACGTACGGGCGGAGTGGCACGGGGGCGGGCTCGCAGCCCGGTCATGCGGACCAGCTGGTCTACGACGACGCGGTCGGGGCGACCTGTCTGTACGCGATCTACGATCCGGTCAGCGGCCTGTGCAGCATCGCCAGCGCGGGCCATCTCCCGCCGGCGATCGTGGACCCCCTCACGGGCGCGGTCGGGTTCCTCGACCTGCCACCCGGGCCGCCGCTGGGGCTGGGCGGGCTCCCGTTCGAGACGGTGGAGTTCAGCCTGGGCCACGGCAGCCTGCTGGCCCTGTACACCGACGGGCTGGTGGAATCGAGGGGCCAGGACATCGATGTGGGCCTCGGTCAGCTGGCCCGGATCCTGGCCGGCCCCGCCCGCCCCCTCGAGAGCCTGTGTGACGAGACCCTCGCCGGCATGCACCCCGACGAGCCGGCCAGGGACGACATCACCATGCTGCTCGTGCGCACCCGGCTGCTGGACACCGAGCAGGTCGCCGTCTGGGAGCTGCCCGCGCAGCCGGCCTCCGTGAGCCTCGCCCGCACCCTCGCGGACGAGCAACTGGAGAAGTGGGGGCTGCAGGAGCTGACGTTCACCACCGACCTGGTGATCAGCGAACTGGTCACCAACGCCATCCGGTATGCCTCGGCACCGATACAGCTGCGGCTGATCCGGGACCGTACCTTCCTGTGCGAGGTGTCGGACAGAGGACACTCCTCTCCCCATCTGCGCCATGCCGCCATCTACGACGAGGGCGGACGGGGCCTGTTCATCGTCGCGCAGCTGGTCCAGCGTTGGGGGACGCGCTACACCCCCGGCGGCAAGACGATCTGGACCGAGCAGGCGATCCCACCCGGCCACCAGCCGCTGCCCACCGCCGACTGAGGCCCGCCGTCACCCCTGCGGACGGGAGCTGCGAGCGGCGCCCGCCGATGCGGCCACCACGCACAGCACGGCGATCCACTGCGACCAGCGCAGCGACTCCCGGAGCACGATGAGGCCGACGAGGGCCGCCATCGCCGGCTCCAGGCTCATCAGGATGCCGAAGACGCGGGGCGGGATCTCACGCAGCGCTTCCAGATCCAGCGAGTACGGGATCACCGACGACAGCAGTGCCACGCCGAGTCCCGCAATCAGGATCCATGGCTGGATCAGCGCCGTTCCGAACAGCCGCAACGCGACCGTCCCGAAGCTGCCCACTTCGCCGAACAGGTGCTTGGCCGCTGCCGAGCCCACCTGGACGCTGACGATGCCGAGCAGTAGCAGTGCCGTTGGCGGGATCGCGCCGAAAGCACGTCCGGCAGGCGTGGTCAGCGAGGCTCGGGGGGACGCGCCGCGTTCCGTCGGGTCGACGTTCATGGTGGCCACGCGTGGATTGTGGAGGGTCGGATGCCGCACGGCACGTGAATTTCCGCTCCGGCGCGGGGACAGGGACCGAAACGCCGGGCTCCCCGGCGGACGGGCGCGTCAGCCCGGTACGCCCGTGAGTCCGGCCCACGGCTTCGCCCGTGACGCTGCCTCACAGGCTGACGGGCGCTCCGACGTACGCGAAAGCGTGATCTCATCGAGTCGGGGCCGGCGCCGACTCCTCTCGCCGAAGCGATCACACCGAGTGCAGTACCGGTTTCACCCGATTGCACCCGGTGGGCTGGCTCACTGCCACGTACGCGTGAAGCTGATGGGGCGTACGGTCCGACGGAAGGCGAGAACGCAATGAGTGCGGTCCCTGGCATACGACGTCACACGCGACGCCTCCACCGAACGGCGGCTGGATGCGCCGTCGCCGTCCTGTGCACGGTCCCGGCGCCACCGGCCTCGGCGGACGGTGGCGCCGGCGGTGTGAAGCCCACCGTTGTGCTGGTGCACGGCGCCTTCGCCGACGCCTCCAGCTGGAACGGCGTGGTCAAGCGTCTGCAGCAGGCGGGGTATCCGGTCATCGCTCCGGCCAACCCGCTCCGCGGGCTTGCCAGTGACGCCGAGTACGTCCACAGCGTGCTGAAGAGCGTGCACGGACCGGTCGTGCTCGCCGGTCACTCCTACGGCGGCGCCGTGATCAGCGAAGCGGCCGTCGGCGACGCCCAGGTCAAGGCGCTGGTCTACGTCGCCGCCTTCAGCCCCGCAGAGGGGGAGAGCGCCCTGGAACTGTCCGGCAAGTTCCCCGGGAGCACTCTCGGCAGCGCGCTCGACAATGTGCCCTTCCCCCTTCCGGGCGGTGGCACCGGCACGGACCAGTACATCCGGCCGGACAGGTTCCACGACCAGTTCGCCGCCGACGTGCCCAGGTCGGTCACCGACCTGATGGCCGCCACTCAGCGACCCGTGGCCGCCTCGGCCCTGCAGGAGAAGGCCACCAAGGCCGCCTGGAAGACGATACCCACCTGGACTCTGATCACCACCGAGGACCGCAACATTCCGCCGGCCTCGCAGCGCTTCATGGCGCGACGCGCCCACGCGCACACCGTCGAGGTCAAAGCGTCCCACGCCGTCTCGGTCTCCCAGCCCGGCGCGGTCACCGGCCTGATCGAGCAGGCCTCCCGGGCCGCCACCACCACCGTCACCACGACGGCGACCGACGCCGATCGTTCCGGCCCGGCCCTCGCGGACACCGGCTCCGGACGGCCGGGGATGCAAGCCGCCACCCTCGGCGGAACGGCCGTCGCGTCGGTCGGCGTCGGTTCCGCGGTCGTCCTCCTCGCCCGCCGCCGGCGATCGAAAGCCACGAGCGGTCGCTGAGGGCGTCCGTCACCGCGCCACGGGGAGGGAGAGGCGCGGACGAATCCGTGATTCTTCGCCTGGCCGCACGCGCGAGCGGATGTCTGCTCAGCGGCGTGCGGCCAGGCGCATGCATGCCCAGAAGCCGTTCGGTCCTCGGCCGGCCCGGAGACCGCCGCCACCGCCCGAGTGCGCGCCGCCTCGAACCTCGGCCAGCCCTCCCCCCCCGGCGACCGCGCAGGTCCTCACCGGCCCGATGGCCTGTCAGCCGGGGACAAAGCCAGTCGAACCCGCTGATACGGACGGACCGGCACCGTGATGCCGGCGAAAAGCCGTAGCGTTCGCACGCAGGTTTTACCAACCCGTGGTTGCCGCCTCAACAAGTCCGTCAGACTCTTGGTCACCATGCCGTCGGGCAACTGGTTCTGCAGGTCACGGGGGGTGCAGGGTCCCTCGCGCTGAGCGGGGAATGGTCATGCACCTCGAGTTCCGGCACCTCCGAATGCTGCTCACCGTCGCCGAGTCCGGCAGCATCCGCAGGGCCGCCGCACGGCTGCAGCTCTCGCAGCCGGCCACGAGCGCTCAGCTGAAGCGCATCGAACACGAGCTGGGCGGTCCGCTCTTCGTCCGCAGTGCCGACGGGGTGACGCCGAACGAGAACGGGCAGTACGTCCTGCGCTGCGCCCGCGACCTCGTCGCCGGCTTCGACCGGCTGCGCGAGCACGCGCGTTCGGCGGCCGAGGCGGACCGAGAGGCCGCCGCCCCGCTGAGGGCGGGCGGAACCGCCGGTCCCTTGGTGTCCCTGCTGGTCTCCGCCCTCTTCGAACTCGTCCCGGAGCGCCGGCTCACCATAGACGCCCGCCGCTCCGTGCACACGCTGATGAAACTGCTGAGCCTGTCGAAGTGCGACATCGCGGTATGCGGCGAGTTCCCGGGCTTTCCCCTCCCGGTCGGCGAGTGGGTGGCGACCCGCACACTGCTGCGCGAGCCGGTCTTCGTCCTGCTCGCCGAGGATCACCCGCTGGCGTGCCGGGAGATGGTCAGCCTCCATGAACTGGCGGGCGAGGACTGGGTCATGCCGGAGGCCGACGAGAGCGGTATGCACGCGTACCTCCATCTCACCTGCCAGGCGGCGGGGTTCACTCCGCGCATCGCCCATGTGACGCCGGACCTGTCCGTGGCGCAGATCCTGGTCGCCGGGCGGCGTGCCGTCTGCGGCGTGTGGCCGACCGCCGAAGTCTCCGCCGAGGGCACCGTTCAGCGGCCGCTCGTGGACGTCCCGTTGCACCGGCGGCTCCTGCTGGCCTGGAACACGGAATCGGTTCCGGCCGAGCTGGCCGACGCGGCGTACGAGGGGTTGCTTGCCGCCTATCTGTCGCTGGTGCGGCAGCGGCCGCAGTATCTGGCCTGGTGGGAGCAGGGGGGAGAGGAGTTCGCCCTCGGCGAGGGCAGGTGACGGCCGGGCCGCGAACCTCTGAGCCCTATAACTCCGCAGTTATATCCCAGATGGGATCACGTCAGGAACATGTCACCTGGTGAACACTTCGCGTCAACGTCCCAAGGACGTCGTCACCCCACGACGAGCGAAGGAATCACCCCGTCATGCCCCGTCCCCTTCTTGCCCTTTCCACCATGGTCGCCGCCGGCGTCATCACCGCGGGTGCGATGGCCGTCCCCGCGCACTCGCAGACCGATGCACTGCAGGGCGGAACAGCCGTCCGCGACACGGCGATATCCCACGCCAAGGCGAACGTGACCCGGCACGCCGACACGTTCGGGTTCGGCGCGGGCCAGACGCTCAAGGTGAAGGACGTCGTGATCGACGCCGACGGCACCCAGCACGTCCGTTTCGAGCGGGCCTACCGCGGTCTCCCCGTCGTCGGCGGCGACTTCGTCGTCCACCAGAAGGCCGACGGCTCGCTCAGAGGATCCACGCGCGCCAAGGCCCACAAGGTGGCGCTCAAGTCCGTCGCTCCCGCCGTCGGTGCAAAGGGCACCGCGGCCAGCGCCCTGAAGCGCTCGCACGGGCTGGTGCGCAACGCGAAGTCCACCCCCGAGCTGATCGTGTGGGCCGCCGACGGCACCCCCCGCCTGGCCTGGCGCACCACGGTGCAGGGCCTGGGCGACAAGGGCCAGCCGCACGGCGAGGTCTTCGTCACCGACGCCACCACCGGTGCGGCGATCGAGAACTACGACGCCGAGCGCGAGTCGACCGGCACCGGCCACTCCGAGTACACCGGTGACATCGGCATCGACACCACCCAGCAGTCCGACGGCACCTTCGCCCTGATCGACCCGGTGCGCGGCCACATCACCAAGGACGCGAACAACCTCTCGTCCTCGTCCCTGAAAAGCTCCTCCGGCACCCTGTTCACCGACGCCGACAACATCTGGGGCGACGGCAGGAAGTTCTCCACCAACCGCGCCACCGCCGCCGTCGACGCGCACGCCAACACCGCCAAGACGTTCGACTACTACAAGACGACCTTCGGCCGCAACGGCATCAAGAACGACGGCCGCGGCGCCACGGTCTTCGTCCACGTCGGCACCAACTGGGACAACGCCCAGTGGTCGGACTCCTGCTTCTGCATGCTGACCGGTGACGGCGACGGGAGCGTCGACCCCGAGCAGGTCGACCTCGACACCATGGGTCACGAGATGACCCACGGCGTCACCTCGGCCACTGCCAACCTGCGCTACAGCGGTGAGTCCGGCGGCCTGAACGAGGCCACGAGCGACATCCTCGGCACCATGGTCGAGTGGTACGCGAACAACCCGGTCGACACCCCCGACTACCTCTTCAGCGACCAGTCCACCCCGCCGTGGCTGCGCCGCTTCGACAAGCCGTCCCTGGACGGCCGCTCGGCCGACTGCTGGTCGAAGTCCGTCGGCCGTCTCGACGTGCACTACTCCTCGGGCGTCGGCAACCACTGGTTCTACCTCGCGAGCGAGGGCAGCGGCGCCAAGACCATCAACGGCGTCACCTACAACAGCCCCACCTGCAACGGCTCCACCGTCACCGGCATCGGCAACCAGAAGGCCTCCGCCATCTGGTACCGGGCGCTGTCCGTCTACATGACCTCCACCACCGACTACAAGGGCGCCCGCACCGCGACTCTGAACGCGGCGAAGGACCTCTACGGCGCCGCCAGCCCCGAGTACACCAAGGTGGCCGCGGCCTGGAGCGCGGTCAACGTCCTCTGACCCGGCGACGCACCGCCGGAATCATGGAAAGCCGGCCCGGACGACCACGAGCGCCTCACAGCCGTCGTCCGGGCCCCGTTCTCCGCTTCGACCCTGCTTCATGCACGCCGTCGGGGCCCCGGCCAGGGGTATCCGAGTCGATCGGCGAACTCCCGCGAACCGCCGCAGACTTCGGCGACCTCGCGGGGGTCCTGGGCAACGAGGCACGCCTCAAGGCGTCTCACCTGGTCGACCGGGTCGTCTCCGGAGACCGGAAGGGTCATGCGGAACTGAAGCCAGGGCCGGTCTTCCCTGATCGCGGAACGGCCGGGATGGAACAGGAAGACGTTGATCCGGTCAGGTTCCTGAGGCCAGGCCGAGACGGCTCCCAGCTCGCATTCCCAGGTGGTCAGCCAGCCGGTCCGCTCCCGGAGCCGCTCCTCCAGGAGCCTGGCGACCGTTCGGGCCGGCCACTCCCAGCTGTGGTCCGTCGCTGCCCTGTGGACCTCCGCTTCGTACTGGCCGACGTCGAATCGCAGCTCCGGGAGACCGACATCCCGGGCATCCGGGTTGCGCCAGCCGCTCCAGATCACCTGATCTCCGTCGCGCCTGATGGTCACGTAGACGGCGCCGCAGCAGCCTTCCGTGCACTCGGCCTCGGCAAGCCGCACCTCACGAGGGGTGCCGGTCGCGTGCAGCGGTGCACTCGGACCCAGCAGCCGGCGCGGGTCCTGAGCCGGTCCCTCGTCGAACACTTCGGCCAGGACGTCCCGCCCGCTGACGATCGGCCGGCATTCCACGGTGCCCTGCCGGCTTCCGAGCGGTGGAACGACGATGCGCAGGGACAGCAGATGCGTTTGCGAGGTCATGCACCGATGGTGCCGGAGCCAGTGACCGTAGTCCTGCGGGTTTCCGCGTACGCCTGGGGGGTGCCGCGTACGCCTGGCGGGTTTCCGTGGACGCCCTTTTCGGCCGGACGTGACTGCACGAACAGAATCCAGAGGCGTATGCCGGCTCGGTCTGGGCACCCGGGTGGAGGTGGCAGTGGGTGAGCACACGCGGCGGCGCGGCAACGATGACCGTGCCGCCGCGTGGTCCACGAGAACCCGCTACGCGCGGTAGCGGTAGCGGATCCGTCCGCGGGTGAGGTCGTAGGGGCTGAGCTCCACGAGCACCCGGTCGTACGGGAGGATCTTGATGTAGTTCTTGCGGATCTTGCCGCTGATGTGGGCGAGCACCGTGTGCCCGTTCTGCAGCTCCACCTTGAAGGTGGCGTTGCGCAGGCACTCGATGACGGTGCCTTCGACTTCTACGCCACCTGATGACTTCGTCATGTCGTTCGGTTCTCCCGTTCTGCGACGGTGTGTTCGGTAGGAAAGGAATGCGGCGCACGGTCGGCCGCGATGCCGTCTGCGAGCGGCCGGACACGCGCAGCCGATCCGCGGACGACGGCGGACCGGCGCCCGTCCGCCGGCGCTGCACCGCGCCGACGGACGGGCCCGCTAGCGGTGGACGAGTTCCAGGGTGCTGGCCGCGCGCCGGGCACCGATGCCCTCGAACAGGGCGGTGGCCGCCGCGTTGGACTCGTCCACCTCTGCCCATGCCCAAGCGGTCCCGGAGCGGTGCAGCGATCCCAGTGAGTGGGCCAGCAGCGCCCGGGCGATCCCCCGGCGGTGCCTGTCGGCCCGGACGGCGATCAGTCCGATCCGTGGCTGCCGGGGCAGCGGTGCCACCCGGATCAGGCCCACGTACGAGCCGGAGTGCCGCGCCACGGTGTACTTCGACGGGTCGAGCAGGGTGGTCTCCGCCGGACGGGGCAGTACCTCGGCCGGCATCGTCCGCCATCCGACGGTGGCCTCGACCTCGTCGCGGATGATGCGGTCCAGGGCGCCCAACGGGCCCTGCTCCGCCTCGCCGGAGGGCACGATCGTCACTCCTGACGGGGGCCGCACCGAAGCGAGCCCGGTGACCTCCGGGTCGGTGGGCACGAGGTAGCCCCATTCGCGGCGGGCCGCGGCGAAGCCGGCCCG
This sequence comes from Streptomyces sp. NPDC027663, assembly GCF_055566415.1. NCBI lineage: Bacteria > Bacillati > Actinomycetota > Actinomycetes > Kitasatosporales > Streptomycetaceae > Streptomyces > Streptomyces sp. NPDC027663. The sequence continues at coordinate 46,960 of NZ_JBVHSK010000012.1, read as the reverse complement.
TTCCCAGGCGAGCGTCGAGTCGTGGTCGGACTCGTCGACGACGGTGTGCAACGGTGTCGGCAGGTCCGTCAGCATGGCGTCGGCGAGGCGGTCGAAGACCTCGCCGTGCCACGCGTCGACGCTGATGAAGAGCCGCCCGTCGGATCGGCGCGAAGCGTTGCCGCGGCCGACCGTCCGGTCGTCCTCCACGGCGTGCCATTGCATGTCCGAAACCCGCGTGACCACGACCGGGTGGTGGCCCGTGCCCGAAGGGGATTGCACGAAGTTCATAGGTGGTGCCTCTCAGGAGTGCCTTGTCCGAGGCGCTCCCGGCGACACCTACGTCAATCGCCCACCGTGACGACAAGGGGGAGCACCCACATGGATACAGCCTTCATGGGTTCTCACCTCCTCGCGTTCTCTCACGGCTGCTCAGACGGTATCAGGGTGGGCCGGCCGGTCCAACCGAATTCGAGTCCCTTCCGGAGAACGGGAGTTGTGAATCCGTGGTCGGTGGTGGCTCGTCAGGGGGCCGCGCGGATAGAGGTACGCGCGAGAGCGGCGGCGTGGGCGGTGGGGAGCGCGTCGTGGGCTGTGGTGGGGATGTCGGGTTGGACGCCGGTGCCTTCTCCGGCCGGTGCGTGCGGTCCGGCCGAAGTCGGCGGCGATGCGTTCCCCGAGCTCCGGAAGACGTAGCGGTCGGCCACCAGTTCGCGTATCCGTGCTGTGGCGCGGTCGATTTCGGCGTGATCCATCGATTCCCCTCGGCTGCCGGACGCCGGCGCCAGTGGAGCACCAGCCTCGCCAAAGCGTCAAGATTCCTGGACGCTTGGCGTGTGGCCGCTGCAGTTCCCTCTGACCGCGACACTGACGGAGGTCGCCGAGAGCGCCACGGACGACGGTCCCGGCCGGCCTCGCCGCGGCATGCCGTGGCGGTGCAGGTAGCCTGCCGCGATGACGGTCTATCTCCTGTGGCACATCGGGCACCGGAACGAAGCCGGTGACGACGGTGCAACCCTCCACGTCCAAGGTGAGACCGTGTACATCGATGAGCAGGACGGTGACGACGCGAAGCTGCTCGGTGTCTACTCCACCCCGGAGAAGGCCAGGGAGCGTATGCGCCGAGCACGGCTCCTGCCGGGTTTTGCCGACGAGCCGGACTGCTTCGTCATCGACGAACACGGGCTCGACGAGGACGAGTGGTCGGAGGGTTTCGTGCGCATCCTCCCTGGGACCTGAGTCCCGCAGTTCTGTCGGTGCGCTGCCGCGTCTTCGTGCTGCCGCGTCTTCGTGCTGCCGGTCAGCTCGCCAGAGCCGGTTCCGTGGCCCGCCGGGGCGTGCGGTGGCCGGCTGCCCGGCGTGCGGCGGGACCCAAGGCGTACGCGGCGGCCGGCATGAGCGCGCCGAGCAGGAGCCAGCCGGGCGTGCCCCAGTCCAGCAGGAGCCAGGTCAGCAGAAGCGGGCCGAGCGTGCGGGCGATCGTCACGCCGGTGCCGAAGAAGCCCTGGTACTCGCCGATCCGGTCGGCGGGCGCCAGATCGAAGGAGAGCTGCCAAGAACCCGCCGACTGCTGCATCTCCGCCACGACTTGAAGCACCGCACCGGCGATCAGGAGGGCCGCCGCGGGCCAGGCCGGCCGCCCTGCCGACAGGGCGAACACCGCGCAGGAGGCGAACATGACGAGCCCGCAGCGGCGCAGAGCCCGCAGGGCGGTGCCGAGTCCCGTCACGGTCTTGGCCGTGCGTACCTGCAGCAGTGTCACAGCGAGCGTGTTGAGGACGAACAGCCCTGAGGCCAGCCAGGCAGGTGCCCCGGTCCGCTGGGTGATCCACAGCGGCAGCACAAGGCTGAGCAGCGGCAGCCGCAGCAGCAGAACGGCGTTGAGGAGCGCGACGAGGGCGTACGGTCGGTCGCGCAGCACGGCGAAACGCTGCCCACCGCCGGCCGTGGTGGTGGAGTCGGCGGTCGTGCCGGCTACGGCGGGCAGTCGCGACAGGAGCAGCGCGCAGACCAGGAAGCAGACCGTGTCCAGCACGAGCACACCCCGGTACGCGGCCGCGGTGGCGGCACTCAGCGCGAGTCCGCCGAGCGCGGCACCCACGGCGAGTCCGCCGTTCAAGGTCGCCTGCAACCGCGCCAGCAGGTCCGTCCGCTCACCGGCCGGGACCAGGCCCGTCAGCAATGCCTGCCGGGCGGCTGCGAGTCCTGACTGCGCGGAGGCATAGGCGCAGGCGGTCACAAGGAACGGTACGAACCCCTCGGCCAGGAGAAAAGAGGTGATCGCTGCCGAGGTCGCCAGCGCCAGCAGCACCGATGTGCCGCGTGGCCCGCGCCGGTCGGCCAGCCGTCCGAGCGGCACGCCGACCAGTGAACCGACCGCCCAGGCGAGCGTCAGGGCGAGCCCGACGCGTGCCGGCGCGAGCCCGGCGACATGGGTGAAGTACAGCGCCGAGGTCACGTAATAGGCGCCGTCCCCAGTGGAGTTGGCGAGCTGGGTGAGAGCCAGAAGACGCCGCGGTCGATTCGTCATACCGATCACGGTAGAAGCCGGGTGGACCGCTGAGCAGACCCAATTGCCTCCCGTGTCAGTGGCCCATTGTGGTCGCGCGGCAGCCGGCGACCGGTCACCGGAGTTCGGCGGGACCGGCAGCCGCCGGCGCCGCGCCGCCGGACGCGGGATCGAATCCCGGGAGACGTCAGCGGTGACTCAGCACGTTGACCACGCGGCCGTTGGGATCGCGGACGAAGAACCGCCGTACTCCCCACTCCTCGTCCCGCAGCGCATGAACGATCTCCGCGCCGCTGTCCCGCATCGCCGCGTAGGCCGCGTCCACGTCGTCGACCTCGATGCTCACGTCGGGAGTGACGGGGGCGGTCTTGTCGCTGGTCATGACGCTGACCTGCGCCGTCGGACTGGACGGTGAGGCAAGCGTCACGATCCAGCCGTGATTCATGACTTCCTCGAAGCCCAGCAGGCCGTAGAACTCCCGGCTCTCCTGTACAGCCTGTGACTGGATGACGGGCATGACGCGGCGCACGGCCATCGACGCCTCCTGACGAGAACAGAGCGCGGATCCAGGACAGTCCAGGGGTACTACGGCTAGTCCGTCACCGCACGCACCTTCGCCGCACGGCCCGTGCCGGCTTGTCGCCCGCCGGGTCGCGCCGTGCGGAGAGACACGCCGGCCGGCGGCCCGCACCCGGGCCGCTTCACATGGCCGGTGGAAACCAGGCTCGGAGGTTCTCCGGGTCGACCGGCACGGAGATGTGTTCGTGCGTGATCAGCCAGGTGCCGCCCACCCGGCGGCAGCAAACGGTCGAGCGTACCCAGATCGCGATGGGGAGCCCGTTCTTGCGTGTGCCGGAGTCCAGGTGAAGCATGTGCGCGAAGGCGACTTCGGCGCTGGTCGCCACGGTGAGGTCGCGGGTCTCCAGGCTGATGGGGCCGTCGTATTCGTCGAACCAGCGCACGAAGTTGCGGCGCACCTCGTCCAGCCCCGTGAACTGCATGGGGGGCACGACGTCGTAGTAGACGATGTCGGGGGAGTAGTGCGACATGAGCCGGGCGATGTCCTTCGTCCGACTGGCGTCGGCCCGGCTTTCCAACAGAGCCCTGACCTCGTGTTCGTTCGTATGCATCGCATCCTCCAATGACGCGTTCTCAGCCAGCCGGTGTCGGTGAACCGGGCACGGACACCGGCGCACCGATGGTGTCTGTCCGGTACGACCGGACAGCCGTCCGGATTGTGAGGCGGCACGGCGACCTCACAATGCGACGACCCGGTTGGTCGTACTGCTGAGAGCAGTCGAGACGAAGGAAACGGGGAAGACCATGACCATCCCGCCCGGGCCTGCGGACAGCGCCCTCGATCCGCAGCTGTGCGTGATCGTGAGCGAACGGCGTCGGCTGATCAACCTCGCCTACCGCCTGCTCGGTTCCCTGTCCGAGGCGGAGGACGTCGTTCAGGAGACCTACGCCCGCTGGTACGCCTTGTCCCGCCCGCAGCAGGAGGCCGTCGAATCGGTCGGCGGCTGGCTGACGACGGTTGCGAGCCGCATCTGCCTGAACCTGCTCGGCTCGGCACGGTCCCGGCGCGAGCGCTACGTGGGCGAATGGGTCCCCGAGCCGGTGCCGGACACCTCCGACTGGATCACCGGGCGCCCGGGTGACACCACCGCCGACCCGGCCGACCGCGTCACACTCGACGAGTCGATCAACATGGCCTTCCTCGTGGTGCTCGAATCCATGACCCCGGCCGAACGCGTCGCGTTCGTCCTGCACGACGTCTTCCGCTATCCCTTCGCCGAAGTGGCCGACATCGTCGGCCGCACCCCGGCGGCCTGCCGCCAACTGGCCTCCGCGGCCCGCCGCCGCATCCGCGCCGCCAAAGCACCGGCCACCCCCGCAGCGCACCAGGCCGGCCTGGTCAGGGACTTCAGACAGGCATGGGAAGCCAAGGACATCGGCGCACTCATCGGACTGCTCGACCCCGACGCCACGGCGGTCGGTGACGGCGGCGGCGTGGTCAGCGCTGCGGGCCGCCCGGTCACAGGCGCGCAGCGGATCGCGCACTACATGGTCGAACTCGCCCTCGGCGCACCGGACCTGACGTTCGCGGAACGCACGGTCAACGCCCGGCCCGGCCTCGTGATCCAACGTGCGGGCGCCACCGAGTCGGTGATCGCATTCGACGTCACGGACGACCGGATCACGCACATCTGGGCCGTACGCAACCCCGACAAGCTGCGGCCCTGGACGACGGGATGAGCGACCGGCACCAACGTCACGCACCCCCGGACGAGGTGATCAACAACGGCACAGTCCATGCCGGCAGGCGGCGCGCGGCCCTCACTGCTCCTCGCCACAGCACCCGTCGGGGGACGCGGAGCCCGCGGCGGTCTCCAGACGGCACGAGCAGGATGCCTCGATCGGTACGTCGGCCATCGCCGCGGCGATCTTCAGCTGCTGGGCCACGATCTGTGCCTCCCCCTCCTTGCCGAGCCGTACGAGGCACTCGTGGAGGCCGTGCAACGCCCACACGTTGCCCGGGTGCTGCAGCGGGCGCGGCAGCGAGTCGTCGAGTCCGAGGTCGGCGCGGTAGACGGCCTCGGCCTCCGCGACCAGGCCCTGTTCGAGGAGCAGGGCGCCGTAAGCGTGCCGGGTGGGCTGCATCCACCCCCACGGCTCGTCGTACGGGAGGCCGTCGTCCAGCTCGATCGCCCGGCGCAGGGCCGCGAACGCGGTGTCGTACCTGCCCTTGCGGTACTCCAGCTCCCCGTCCAGCATGTGCGCGGCGATGGCGAGGATGTCCGTACAGGTGTTGTTGAACAGCATCCGCGTCCGCGGGACCCGGGCGACCGCGTCGCGGAACAGCTCGCGTTCCCTGCCGGCCTCGTCGATCCGGCCCGTGGCCGAGAGAGCGACCCCGCGCGCGTACCGCAGCATGGCCGTGGTCACGCAGTACAGCCGCGCGTCGGCGGGGATCGGCAGCCGCAGGATGTCGTCCCAGCGGCCGAAGCGGACGAGGACGTGCACCCGCATCGCGAGGAAGCCCTCCAGCCAGTCCGCCATGGGCGGGCTGTCCACGCGCAGCAGTTCCTCGGGCACGGCCGCTTCGAGCCGGTCCGCCGTCTCGATCGCGTCCTGGAAACGACCGAGGAACATCGCACCATAGATCTTGAAGTGGTGGTTGTGACACCGGTACAGGGTGTAGAAGTTCATCGCCCCGGCCCTGGCGTGGAACTTCTCGTCGGCTGCGATCGCCGCGGTGTTGTCGGAGAGCACACGGCGGTAGTCGCCGCAGAGCACCTCCAGGTGTGACGGCATGTGCCGGAGGTGGCCCGCGTCCGGCACCAGACCGCGCAGCCGGTCAGCCGCCGTCAGGGCGGCCTCGGGAGTCGGGGACATCTCCATCAGGTGGACGTACATGTGGAGCAGACCCGGATGCCGCGCGCCCGCCTCCGTGGCGATGGCCCGCTCGAGCACCTCCCTGGCCTCGTCGGTCCGCGCGCCCGGGGCCGGCCTGCCCGTGCGGATGTCCCACAGCTGCCAGGGCGTGAGGTTCATCAGGGCGTCGGCGTACAGGGTGGCCACGTCGAGGTCACCGGCCGCGAGCCGGTGGACGGCCCGCATGCTGTCGGCGTAGGCGACGTTCCACACGGAACAGTGTTCGGCCTCCGGGGCCTGGGCCCTTGGATACCGGGCCGCCAAGGCGTCGACGAGTGCCTGCTCGACGGGGGCGGCGCCGGCAGCCTTCGCCCGTGCACGCTGCACGGCGGCATGCGCACGCGCCACCGTCCGCCCCAGGTCCTGCTCGTCGAAGAACTCCCAGGGCTTGTTGTAGTTGGGGCCGAGCGCGTAGGCCACGCCCCAGTCGGCCATCGCACAGTCCGGATCCGCCGCGGCGGCGGCCTCGAAACAGCGCACGGCCTCCTCGTGGTTGAAGCCGTACGTCCAGTTCAGCCCGCGGTCGAACCAGGTCTGCGCCTCGGCGGACGCCGTGGTCACGCGCCGGCCGTGGCTGCCGAGGTCGTAGTACTGCATGGAAGCTCCTCAGGGCCGCAGGCCGACCGCCTCCGGTCACCTGGGACGACACGAAGAAGACGGCCGGTGCCACGACCCTAGCGAAGGCCGGCAGCGATCCCGGCCCGACCGCGCAGGAAGACACCGCAGGTGTGACACCCGGTCGGAACGGTCCGGCCAAGCCTCCGGGACCGGAGGGGCGGCCGGCGGTGATCGCATTGTCAGTACCCCCTGTCATCATCCAGCCATGCTGTACGACGCCTTGACGGCCGCATCCCGTGGGAGCGACGCGCACGAGGACGCACTTCTCGCCCTGGTCCTCGGCGGGTCGGCGCCGCCCGCCGCCGACCCGAGGAGCACCGACGTCACGATCCTCCGCCCGATCAAGAGGGGTGTCCGATGGACCTCGCAGCCCGGCTGATGCGCGCGCTGACCGACCCGGACTTCAGCCACGACGACCAGGACGCACAGCCGGACCCGGCGCAGGTCTCCGACGAGGAACTCGGCAGCCTGCTCGCGGCGGCCTGCCGGGTCGGTGTCTCGGCCCCGCCCGCGATGCGAAGGGCCCGTTTCGTCGTAGAGGACGCCGCCCTGGAACGACGGCCGCGCTACACGCCCGACGCCTGCCGCCTGATGTTCGAAGCCCTCCTCGAGCGATGCGAGGAACACGGCTGGGCGGACCTCACCCGCGGCCTGGACGCGGTGGAGCACTGCACCGAACCGCGGCCCGACGTGTCCCGGCCGGCCCGCGCCCTGGTCGCGCTCCTGCTGGAGCAGGACACCGTGCGCCAGCCGTATGCACTGCTGTCGGTCGCGAAGCTCGCCGACGCCACGACACTGCGCGCGGCCGTGGAACGCCTGACCCGGGAAGAGGGCCCCATCGTCGCGGACGAGACGGCCGTCGTCGCCGGCCTCACCCAGGACGAACGGACGGTGCTGTCCGGGATCGCCCGGGAGGACAAGTTCAGCCCGCCGCCCCCGCACGCCTGGCGCAGAGCGGCCGGCAACCCGGCCTACGCCGCGTTCGCCCGCCGTGCCCTGGAAGCGGCCGCCGGCCGCACCGACGCCATCCGGGCGGGCGAGATCCCCTACCGGGCGGACAAGGCGTTCACGGACCGGGAGATCACCACACTCGGACAAGCCCTGCGCGTGGCGCTGCTGCGCGACGAACCCTGGCTGCCGGCGCTGTGCGAGCGACTGCTGCCCGGTGTCGCCCTCGCCCCGACGACAGCGAAGACCCTGCCCTCTCAGGGCCTGCTGTACGAGGTGGTGCGCGCCGTGCAGGACTTCCCGACGCCCGAGCTGGTGGCCGCGATCCGCACCGTGCGCCGCATCGTCCGGCACGCCGGAGTGCCCAAGCAGCTCGACAAGATGCTCAAGAAGGCCGACGCAGCCCTGGCCGAGCGCACCGACGTGGCCCTGCGGCTGCCCAGGCTGGACTTCCGCACCGTGGCCGACAGCGACGGGACCGCGGGCGGCGTCCTGTGCCGGACGGCCGGCGACTACCAGGCCGTCGTCACGGTCGCCGAAACCGCCACGCTCACCTGGCAGAAGGACGGCCACCCCCTGCGCAGCCTCCCCGCGCCGGTCCGCCGCGACCACCCCGCCCTGGTCAAGGAGCTGCGCGACCTGGTGAAGCGGGTGAACGCCCAGCTCGTCACGCTCGTACGCGCATTGGAGGGCGGCTTCGCCGTCGACGCCGTCCATCCCTACGGCTGGTGGCGCACCGAGCTGGCCGGACACCCACTGGCCCGCACCCTGGTCCGCCGGCTCATCTGGGAGGTCGAGACCGCACCCGGCGAGTGGCGGGCCGTGCTGCCCGAGACGGACGAGCACCTTCCCGAGGCGCCCGCCGACGCCTCCGTACGGCTGTGGCACCCGCTCCGCTCCGAGCCCGACGCGGTGCGGGCCTGGCGGGACCTGCTCATCGAGCGGCGCATACGGCAGCCCTTCAAACAGGCGTTCCGGGAGATCTACCTGCTCACTCCGGCCGAGGAGCAGACCCGCGTCCACTCCAACCGTTTCGCCGCCCACCTCGTGCACTACCCCAGGATGTACGCCCTCTTCAGGGCGCGGGGTTGGGACAGCAGGAGACTCGGCCCCTGGGACGGCGGGGACGCCGACGAAGCCGAGCGCACGCTCGCGGCGGGGGAATGGCGAGTCCGCTTCTCCCACAGCTGGGCCGACTGGGCGGACGGCGACGAACTGGCTTCGACCGACCACGTACGGTTCGACCGGCGGGTGGACGGTGCGTGGCACGAAACCCCGCTCGCCGACGTGCCCCCTCTGCTGTTCAGCGAGGCCATGCGCGATGTGGACCTCTTCGTCGGCGTGACCTCGATCGCCGCCGACCCCGACTGGACCGACGGCGGTCCCCGGCGCGCCTACTGGGAGCGGGCCTCCTTCGCCGAGCTGACCGCAAGCGCCGAGGCGCGCCGCGACGCCCTGACACGTATTCTGCCGCGCCTGAAGATCGCCGACCGGTGCTCGCTCGACGGCCGTTTCCTGACCGTCCGCGGCGATCTGCGCACCTACAGGATCCATCTCGGTTCGGGCAACATCCTGATGGCACCGGACGACAGCTACCTGTGCATCGTCCCGGCACGCGGCAAGGGCGACGGCAAGCTGTTCCTGCCCTTCGAGGACGACCGCCTCTCCCTGATCCTCAGCAAGGCGTTCCTGCTCGCCGCCGACACCCGGATCACCGACGAATCCATCCTCATGCAGATCGAGCGAGGTGCCTGATGGCCACCGTGACGTTCCGGGACGAGACCGCGACAGGCAAGCCGGTCGGCGAGTGGGCGGTCGCCGGGCTGCCGGACCGGATGACCGTACGGGAGCTGATCAGGCTGCGGGTCCGCGAGGAGGTCGACCGGCACAACGCCGCGCCGGGCCACCGCTTCAACGGCCTCGTACGGCCGGCCGACGCCGAGACGGAGCTGAACGGCTACCGGCTCCGCGAACCCCGCCGCATCGACTGGGAGAGCCAGGCCGAGACAGCCGAGCGTGCCTTCCTCGCCAACGGGTTCTTCGTGCTCGCCGGCGACCGCCAGGTCGAGGACCTCGACGAGGTCGTGGAACTCACCGCCGACCCCGACCTGGTCTTCATCAAGCTCGTCGCCCTCGTCGGGGGCTGAGCGCAGACACGCCCACGGTGCGGCCGGGGCAGGGGCCTGCGTGACTCATGAGCGTGGCGCCGCCCCTTCGTCGACGGGCAGGGAGACGGGCCGCTCCGGCGGCGGCGCGCCCGTTCCACGGGAACCGGACACCGTGCCGCCTTCCCCGCCCCGGACCCGCACACGGTGCAGCGCCACGTGCAGCACCGGCATCAGCACGCAGGTGATCGCGGCACTGTGCCACAGCAGCGCGTCCAGCCGGCCCGCTGCCAGATAGGCGCCCGCGGCCACCGCGGCGAGGGCGCACACCCCACGGTCCACGATGCTCTCCACCGACAGCAGCGTGGCCCGCGGCGCGTCCGCGGGGATGGCGTCGTTGACGAGCTTGCGCTGCACCGGATAGACGAACCCGGTGATCGCGGCGAATACGCACAGCAGCGCGACCACGGTCCACGGCCCGCCCACCGCCGTGCCCGCCAGGGCGGCGGCCAGCGCCACGCTCAGCAGCGACACCCAGACGGCAGGCGGCAGGCGACGGCTCAGCCACTGGGGGCGGGCCGACGCCACCGCCTCGGCCACCGTCATCGCCGCGAGCACACCGCCATGTGTGCTCTCCCCGATGCCGTGCTCCAGGAGCACCGGCTGGAACAGGTTGACCTGGCAGATCCGCGACAGCGTGAACACGGCAACGCCCTGGACCATGAGCAGGGCCAGCCACGGCGACGAGCGAAGGGCACGCAGGGCGGCGCCGGTGTCGCGCAGGAAGCCCCCGCTTCGGCGTCCCCGGGCACGCGCGCGGGTGCCCGTGCCGGGCGCGGCGAGCCGCGGCAGGGCGAGGGCACAACCCAGGGAGCCGGCCGCGCTCGCCGCACTGAGCAGGTACGGCGTCTGCGGGGCCAGCATCATCAGCGGCCCGACGAGCGGCCAGCAGACGACCTTGGCGGCGAGCCCGAGGGCGCGTGCCGTGCCCTCGGCCCTCAAGTAGTGGGCGTCCGCCCGCTCGGCGCGCAGGCCGTCGTAGAGATAGGCGCTCGCCGCGCCCGACGTCAGGGAACGTCCGGCGGCGATGGCGAGGAAGTGCGCGAGGAAACCGGTGTACGTCGGAGCCAGCACCGGCGCCAGATTCGCCGCCGTCATCACCACGGCCCCGGCGCGCAGGCAGTTGCGGGCGCCGATGCGGTCGGCGATGACCCCGGTCGGTATCTCGAACAGGCAGAAGGCGATGTAGTAGATGCTCTGGATGCCGAAGATCTGCCCGTCGGACAGGCCCACGTCACGCTGGTACGCGTAGAACACGGGCATCCACCACAGCAGGTTGAACAGGAGCTGGAACCCGTTGTTGAGGCGGATGATGCGCCGCGCGGCCGGGGACGGCACCGGCACGGAAGAAGACGACCGCAGCAGGGACATACGGCGCCTCACCGGGCGTAGGGGCGGACCTGAACCAGGTGGAAGGCCCCCTCCGCGGTCATGAGCCACTCGATGTCCAGGGCGCCGTCGGGATCCTCCTCGCTGAAGTGGGACTGCAGGAGGCGCCCGGCCAGGGCGAGCCGGGCCAGCGAGGCTCGTGCCGGCGCCGGGAGGTCCTCGCGCGACGAGCCGAGGTCGACCGTACGCCCGCCGCCCTCGACGGTGTTGTAGAGGTACTGCTGGGGCAGCACCGTGCCGTCGACCACCCGCTCGGGCGAACCGGGCGTGCAGTTGAGGTACACGTTGCGGAAGTCCTCGGGGCGGGTCGGATCGCAGGTCACCAGCACACCCCCCAGCTCGGCGGGCACGTACTCCTGGACGATCACTCCCATGTAGGTGTCGTCCAGGGGGATGCCGGCCTGGTGCCGCAGGCGCACACTGCGCGGCGACAGCAACGACGCCCACACCTGCCGCACCGCGTCCATGAGCTGGTCCGTGCCCCGCACCGTGGTGACCGAGTCGTAGATCCCTGCGGCCGAGAACCCCGGCAGGTCCTCGGCGTTGGACGAGGAGCGCACCACCAGGCGACACCCGTCCGCCGTGAGCGCCGCCACGGAGGCGGTGATCGCCCGCGCCACCTCCTCGGGCACCGGCGTACTGCAGGTCAGCCGCTGAAGGTGCAGGGACAGCGAGTCGATCACGTCCAGGGCGTCGAGTTCCAGCGCCATCTTCAGTCTGCCGATGCCCTGTTGCAGCCCGGGGGAGGAGGTGAGGAACAGATGGTGCAGCCGGAACGGCAGGGCCACGCCCCGGGGCGCGCGGACCGTCTCGGCGACGCGCTCGGCAGCCGCGGCGCGCAGACGCTCCGGGGCCGCTCCCGGTTCGCCCAGCCGGGCGGCGAGGTGGCCGAGCAGATCCGCCCGCGGCGGACGCGGACGCGTGTAGAACCTCGTCAGGTCCGCGGTGCGGCTGTCCAGGACGTGATGGAGCTCCCCGAGGTTGGCCGCCTTCGTGCCGTAGCCGTCCCGGTCGGTGCGCCGCAGCCGGTGCAGCGCCAGCACCGGGGCCTCCTGAAGCAGCGGGGTCGCGATGCGGATGCGCTGCCGGTGCCAGGCGGGCCGTTCCAGAGCCGGTGCGCGGGACAGCCGTTCCAGGGTGACGGCGTCCTCGCGCACGCGGTAGCGCACCCACGCGCCGTCGAGACCGTCGCGCCGTACGGCGGCGTCGAGGTCACGGACGATGGCGTTCGGAATGCCCCAGCCCGAGGCGAGGACGTTGGTGTGCGAAAGCGGCGTGGTGGGAGCCGTGTTGATGAAACCCGCTGTGCGGGGCACGTCGTCGGGCAGCCGAGGCATGGCGACGATGTCCGACCAGCCGAGGTCCGCGGCGGCACTCTCGTACTCGGCCGCGGTGCGGAAGTAACGCAGCCGCCCCTCGGCCTCGCCCGGGTTGAGACAGGTGCGGGTACGGTTGCCGAACAGCTCGTGGCTGAGAACACGCGGCACCCGCGCCTCACCGACCGCGGCCAGCTCGTGCTCCTGCCCGTGGTTGGCCGGCTTCAGCAGCAGCGGCAGGCGACCGTCCACCCGTGCGCGCACGAAGTGGTAGAACTCCTCCAGCAGCGGCCCGGGCATGGTGTCCGCCTCGGTCGTCTCCAGCACCAGGAAGGGCCGCTCGGGACCACCGGGTTCCTCCTCCGTGTGCAGGGACAGCACACCCAGCAGGAAACGGCGCTCGGGGTCCATGTACACGGAGGCGTTGAACGCGTCCAGCTGCGCGTCGAGTCCGTCCAGCGTCATACCCAGGACACGGGTCGCGACGTAGTCGACGTGGAACGGATGCACCCGGGTGTCCAGCAGATGCCAGGTGTCCTCGTCACGGTCCACGACGACTTTCAGGTAGGGGTGTCCGGCCAGCACCCCGGACAGGGCGCGGAACAGCGGCAGCGACAGGTTGGCACCTACGGCGGTACGGTCGCCCGCGACATCGGGCACACCCGCCTCGCCCAGTGTGTCCGTCATGCCCGCACCTCCTCGGTGACGACCGTGGGCAGGATCCGCGGCAGGGCCTCCACCACGGCGGCGAAGTCGCTGACGACGGTCTGTGGCCGGTCGGCCGACAACAGACACACCGCCGCCATGGTGTTGGCGCCGGCGGCAGGGTCGTAGACCGGCACGGGGGCGCCGTCGGGCAGGGAGCTCTCGGCGACGACGGACAGGGCGCTGCCCGGGCCGACCGGGGCGGACCGGACGACCGCCGCCGAGTCCCACAGATGCCGGCGGGCCCAGGGCGAGCCGTCAGCGTTCACAGCGAGCACCACCAGGGACCCGGCCGCACCTTCGCCGTCGTCCGGCGTCAACGCCCCGGCAGGCCAGGCGGGAGAAAGGCCGAGCAGCTGATCGGTGAACATACCGATCAGGTCGAGCCCGAAGACCTGCTCGATCTGCGGCACCGTCATCGCTCCGCCGAACCGCGCGGCCGTCTCGATCACCCACATGCGGCCGTCCGCGCCCAGCTTGATCTCCGCGTGCGTACCGCAGTTCTCCAGGCCCAGGGCGTCCACGGCACGCCGGGCCAGCTCCACGACCCTGGCCTGGGCCGCACCCCCGAGTGCCGCCGGAGTGATGCCGGCACGCTCGGTGAACGGCGCCACCGTCGGCATCCGCCCGCTCACACAGACCGGACGGAAGACACCGTCGACGACCACGCCCTCGACACTGACGTAGTCACCCCAGCCGGAACCCTCGAACCAGTCCCCGGCACACCCGCTGACGATCTCCTCCACGATGAAGTCCTGGCCGGCCCCGGCCACGTGCAGCTCGGCGAACCCGAGCAGCGCCGACTCGGCCATCACCGCGCGCGACCGCTCCCAGGCGCCGCGCACGTCAGCGGGCGTCCCGATGATCTGGTGGGCGGTGGAACCGGCGCTCCACGCGGCCTTCAGCAGCAAGGGGAACGACAACTCGGCCACGGCCCCCTCCAGTTCGGCGACCGTACCGACCGCACGGAACCGGGGCTGCGGTATGCCCCGGCGCTCCCAGGCCGCACGCATCAGCCGCTTGTCACGAGCGAGGGCCGCGGCGGGCCCGGCGCCCCGCAGCCCGAGTCGCCCGGACGCCTCGGCGACGGCCACCACCGCGTACTCCGAGAAGGTGACGACCGCGTCCGCGCGCACCTCGCGAGCACGGGAGACGATCAGCTCGACCAGATCACGCCCCTCCGCCACGGTGTGCTCGACGACCGAGTCGCACAGCTTCCCGGCCTCCTCCGCCACCGTGGCAGGCAGTTCACTCAGTGCCAGCAGGTGCACCGCGGACCTCGCGGCCACCCGCGTGAGGGCGTGCCCCACCGGGGGTCCGCCCTTGGCATGCACGTACAGCACCTTGCTCACCGATACCCAACTCCCTCGCTCGTCCGGAAGACCCGGGCACGGACCGCGCCCCGGCGGGGGCGGCGACCGGCGGACGTCCCGCCGGTGCGAAGTCCCGTGTCCCGCCCGCTCCTTCCAGCGAACCAGCCCCGACTCCGCGCAACGGCAGCGAGACGCTCGCCCCGTTCAGGCAAATGCCCGATTACAACGACGAGTTGCCGACACGTGAAGGCCGGGTGATGCGCTACCGCGCCCGTGTCCGCCGGAGCCCGTATCCGCCGCTCCGCATGTCTGCTGCGCTACGGGATACGCATGAGGTGTCACTCAAAGTGATGTAGTGGACAATTGAAGGAGTTGGGCCGTGGACGAGGCCGATTTCAAGACGCTGCTCGCCCCCCTCCCCGTGTCCTGGTGGGAGGCCGACGGCGGGCTGAGAGTCGTCGACAGCGGAGGCGGCGCCTTCGGCGACGAGCGGACCGCCCGACGCTTCCTGGAGGCCCTCTGCGCCGACCGCGGCGGCCCCGCCGACACGGCTGACGCGGGCCCCTCCGGCGCGCCGGACGCCGGCCCCTATCAGGCGTGCTTCGAGGGCCGTACCTTCGACGTCAACTGGCCGGGCCGGCCCCACAGGACCGGCCGGCACGGCAGCAGGGGAGTGGCCGTCGAGGTGGGCGGCCGTCCGGACGACGATCCGTACGCGGCGTTCGCCGACCTCACCCCGGCCGCGGCGTTCGTGCGCGACGCGACCGGGCGTTACGTCTGGGCCAACCACGCGTACGCCCACCTGTACGGCACCACGCGCGACGCCGTGATCGGCCGCCACCTCGCCGACGTCGACGAACCCGCCGACGTCACCCGGTTCCTCGCCCTCGACCAGGAGGTCCTGACCGGATGCAGGCCCGTACGGCACACCCTCACCTACCGCCGCCCCGACGGAACCCCCGGACAGGCAGCGGGATACCGCTTCCCCGTCCACTGGGGCGGCCACCGCTGTGTGGCCGGCATCTACATCGACATCACCGACCACACCCGGGTCCTGGACCAACGGCGCCGCGCCGAGGAGGACTTGAGCACCCTGCGCGATCACAGCGGCCTGCTCTGCGCCCGCCTGTCCGCGGACGGACTGGTGACGGAGGCCGGCACCGCCATGGCCGAACTCCTGCACCTGCGCCTCTTCGACCTCATGGGGCGTCCCGCCGACGCACTGCTGGCCAGGACACCCGAACGGACGGCCCTGCACCGGATCTGGGACGACCTCATAGGCGGCCGGCGCAGAAGCGCCCGTGCCTGCGCGGTCCTGCTCGACGCGGACAACGGGCAGCACCGCGTGCAGGTCCACCTGAGCACCGTGCCCTGCGCCGGGGAACGCGTGGCCGGGGTGTGGGCCGTGATCACACATGCCGGCCTGCGCCACGAACCACAGCCACCCCTGACGGCCACCCAGGTGCGCATCCTCGCCCTGCTCGCCGCCGGGAACAACAACGCGGACATCGCCGCAACGCTGCACCTCTCACGGCAGACGGTCGACTACCACCTCAGCCGGCTGCGCGACCTCCTCGATGCCGCCACCCGCCCGGCTCTCGTCGCCCGCGCCTACGTCCTCGGCATCCTCTCCCCCCAGGCGTGGCCGCCCCGTTCCGCTACGGCGGAACACCCGCTGAGCCCCGTGTGAGCAGGTCCGATCAGGTCTGAGCATGTCCGAGCAGGGCCCGAGCAGGCCGGCGCCAGGCCCGGAGCCCCGGGAAAAAGGATCTTCGCCGTTCCTGTCACATCGTGGTGTCCCGGTCCGTCAGTGCAGTGGAGTTGCCGATCAGGCCGATGTGAAGGAGCACAGACATGACGAACCCCCAGATCTCCCGGATGGCGAACCCGGCCGAGTTCGTCCCGGAGCTGAACGACGTCAGCGCCGCCCTGTTCCGGGCCACGGGCAACCGCTCCGTGCCACGCACCACGATCAGCCTCGTCCATCTGCGGGCCGGACAGATCGTCGGCAACACCTACCTGACGACCCTGAACACCGGTTTCCTGCGGAAGGCCGGGGAGTCCGAGGACCGCATCACCGCCGTCTCCTCCTGGCAGGACGCCCCCTGCTTCAGCGATGCCGAACGCGCCGCACTGGCCCTGGTCGAGGCCACCCTCCAGCCGGCCCCGGCCGGCAAGGAGCGCGTCGGCGACGAACTGTACGCCGAGGTGGCGCAGCACTACGACGAAAAGGCACTGGCCACCCTCACCATCGCGATCGGCCAGATCGGCTTCTTCATCGCCCTGGCCGTCATCGGCAAGCCGCAGCCGGTCGGCTCTCTGGCCGACCAGCAGTGGGACTGACCCGACCCCTCCCCAGCCGGACACGTCCCGCACCGAGACCGGCGGGGCGGATCCTAGCGGGGCGGGGCGGGCCGGCCCAGGGGCAGGAGGTACTGGACCGGCTCGTCCAGGTCGTCCAGGCCGAGGAGTTCGTGGGCCAGGTCGTCGTGGAGGCCACCGAGCGGCAGGGTGGCCAGGCCGAACGCCGCCGAGGTGAGAAGCAGTGTCTGCGCCAGGTGGCCGGCCTCCAGCAGGCCCAGCCGCAGCGCCCGCAGGCCGTAGCGGCGGCGCAGCAGGCCTAGGTCGAGGTGGACCGCGAGCACCGCGGGGGCCTCGTCGATGCCCACCGCGTCCGGGTCGTCCGCCGGCCGGGACAGGTACGAGGACAGTGCCTTCAGTTCGGCGACGGTCGGCGCCGCGCCGATGGGCAGCAGCGCACGGCGCTCCGGCACGCAGTGGTACGTGCCCGCGGCCAGCCCCGCGACGTCCAGCGCCACCAGGCGCACGCGCACGCTGTAGAGGGCACCGGCGCTCGGGTACGGGCGGTGCCGGAGGGCGCGTACGGTGCCGTCGGCGAGCGGCTGCTGCGTCGCGTGGCTCTCGGCGTACGCGGACCACAGCACCCCGCCCAGGGTCCCGGCGTCCAGCGGCCCGTACAGCGGGCCGCGCACGGAACTGCGCCGGCGCAGCGCCTCGGCAAGCGACAGCTGAGGCAACGGGTCTGCCGGCAAAGGGAGTTCTGCCGAGAGCCGGGCCGCCGAGGGGTCCGGCGACGGGGGCAGGTCGCGCAGCGCGGTTTCCTCGGACCGCCCCACCCGGAACTTGCTGCGCTCCAGGTACTGGTAGTCGGCGGCGCGGTGCCCGGCGGGGAAGAACCCGGGGTCGTCCTCGGTCTCCAGCAGCGTGCGGGCCGCGAGGCGGCAGACGGCCCGCTCCTCGTCCGGGGTCACACCCAGCCGGTTGAACAGCATGTGCAAGTGGGAGGCCCACACCCAGGGCACCCGGCGGGCGGCCTCCCGCGCGGACACGGCGCTGCGCAACCGGGCGTCCGCGGCGCCGACCCGGCGCGCCCACTCCGCCAGCCAGGGCGCGGCGGTGCCCGCATCGAGGGCGGCGCGCAGGGCCCGAGCGCGCAGGACCAGCCCCGGCCGTTGTACGGCGAACACCGAGTTCACCCGGGAGTGGACGGCGACGCCGGGCAGTGGTTCCACCTCGGTGATCCAACGCCAGGAGGCGGCGTGCCGGCGCAGCCACCCGGAGGCCGCCAGTTCGTCGAGGCCGAGCGCATGCGCGGTGGCGTGCGCGAGGTCGAGTGCGAGCGGAAGCCGGTCGGCACGGTCAGGGTTGGCGCGCAGGGCCTCGACGGCCGCGCGAGTGGAGTGGACGAACACCTCCTCGGCGAGGGGCAGGACGGCGGGGCCGCCGTACCGCTCGGTCTCCGGTGTGTACGGCACCTCGCGCACCTCGCCGTGCCCGGACGGCCAGGGGCCGGTGAACTCCGCGGGCCGGGCAGCCGCCAGCTCCGTGAGCGTGTCGGCAATTCCGGCCGCCGCGCCGGCGGGCAGCGGGCCCCGGAAGCGGATCCGCAGGTGGGGTCCGCCCTCGCCGTAGCGGATGAAGAACCAGGCGGCGCCCGGGCCGGCGGTCAGGCCGTCCATCAGCGGGGCGAGGTCGTCGGTGACGAACGCGTCCGTCGCCGGGCCGCCCGTGTGCAGGGCGAGGTGGAGGCTGTGCCAGGGGTGTCCGGGTCCCACGGACGCGGCCCCGGACTCGGCCGGGCGGGGGTGGGGGCGGGCGGTCGTCATCGCGTCCTCACGGGAAGGGGTGGGGGTCGAGGGGCAGTTCGTCGCGCCGCGCCGGCCGGGCGGTACGGCCCAGCCGGCAAGGCACCTCCAGCAGCCGGTCCAGTCCCGCGGTACGGCGGTTGACGTGCCCGAAGGTCATCGGAAGCGTGCCGGGGACGATCACCTTGGCGCAGTGCAGACCCAGCCGGTCCCGTACGCCCGGCTCGTCCTGCGTGACCGCGATGACCTCCAGGCCCTCGGCGGCCAGCCGCTGCACGGTCCGCTCCAGCAGCAGCGTCAGGTCCGTCACCGGCTCGGGCGCCCCCGGCCACCGCTCGTACCACGGCGCCGCCGCGGCGTCCGCGAACAGGAATTCCAGCCGGGCCGCCGCCTCGGGCAGCGCGTTGAGGCCGACGTGGTCGTCCAGGTCCAGCACCAGTTCGGGGCGCTCCAGCATCGGACGCAGCCGCTCCGGGTCCCGGGGACCACCAGGAACCGAACGGCGCGCGGCCTCCTGGACGTTGGTGACCACCTCGGCCACCGCCGAGCGGATCGCCACCCGGGGGTCGTGGTGGGCGCCGGCGGCCACGAACGCGCGGGGCGCGTCGGGATGCGTGCCCTCGTAGCGGCAGAGCGAGATCACCGCCGGGACGCCCAGGTCGTTGGTGGCGTCCAGCAAAGTCAGGCGGTACCGCAGCAGCGCGGCACGGTCGGCCAGGGCGGTGACCTCCGGGTCGTCGTCGGGGACGGCGACCCGGGGCAGCGGGGTGCGCGCGTACCAGGCCATCAGGAAGGCGTCGCGTTCGGCGACCTCGAACAGCCCGTACAGGACGGCCTCCTGGGGGCTGTTGCCCAGCCCACAGCCGTTCGAGGACTCGTACACCACCCGCGGCCGGTCCGGCCCCGGTACGTCCCAGTACGCCACGTGCTCGGGCACCGCCAGCACGCGTCGCTCGGTGAGCGACCAGCCGTACACCCAGTCGAGCACGAGGTCCGGGGAGTACGGGACGGTCCGGCGGGCGGGATGACCGTCGAACTCGGGATCCGGCAGACCGAGCCGGACGGGGTCGAGAACGGCGTGCTCACCGGCGGTGGCGAGGCGGGAGTGCTCGCGCGCGGTGGCGAGGTCGGCGTGCTTGCTTGCGGTGGTGAGGTGGGCGTGTTTGTCGGCGGCGGCGAGGTCGGCGAGCTTGCTTGCGGTGGCGAGGTGGGCGTGTTTGTCGGCGGCGGCGAGGTCGGCGCGCTTGCTTGCGGTGGCGAGGTCGGCGTGCTCGGCCGCGGCGACGAGGCCGGCGTACGAGGCGCGGACCACGGTGCGGCGGCCGGTGGGTCGCATCCCGGCGAGCCGCTCCACGCTCTCGAAGAGGGCGACGCGTTCGCTGGACCGGAAGTCGCCCGACCGGCCGTAACCGCCGTCGTCGAGGGAGCGGCCGTCCGTCACCCAGGCGGTGGTCAGCGCGAACGCGGAGTCCTCGGTCCTGAAGAGCCGGCGCACCGGCCCGAACCGCTCGTCGTGCAGCTCCGCCCGCAGACGGTCGGTCGTGGTGCGGCCGTTGTGGCCGCGCAGCACCGAAGAATCGGGCAGCGGCCGCGGCTCGGCCGGCAACCGGGCGCCGACCGGCGAGTCGTCCGGCAGCGGCCGGCAGACCGGGCAGCCGCCGACCGGCCGGATGCGGTGGGTGGACCAGGTGTACCGGTCACCCTGGAGGATGTGGACGACGGCCCGGTCGTCGGTCCTGATCGAGTTGTCAGCCGTGATCGGGTCGTAAGCCGTGATCGGGTCGTCGGCCGTGATGAGGTCGTCGGCCGTGATGGGGTTGTGGGCCGTGATGGGCTTGTCGGCCGTGATGGGGGCGTCGACGGTGATGGGGTCAGGGGCGTCGGGGGTGGGTTCGAGCGGGTGAGCCGTCAGCAGCTCTGCCGCCAGCCGTAGCGTCGCCTCGGCCAGCGGCGGGGTTCCGGTGCCGCCGAGCGCCAGCCGCGGGCTCTGCCACGGCACGCGGCCGCCTGCGGTGGCCAGCCGCTGGTACTCCGCGCAGCCGACGCAGGCCCGCACCCCGGGGTGGAGTACGGGACCGATCACGGTCAGCGCTCCGTCCTCACGCACCGGTACGAAGCGCACCGGGTGGGCCAGGGCGTGCCGGCTGAGCTGCTCAGCCAGACCGAGGTCCCATGTGGTCAGCCGCACTACGGCGGTGCCCTCGACGGTCGCCATCGCCGCCGCCGGCGTGAGGACGGGGACGGAGGCAGGAAGGGAATCGGGTACGGACGCAGGAAGGGAACTGGAACCGGAGGCAGGAAGGGGGAGGGGGTACGGGTCGGCGGTGTTCAACGGGGGCCTCCCGATCCGGTCAGGACCGTGAATCCGGATGCACGCAGGGCGTCGGCGAGGGGGCGGTGGCCGGTGTCTCGCCAGGGGGTGGGGCGCAGGCCGGTCAGGCGGTACAGGGTGGCGTGCAGGGCCGGCTCCCGGGCCGCGATCCCGGCCAGCCAGGCGTCGGTCCAGCCCTCGTCCGCCCAGCCGGCCGGCTCGATGCCGGCTGCGGCGAGCGGGGCCACGGCGCCGCTGAGAGAGGTGTGCCGCGCCCGGTCCGGCGCGTGCTCCGCCGCCATCGCGCGCGTGACCGCGTCGAGGGCGGCGAGGGCCACGGCGTCGGCCGCGGTGGCCTCGACGGCGCGGCTCACGGTGCCGGGGACGGCGTCGGTACCGGCCGAGGTCGGCCGGACCCGGACGACTGCCATGTGGGCTGCCGCAGAATCGAGTTGGCGGAGCGTCAGCTCGGCGGATCGGCCCATGCGCCGGGTCAGGACGGTCCACCAGTGGCGGGCCTGAGGGTGCGTGAGCCAGGCGCCGTCCGCGATGCCGACGGCGACCGGATCCACCTCTGCAGCGGTGGAGGCGGCTGTCGGCACGATGAGGTCGAGCGCGGCGCGGCGCAGTGCCCGGCCGCGGGCGTGTTCGGGGCTCGCTCCGATGACTGGGACCGACGGGCCGTCGGCGAGGGTGAGTTCGGCGGCTCGGCAGGCTGCTTCCAGCCGGGCCAGGTCCGCCCGTACAGCGCCGGCGACCAGCAGACCCGCCGGGGTCCGGCAGGATGCGAGCGACGCGGGGAGTTGTGGCAGGTCGCCGGGCAGCGGTGTGTCGAGCACGCCGAGCCGCGGGTCGCCCAGGGCCGTGACCCGGCCCAGGGCCTCCGCGAGGTCCGGCGCGGGCGGGGCGTCCGGCCTCCGGCGGGCTGGGCGCGGGGCTGCGGCCCATGGGTGGTACGTCGCTTCAGGCGGCTCGGCCCGCGCCACCAGCACGGCCGGATGCCCGGCCGTTGCCACGGCGGAGGCGTCCTCGTGCGCGGCGGGGTCGGGCAGGCGGGCGACGGCCGCGAGCAACCGCCCGGCTGCGGCACCGGCAAGCAGCGCGACCTGCGCAGGGGACGGCGCCCCGACAACGACAGCCGCCCGCGACGGCGCCACGGCACCGGGGGTCACCTCGGACGGTGCCTCGCTTCCGGCGGGCACCTCGGACGGCGCTTCGGTTCCGGTGGGTTCCTGGGACGGTGCTTCGGTTCCGGTGGGTTCCTCGGAGTGCGCTTCGGTTCCGGCGGACACCTCGGAGGGCGCTCCGGACGACGTTCTCGACGGCACTCCGGACGACGTCCTCGGCGGCACTCCGGGCGATATCCTCGGCGGTGTTGCGTCGGGCGTTCTGAATGGGGCGCAGGGGGAGGCGGCGGTCGGCGCAGTGGTTGGCGCAGCGGTCGGCGGCGTCGACACCGGCCGCCCAGTGGCGGGGCCGGACGCCGCCCCCGGCGGTGAGCCGGCGGCAAGGCGGGTGGCAATCGCGGCGGCGTCGCAGCGGGCGCGGTTCGGGGGCCCGGGCGCGGTGACGAAGCCGCCGTTCGCGTCGCAGGAAACGGCCAGTTCCACAGCCCCGGACGGTGCGTCGGCCGAGACCACGGCCCGGTCGGCGGGCAGCCGGGCGTCGGTGGCGACTTGCGGACTCGCGCCGGCGCGGCGGAGGGCGCGTACGAGACTTGCGGCGAGCGGACCCTCGGGGTCCGGTACGGCGACGACCGGTCGCGCGCTCCGGATCGCTTCAACCGCCTCGGCAGGGTGGGCGGCCGCTGACCCCGGCCAGGGCGGGAGTTCGACGCCGTCCGGGTGCTCGACCAGCAGGTCGTGCTCGCGCAGTCGTGCCGTGAGCGTGGCCAGGGCGACTTCCACCCGCGGGTCGGCTTGACCGCCTTCGGCGCGCTGCGCCCGGCCACCCCCAGCGTGCTGCGCCTGGGCACCAGCCGCACGTGCTTCGGCCTTGGTCTCTCCGGCGGCAGCCGAAATCCGGTCGTCGGCGGGCGTTCCGGCGTCGGCCTCCACCCGTCCCCCGGCCCTCGCCTCCTCTCGGACCTGTGCGGCGCCGTCGCCCCGCTCCCCGCAGTCCGGAGTGAGCCGCTCCGAGAGCAGCTGCCACAGGGCCGGCAGCGCGCGGCTGCCCTCCAGCGTGACGACGGCGCCGCGGCTGCGCAGGTGCAGCCCCGTGAGCAGCGGGGTGACGGCCACACCGGGCCGCAACCGGAGCTGTGGCCCCAGCCCCGGCCCCGGCGTGGACGCGGGCGCGGACGCGGGCACGGGCACGGGCACGACGGGAGTTTCGGTTGCCGGCGGTGCAGGCGAGACGGCGGCGCCGGGCGCCGTCGGCTCGGCGTCTCCACCCGGCGCCGGGGGCGGGGTTTCCAGGTCCGGGGTTTCCGGGTCCGGGGCTGACGCGGCGCTGGGAGCGGTGGTCATGACGTGCCCTCCACCGCCGCGATCACCTCGTCGATGCGGCCCTGCCAGGTGTGCCCGGTGAGCGTCGGAACCGTGCGCACGACCAGGTGCGCGGCGAGGTACCGCTCCACCGGCCGTACGTCGCAGATCGCGAACAGCCGGTAGAGCGCGTTCGTACAGGCCCGGTAGATCAGATAGTCGGGCCGGCTCCACATCGTCCCCTGCGGGTCGGAGCGGCGCAGCCGGCGGTGGAACTCGCTGTATCGGGTGCGGACATCCTGGTTCCAGCGGTCGGCCACCGTCCGGTCGCCGAGCGCCGCGGCCCGGTCCCGGTACTCGAGGGGGTCGCCGGCGAAGTCCGCGCCCGCAGCGAACCGCTCCGCCGCGATGCGCCACGCCTCGGCGGACCAGTCGGCCCAGGCGCGTTCCCAGCCGGCCGCCCCGCCGTCCGTGATCCGCCCGACCAGAGCGGTCACGGCCGGCCCAGTGGCCCCCCAACGGCGTTCGAAGGCCGCCCGCAGCCGCCCGTCCGGGTCCTCGTGGACCAGGAAGTCCTCGAGATGTGAGACGAACGAATAGTGACCCCCGATCAGACCCTCCGGGTGCGCCGCGGAGTGTGCGGCCAACGCAGCGACCGCGAGCTGCACACGGGCGGCGGACGCGTCCCCGTGCTCGCCCAGGAACGCGCACCCGGCGTCGAGCGCCGGCAGGCCGAGCGTCAGCAGGTCGTCGCGGAGCCTGACTCCGTCGGCCCCGATCAGGGCGCGCACGGACGACTGGTCCACCGGTTCGACGCGTACCGTGCCGTCCGGTACGAGCGGGCCGTACGGCGGGGCGATCAGCTCGGCGCGGCCGGCCACCGCGGCCCGGGCGAGGAGTTCCTCCTCGGTGGCAGAGCTGGCCGAGGGGTGGCCGGCGGCCCAGGTCCGCAGGGTGGCCGCGGTGCGCTCGGCCGCCGCTGCCACCTGGTCGGGTGCGCCGCGCAGCCGCAGCCGTACGTGCGGGCCGTGCAGCCAGTGGCGCTCGACGTGCACGGTCAGGCCTTCGGCCGCGGCCCGCCGCGCCAGTGGCAGCATCGCCTCGTGCAGTATCGGGGCCTTGTCCTCGCGGTAGTCGTACAGGACGACATCGACGGCCGCGGCGGAGCGGGGCGCGGCCGCGTCCAAGGATGCGGCCGGCTCCAGGTAGGCAGCCGAGTCCAGGACGGCAGCCGGTCCCAGGGGCGCGGCCGGTTCCCAGGGGGCAGCCGGACCGAGAGAGGCTGTCGGCTCCTGGGCCGCGGCCGGGTTCAGGGCCACAGTCGACGGGGCGGGGCCGTCCGGGGCGTTCATCGGGTGTCTCCTCGGCGGGGTACGGGCGGGGCGGCGGGCCGGGGCGCGTTCCGGCCGGCCGTGTGCGGGCGCGCCGGGCGGTAGGTCTCGACGACGGACTCGACGGCACGGGCGGGCTGGTCACGGCCGCCGAAGGCGGGCAGGGCCTCCTCCAGGACGACTCCCTGGTGATGGCGTGCCAACCAACTGGCCAGGCACCGCAGATGCAGGACATTGCCCAGGTCGAGCGCCTGCGGCTTGGGTGCCTGCAGCCGTGCGACGAAGTCGTCGACCGCGCGCCCGGCCGGGGGCCGCGGAGCCGGGTGCAGAAAGAGCTGCTCCGGAAGGTCGAGCAGGGCCCGCCAGCGGGCCACCGCGGCGGCCGGTACCTCCCCTTCCTCCGCGGCGAGGTCGGCGCGCAACGCGTCGAGCGTCCCCGCGCCGAGGTGCCAGCGGCGCCGGGCCAGCACCAGGTGGCGGTGGCGCAGCCGCGGCGTACGGACCACCTGACCGCCCGGCGCCGTCATGGCGTGCCGCGGCAGCAGCGGGCGGAAGTCCACCACGCCCGCGGGATGGTCGGACAGGAACGGCCCGAGCCGTTGCGGCAGCATGAGCGGGGCGAGGAAGCCCAGGTAGAGCACGTCCAGCGGCTCGCCGGTCGCGCGCACACGGAACCGCAGCCGGTCGGTGGCCGGGTCGTGGACGAGATCGAGGTCGGCTTCGGCGAAAGCGGTCCGGCCGCGGTCGGACCCGATCTCCTCGGCGAGCAGCAGCGGATGAAGATTGGCGTTGAACCCGCCCACCGGCCGGATCTGGGCCGCCCGCGCGCCCGCGCCGAGGCCGCGCCGGACGCGCTCGCCGACCGAGGCCGCTGCGCCGGCCGGGAGGGCGTCGAGGAAGCGGCTGGTGAACCGGCCCCAGCCGCCGTAGACGTGGTTGACGCACAACAATTCGCCGTCGTGGGCGCGTTGGACGAAGTGGGAGTAGCTGAGCGGCCTGGCGGCCGTCCAGTCGGGCAGGCGGGCGGCGAGGGCGCGGACGGGACCGGCGGGCAGGACGACCTCGGGGGCCGTTTCCCCGGCCGGTCCTGCAGCCTCTCGTACCTGGGCGGTGAACTCCGCGCGTAGGCATGCGAGTTCTACCAGCCCGTGCGGAAGTTCGGGGTCGTCGGACCGGCGGCCCACGAGGCGGCCGGCCTCCTCCCAGGCGGCGGCCGTGCCGGCGCCGAAGTCCCACGGATCGCGGCAGACGCCTCCCTCCCCGTACCGGGCGACGAAACGGTCCCTGGCCACCCGGCTCATCACGTGTCCGAGGTCGAAGAGTTCGGCCAGAGAGGTGAGTTCGGTGAGCGCGGCATGGTCGGCAGGGGTGAGCGGGTCGTAGCCGGTGGGCCGGTCCTCGTACGGCGGTTCCGTGATCCGCCCGCCCGCATCCGGTGAGACCGGCGCACGGCGAGGGGACAGGGGAGCGGGGGCGACGGCGTCCTCGGTGAGGACCGTCAGCGGGGCCGAACCCTGCGGGACGGGCCGGCCGGTGTCGGTGAGCAGCTCGTGCCAGCAGTCGGCCAGACCGGCGAGCAGGGCGGGGCGCTCGGTGGCGGGGGTGTCCGCGAACCGCCGTGTGTCATCGGCGAGTCGGGTGATCCGGTTCGCAAGGGCGGCGTCCTCGGGCCACTGACGCAGCCACGCGGCGAGCGCGCGGAGCGGGGCGGGGTGCTGCGGGTCTACGGGCTCCGCGGGCACGAGCAGGCCCGAGCCGGCGAGCCGGTCCACGAACCCGGCGACGGCGGAGTCGTCCGCCGCGCGGCCAAGGTCGGCCGCGAGCCGGGCGGTCAGCGTGTCCAGGAGGAGGGGGCCGCCCGCGAGGGCGGCGGCCAGCGTGTCCAGCGCCGGGCGGGCGGCCACCTCGACCTCGTCCTCGCGGGTGACCAGGTACCGGCCGCCGGCGAACAGCTCCTCCGCGCGGGCGAAGCGGGCCCGTCCGCCGGCCACCGCCGCCGTGCTCGTCATGCGGTGGGGGAGGGTGCGGCGGCGGCGCGGCTCGTCGAGCAGGGCGGCGGTGAGCGCGGCGACGAGGGTGCGGTTCTCCTTCACGACGGACGTCAGCTGCGTGGCCGGCACCGGCTCGGGCGCCGGCCCGGAGGTGACCGCGGCAGCCGTGGCGGCGGCCGGCTCGGCCGCCCACCCGACGGCGGTGAACCACGACAGCGGACTGGTCTTGGTGCTGGCCCGCAGGGCGTGCCGCAGGACCGAGGGCTCCTCCTTGCGCGCCCGCCGCCCGGTCTCGCCCCGCCCGGCCCTGCTGACCGCCCGCAGCAGGTCGGCGCTGGTCAGGGCAACGGCCCGGGCGAAAGCGGGGGAGCGACAGAGGTCTGCGAGCGCGGCGCGTTCGGCGGTCAGGGCGGCCGGAACGGCGCCGCCGAGCTCGTCGAGCAGCCGGGCCCGCAGCTCGCGCAGGGCGAGCCAGTCGGCGAGCCGCGGTACCCGTTCGGGAAGGGTGCCCAGCCGGCCGAGGAGAGCGGGGCGGGGCTCGCGGCCGTTGTACAGGGCGCGACGGAGCGGAAGGACCACTTGACGGTGGAACTCCTCGTCGTGGCCGGCGCGTGCCGCGAAGAGGTCGTCGCAGAGGGCGGCGCGCAGGGCGGCGCCCTGGACGGCCAGGGCGGTGAGCCGGGCGAGCAGAGCCCGCGCCTCGGCGCCGGGGGCGGACTCGGCGGGGTACGGGAGCACGGTCGTACGGACGAGAGCGTACGGCGCCGTCCGCTCGTACGGGTGCGCCGGGTCGTCGCGGTGTGCCGGACCGAGCTGATCGACCTCACCGTACGCGTCCGCGGGGCTGTGCGTGGTGGTCTGGTCGTGGCGGTCCGCCGGGCTGTACGTGGTGTGGCCGTGCGGATCCGCCGGGCTGTGTGTCGTGGTGTGGCCGTGCGGATCCGCCGGGCTGTGTGTCGTGGTGTGGCCGTGCGGGTCCGTTTGATCGGGCGGCGGCATGCGCGCCGGAGCTGTCGGCGGGGCGAAGTGCGGCATGACAGGGCTCCTGGCATACGGCTCGGAGGGCGGGCGGGATCGGTGGAGCGGACACGGCTGTGCGGACGACCTCAGCGCACCGGCTGCGGGCGTGCCGACCGGACGGCCTCAGCGCACCGGCTGCGGGCGTGCCGACCGGGCGGGCATGCGGACCGGGCGGGCATGCGGACCGAAGGGGAGATCGGCGCACCGCGTCGGCTCGGTGAGATGGGCGGGGGTCGTACGGCAGGCCGGGCAGGTCTGGACGAGCCGGCCCGCCGCACGGGAGCCGTAGCCCACCGGCCTCGTGGACGCTAGGCCGCGAGACCGCGAGCGGACTAGTACGGCATGTCGGGCAGCCTCGGCTGGGCGCACGAGGAGGAGCCGCACGAGCAGGAGCTGACTCCGCCCGAGGCGCCCGTCTCGGGCAGCGCGACGGTGTCCCGCAGGGCGGTGACGGTCAGTTCGCCGAGGTCGAGGTCCTCGAGGGCGAGGAGGTCCTCGCGATGGTCGGACATACGGAGCCTCTCAGTTCGAAGGACGAGGTTCGGGACGGGCGCGGAGTCAGAGGACGACGGGCGTTTCCACCTGCGGCTGCGCGCACGACGACGAGCCCTGGCATGAACAGGAGCCCCACGAGGCGCCGTTCTCGGGCAGCGCGGCGGTGTCGCGCAGCGAGGTCACGGTCAGGTCGGTGAGGTCCAGGTCCGTGTCCAGGGCCAGGTCCTGGAGCTCCAGGGCGTCCTGCTGGTTCGGGGTACGGGACATGACGAACTCCCTTCGGAAGAAGGTGAAGACCGGAACGCGCCGCCGGGACGGCGGCGCGGAACATGCCGAAAGAAGGGCATGTAAGCATTCCGCTCGAAGCCGGAGAAAAGGCCCGAACGGTCGTTCGTCGTACAGCAGCGAGTTTGGGTCCCGGGGGAGGTCGGCAGCAAGGCCAATCCGTACATTGGCCTGTTGTGTTCATCCCGGTTCGGTGCGTCTTGTCATGTCGCGATGCGGCGGTACGGCCGCGGTTGGACTGGTCGATCGTGAAGACGGCGTGGAGTTGTGTGCCCTTTGTGGGGTGGATCTTCCCCGAATGGCCAAGCGCCGCATCGGGGCTCCGGCAAGGGGACGCCGAGCCTCCGCCGACCAGGTGTCGGCAGCTTCGGGCACCTCGTGCGGGTCCGGCCGCGCGGAGGCGGCACGCGTCGCGTTCATGAGGGGTGCACTATCGGTCAACTTCCGCGCCGGAGAGGGGCCCGGAGTCGTCCGGGATGGACTGCATGGTTGCCGGAGGCTTCTTCTTCGGCCGTCTCCGACTGCATGGTTGCGGTAGTCCCCGACTGCCTGGTTGCGAAAGTTCCCGGGTGTCTCGTTGCGGAGGTCCCCGGCTACCTGGTTGTGGAGGTCCCCGGCTGCCTGTTTGCGGATGCCCCCCGCTACCTGGTTGCCGGCGGTTTCTTCTTCCCTTCTTCCAGGGGTCGGCCCCGCACTCGCGGGCATTGCGGACTCATGAACAATCCTCAGGTTTCTGTGGACTCCTCCACGCGCCGCTCCTAGGGTCACGGCGGCGCGACCACCCACCCTTCGCCCCCGAGGAGCCGCATGACCCGCCAGACACTCACCCGTGCCCTGGCCCTCGCCCTGGCGGTGACCGCCGGGACGGCCATCACCGGTCCCGCACCCGCGCACGCCGACCCGATACCCGAAGCGCCCGGACACCGGCTGGTCGACGCCTACACCGGCGCCCCCGCCACCGCCCAGCCCCTGCCCGGCGCCCGGCCGCCGCAGAATCCGCACCTGGCCGCCGACGGCCGCAGCGGCATGCACGCGGACAGCTGGGGCAGCGCCACCTACCCATGGTCCGGCCCGCTCGGCGACCACCCGCAGACCAGCAGCGAGCGCATGGCAGTGCTCGGCGGAGAGTGCGCGAACGTCACCTTCGACCGAGCCGGCCGCATCGTCACCGTCTGCGGCACGTTCACCGGCTTCCTGGTCAAACTCCTCGCCCCCGCCACTCTCGAGACGCTGGCCGAGTACAAGCTGCCGCAACGCCCGTCCACCGTCGAGGCGATCACCCGGCTGGACTTCTCCCGGATCTTCAAGGACACCTCGGGGGGTGCCTACTCCTACCTCGACCACGAAGACCGTCTTGTCCTCGCCGACTCGCGGCAGCACATCGTCCGGCTGGCCCACCAGCAGAAGCCCGACGGATCGTGGGAGTTCACGGTCGACGCGGACTGGGACCTGACCGGGCAGATGCCGCACGACTGCGTGTCCTGGACCAACCTGTTCCCGAGCGGGGAGTGCGACCCGGTCACGTCGGTGATGCCGGACTGGGCAGGCCGGATCTGGTGGGTGACCCGGCAGGGCCGGATCGGCAC
This sequence comes from Streptomyces sp. NPDC027663, assembly GCF_055566415.1. Taxonomy (NCBI): domain Bacteria; kingdom Bacillati; phylum Actinomycetota; class Actinomycetes; order Kitasatosporales; family Streptomycetaceae; genus Streptomyces; species Streptomyces sp. NPDC027663. The sequence goes on along the minus strand of NZ_JBVHSK010000012.1, from coordinate 17,029 downwards.
CGTCGACCCGACGTCGGGCGCCGTCCGATCGATCCGGCTGGACGGCGAGGAGATCCAGAACTCCTTCTCCGTCGCCGAGGACGGCGTGTCCATCGTCTCCGACCACGCGCTGTACGAGTTCACCGCCGCGACGGACGGCACCCCGGACATCGCGTGGCGGCAGACCTACGACCGGGGAACCGGCACCAAGCCCGGCTCCGTCAACCAGGGCTCCGGCACCACCCCCGACATCTTCGGCCCCGACGGCAAATACGTCGCGATCACCGACAACGCCGACGACCGCATGCACGTCAACGTCTACCGGCGCGAGGCCGGCAACCCTGAAGGCCGGCGGCTGATCTGCTCCGTACCCGTGTTCCGGCCGGGGGCGTCCACGACGGACAACTCCCTGATCAGCTGGGGCAACTCCCTGATCGTGGAGAACAACTACGGCTACGAGAACGTCACCTCGCTGACCTTCGGGCGCAGCGTCGCGGGCGGGGTGAGCCGGATCGATGTCCGTGCGGACGGCGGCGGTTGCGACACCGTGTGGGAGAGCAGTGAACGGTCCCCGTCCGTCGTACCGAAGTTGTCCACCGCCAACGGCCTCGTCTACCTGTACACCAAGGAGCCGAACCGGCTCGGCATCGATGCCTGGTACCTGACCGCCGTCGACTTCCGCACCGGCGCCACCAAGTGGAAGCAGCTGATCGGTACCGGCGTCGGCTACGACAACAACTGGGCGCCCATCACCATCGGCCCCGACGGCACCGCCTACATCGGCGTCTTCAACGGACTCGCAGCCGTACGCGACACCCACTGACCCGCCGCCCGGAGCCCGCCCCTCGCCCGTGACAGGCCGCCACCAGGCTTCCGGAACCCGACACGGATTTCCCGTTCGTCAGTGCATCAGCAGCAGCCGCGTGTTCGGCACGAGCTTCCGGTTCACGCTGGTGCTCTGCACGAAGATCGTGAAGTCGTCGTTGTGGTCCGGTTTGATGCGAACCTCCACGTCCGGCAGGCCGAGCAGGGCTCGGGCCTCGGGCCCCGTGAACACCCGGTCCGTCTTCTTCTCCAGGACTGCGATCTGCTTCCGCGCCTGAATCTTCTCCGACTTGCTCAGCTGATAGAACGCACCACCGGTGCGGTAGGTGTGCCCGCATTCGATGACCCAGTCCCGGATCGCCGCGTCACGAGTCACCGCGATCAGGTCATACTCCGACTGGTTCACCGGCGTGAGGCCGGCCGCCTCGATGGTGTCCTTGTTGACCGCCTCCGCACCCGTGGAGAACACCGCCCGTGATCCCCTGATGCCCTGGGTGCGGCCCACCATGAACTTCTCGGTCGCCTGCTGGATGACCTGCCCGGCCTCCTCCAGACCCTGCGTGCTCGTGGCGTCCCAGATCGCGATGTTGTCCTTCGGGAAACCGCACCGCATGGCCTCGCGCTTGCCCATCTGGTCCGGCACGAGGACGGCCAGCGTCCAGTTGACCTCCTGGGTCTCGATCATCTCGGCCACCGCCTGGACCAGTTCCCGCGGGTCCCCGGCCGGGGCGTCCGGGCCTCGGTGACTTGCGTTCTCCTGCCCGTCGGTGAGTATGAACGTCAGGAAGCTGTGGTCGCCGTACAGTTGAGCCGTCTGCGCCAGTTCCCGCTGAGACTTCAGTGCGGCCGCCAGGAGCGCGGTCATTCCACCGACCCGGTACAACTGCTCGAGCGACGGCATCCGCAGCACGTCCTTGTCATAGATGACGCACTCCACCTTGTCCGCGAAGACGTACACCGTGACGCGGGTTTCCTGGTCCAGCTCCCGTGACCGGCGGGCGAGATAGGCGATCTGCTGGTCGGCGACTTCGACCACCTTGCGGCTCAGATGCGACATGGACGAACTGGCATCCAGCACAAGGGCGACGTGATTGATGTAGTTCTGGTTCCCGGACATGACGGTTCCCCCTCTTTCCGACTCGATGCTCCGATCGTCTCACCCACCACTGACAGTCGATCTTGCTCTCATCGCGCGGTCCGGTGCTCCTGATCCCGCCGCCCATCCCGTACCCGACGGCAGGCCTTCACCGTGGCGCCGGCGAGGTGCTGCCCACCCGAGCGGTGCCGCATGTGTCAGACGCGGCAGCTGTCGATGTGCGTGACTTCACGGAAGTCGGCGATGACGGGACTGGCCATGGACTCCCGGTAGACGACGGCTGTCCGGCCGTACGGCCAGGTGGTGTGGTCGTGGAAGTCCTGCTGGGCTTCTGAGCAACTGCCGAACATGAGGGCCCGGACGGTTTCCGTGTAGTCGGGGTCGTCGAGGTAGTCCTGTCCTTCGGGGTAGGCGCCGGGGCCGAAGGTGACGAACATCGTCTGTGCTGCTGGGTTGAAGGTGACACTCACGGCGTCGTCCAGGTAGGTCTTTCCTTGCAGCACCGGAGTGGCGTCTGTGATGAAGCGCTTCGCGGCGGCTTTCTCGGCCGCGGTGGCCGGGACCCGAGCGGCGACCCACTCCTCGACCGTGGGCTGGCGGGTGTCGGTGCGGGTGTAGGCGGGGTCGGGCACCGAGGGAGGCGGGGACTCGTGTGCGGCGGCTGCCGCGTCCGGCTGTGCGGTGGTGGTGCCGGCATCGTGGGCGGGGGAGTGCTGCGCCGGGCCGGCGGCCGCCTGCCGATGGGTCGCGGGAGGCTGGTTCTGCGCGGCGTCCGATGACGACTGGGCTGCGGCGAGGGCACCGCCCACACCGCCCACGACCGTTGCGGCCGCGGCGACCGCGAGATATACGCGGGTGCGGCGCCTGCGGTGCGACGGCATGGGCCAAGGCGACTCGACGGCGGGCGGCAGGTCCCAGTTGAGACTGACAAGATCGGCTATCAGGGTGGGCGGCTGCTCGGAGCCGGGGTTGATGACGGCTGTGGCCTGCGCAGCCAGGAGCCGGCCGCATTCTCCGGCGAGTTCCGCGGCGGCCGGCCGGTCGGACGGATCCTTGGACAGGGCCCTTGCCGTCAGGGACTGCAGGTCGTCGGGGATGCCGTCGAGGTCGGGTTCGGCTGACAGGACGCGGAAGGCGACCGCGTCGGCAGCCCCGGTTCCGAAGGGCAGGCGTCCGGTTGCTCCGTAGGCGATGAGCGCTCCCCAGGCGAAGACGTCGCCGTGCGGGCCGACAGCGCCGGTGCGGTAGTGCTCAGGGCTGATCCAGCCCGGCGTGCCGGTCATCACGCCGGTGCGGGTGACGGACGTGCCGTCCAGAGCGTGGGCGATGCCGAAGTCGAGGACGGCCGGACCGGAAGGAGCCAGAATGATGTTCTGCGGCTTGATGTCCCGGTAGATGACGCCCGCCTGGTGAATGGTCGAGAGCGCGGCAGCGGTGCCGGCCGCCAGAGCGTACAAGCTCGCACCCGCCAACCGGCTGGAGGCTGCGACGTGTTCGTCGAGGGTGGGCCCCGGCACGAACGCGGTCGCAAGCCAAGGCGCGGGCGCATCGACGTCAGCATCGTGCATGACCACCAGTCACGGCCCGGCGATCCTCCGCGAAAGCTGCACCTCCCGCCGGAACCGGGCCCGGAACTCCGCGTCCGCGGCGAGCGCGGGATGCACGACTTTGACGGCCAACCGCTCGCCGCCCGTACCCAACGCGGCATACACGGTTCCCATGCCGCCCGACCCGAGCCGCCCCACGACCCGGTAGGGACCCACAGTGCGCGGATCCCCGTGCTGCAGCGGCTGGACACGGCTGGACACGACGAAGCCCCCCTCGTCCCGGACTCTCCCCATGCGCCGCCCGAAGCGGCGATCGATCGTATCGGGCCGACGACACTACGGCGCCCTACTCGCCACAGGTCCCGTCGGCGTCGTGGAACGGCGCGTCGTCCACGGGGCGTTCGACAAGGCGCGTCTCCTGCGCGTCACGTCTGGACGGAGTCGTCCTCTGGCCGCACCCAGTCCAGTTGCGCGCCGCTCGGCAAGGGGTCGAACCCCTCGGGGAACATCAGCATGAGCGGCTGCGGCAACATGTTCTCGGGCCCGTCTCTGCGCAGTGCAGGACAACCAGAAGATGCGGCCCTCTCCCGCAGGCCTCCTGCCAGTAGCGGCGGTCATGGGACTGGCAGAAGTACCAGAACGTCGTGCAGCCGTCGTCATCGCTCGGGTCGTAGAAGCCGGGGTCACGGACGATCAGTGTCCGGCTCCTGCTGGTTGAGCGGCGGGACGATGGGGGGCAGGCGGCGAAGTGCACAAGCGGAAGGACTCGTCCCAGTAGTGCGGATGATCTTTCCTTGAGTACTGTGAAGCAGCGGACGATGGGCAGCTGTTGGTCAGCCACCACCATGACTCCGCGCTTGCCCGCCGGCGCTTGCCATGCACGAAGACGCCTCCGCAGCGGGGATGGTGCGCCGCGGGACGACGACTCTTTCCCCGGTCTCGGCCGCGAGGTGTTCGCGGCGCCGGAGCGGGCGATGCGCATTCCGCCGAGGCCAGAAAGTGAGCAGAGACGGCCACCGTCGCGGCCAACCAACGGCCCGACCTGATCGACCGCATCGTCTACGTCTCCGCCTGGTACCCCGTCGACCTCGACGTCGGCGCCTACTACGCCGAGCCCGAGATGGCCACGGTCGACGCCGCAGGGCTGGCCTCGGCGATGGTCGGGAACCCTGTCGAACTCGGGCTGCTGCGCTCCAACTTCCGCTCCGCCGACCCCGGCGTCCTCGCGGCCTTCAAGGCAGCCTTCCTCGCCGACGGGACGGACGAGGAGTTCATGGTCTTCCTCAACACCTTCCAGCCCGACGAGAACCTCGACGTCGGCACACCCGACGACCGGGCGCAGGCCGACACCCGGGGTCGGATCCCCAAGTCGTACATCCGGCTGACCGAGGACACCAGCGTGCCGCTCGCCATGCAGGACCGGATGATCCGCGAGGGCGACGCACTGACGCCGGAGAACCCCTACGACGTCCGTACCCTCACCAGCAGCCACCTGAAGTGGCTGGTCGACCCGGCGCCGGCCGCCCGAGTCCTGGGCGACATCGCCACCCTGCACAACCTCGCCGTGGCAGGGTGAAGCAGAAGGTCAGCCGTCACTCAACCATGCCCGCCAATGCCCGCCACCGAGTCTTCTGCGACACCCTTCAGGGCGTGTATCGAAGTGCCTGGTGAGGATGGCGGAGAGCCCATTTCGTGATCCAGAATGATTGGATGGCCACGCTTGAGACTCCCCGTTTGATACTGCGTCGCTGGCGCGAGGAAGACGTTGCGCCCATGGCTGCCATCAATGCCGACCCCGAGGTCATGCGGTGGATCCGTGACGGAAGCGTCCGTGACGAACAGCAGACTCGCCGTGGGATCCAGGCATGGGAGAGCGAGTGGGAGTCACAGGGCTTCGGCCTGTTCGCCGTGGAGATCCGGTCCACTGGCGAGCTGGCCGGGTTCACCGGCCTTTCGGTGCCCGACTTCTTGCCGGAGGTACTGCCGGCGGTCGAGGTCGGTTGGCGGCTGGGACGTTCCCACTGGGGGCAGGGCCTGGCCACCGAGGCCGCCGCGGCCGCTGTACGGTTCGGGTTCGAGGAGCGAGGGCTGGAGCGGATCGTCAGCATCACTCAAGTGGGCAACGACGCCTCCGAACGGATCATGACCAAACTGGGAATGCATCCGGTCCGTGAGACCGTCAATCCCACCGGCGGTCGGCGAGTCCGCGTGTTCGAGTTGTCGTCGGACCAGTACGTCACCACCACTCGTTGACGGCGGCAACGAGGACGGTAGCCTCGCAGCGGACCGCGAGTTTGTCGTACCGGGTGGCCACAACTCGGTGTCTCGCTCATCCGTGAGATCTCCCCGCCCCATAACCGAGATCATCCACAGCTCAAGATCCACTTTCGCTGCACGATCTAGTGCGGTGGCTGGTCGCGCAGCCACGCCAAGACCTGCTGGGCATGCACGTCGGGCGGGAAGACCGGGTAGAAAACATGCTCGATCACCCCGTCGCGGATGATGAGAGTCAATCGCTTGAACAGCCTCAGGCCGTCGAACTCGAAGGTGGGAAGGCTGAGGTCCGCGGCCAGGCTCAGCTGGGGGTCGGAGAGCATCGCGAACGGCAGTCGGAGTCGCTCGACGACCTCGCTCTGATAGGCGGTGTCCTGGCTGGACAGACCGAAGACGCGGTCCGCGCCTGCGGCGAGAAGAGTCTGGTGGTGGTCACGGAAGTCGCATGCTTCGCTGGTACAGCCCCGTGCTCCGGGTATGGAGTCCCAGCCGTGGGGCAGGTCCGCTTCGGGCCTGCCTGTGAGCGGGTAGACGTAGAGAACCGTACGGCCCGTCCCGAGCGTGTCGATACCGACCAGTTCACCTGTCGTGCTCGGTAGTTCGAGGCGTGGCGCCTTCAGCCCGGGAAGGTGGTCGGCCGCGCCGTCGTCCTCGGGAACGGGCAGGTTCGCCGGCAGCCGGGACAAGTCGCTCATGAGGTGCCCTCCGTCGTTCGGGGATGGGATGCTGACGTTGCGATGAGCGGCCTGTCGCAGGTGTTGCATCAGGGTCGCTCGGCGGGACGTGAGCGCCTCGATCCGTTCTGTCAGCTCGTCAATGGCCCTGCGATAGCCGGCCAGTGACGCCGGGCAGTCGTCGGCATGCCGATGTCCGGCTGCCAGGCACTCCAGGAACGGCCGCGTCCGCTCGACCGGGATGCCGAGGTCGCCGAGAGCCCGGATCTCGCGCACCAGACGCACATCGTCCTCGTCGTAGTCCCGGTACCCGTTGGCCAGGCGGCGCGGCGTGATCAATCCCAGCGACTCGTAGTAACGCACCGCCTTGATCGTCACACCGGCGCATCTGGCCAGCTCGCCGATTCTCATCCCGCTCATCACCACCACGAACGCTAAACATTGACCTCAGGGGCAAGGTCAACCGTTCTCGGGAGACTCTCACGGACGGTCATCGGCGGGGCCCGCACAGCCGGCGACGGGCAGGGCAGCGGCCCGTGCCGCCGTCGGTACCCCGCCGTCGGTACCTGGCGGCCCACCGGCTTCACCCCGGTGGGCTGAACAGTCGATGCCCCGCGCTGCCGTACGTCTCCTCGCGGTCGTCGTCCGCTGGAAAATAGTAGCCATGTACATAGTGTCCATGTACTGTATTTCGCATGAGCAAGGTTCCACCGGGCCCCACGCCCGGCTTTCTGGTGTGGCGGCTGGCCAACAAATGGCGTGTCGCAGTGGATCGTGCGGTGGCTCCCCTGGGGCTGACGCACGCGCAGTACTCGCTGGTGGCGTCACTGCACGGCATGCAGCGCACCGGTGAGCGGCCCAGCCAGCGCCGGCTCGCCGACCACACCGGCCTGGAGGCGCTGTACGTCTCGAAGCTGGCGCGGGCTCTGGAATCGGCCGGCCTGATCGAACGCACCCGCGACGCCCGCGACCCCCGCGCGGTGCAACTCGCCCTCACCGAGCAGGGCCAGGCCGTCACCCGGCAGGCCATCGACGTGGTCCAGGACCTGCTCCAGCAGCTGCTGCAGCCGCTCGGCGGCCTGGACGCCCCGCGGACGCGTGCGTTCACCGACGAGCTGACGGCCTTGCTCGATGTACCTCTTGCTCCGCCCGTACCGATCGACGAGCACACTCAGGGGAGAACACCATGACCACCGCCTCCACCAACCCCACCACCGCTGTCCCCACCGACCCCGCCCCCTCCGCCACTGCGCCTCCAGCCGACGCCCGCGCTCTGGGCCTCGCCCACTACGCCGCCCGCGGCGTCCTGGAGCAGGTCCTGACCCGGCACGGTTCCACCTTCCAACAGCAGATCGCCTTGCGCGCCGCCGTCACCGCCGACGCCCCGCAGACCCGCGACGACCTCATCACCCAGGTCCACAGCACCCTCAAGGCCGACACGGCCGACATCCAGGCCACCATCGACGAACTGCTGGCTCGAGAACTGCTCGTCACGGACGGCTCGCACCTCCGTCCCACGGACGCGGGCCGCGAACTGCTCGCCACGGTGGGCGCGGCCACTGCCCCGATCACCGCCCGCATCTGGGGCGGCATACCCGTCGAGGACCTGGCCGCCGCGGGCCGTGTACTGGCTCTGGTCAGGCAGCGCGCCGACGCGGAGCTCGCAGCGCTGAACGCCTGAACGCCGCCGGTCAGCCGGTCAGCCGGTCAGCCGGTCCGCCAGTCCACCGGTCCGCCGATCGGCAGGCGGCCAGCGGTCGGTCGGTGGTCGGTCGTTCGGTGTGCGGTGTGTGCTCGGTCGCTCGGTCAGCCGTCGCCGTCGCCGTCAGCCGAGCCGTCGGCCGTCGGCCGTCGGTCGCTCGGCGCTCGGCAGCGGCCGGGTCGTCCGCCGTCTGGACCGAGCGGGTTGCCTTCCGGCGTGCCGGACGGTCTGCCCGCGCCCTCGGCCGCGAGCGCCTTCTAGCCTCGACGGCATGCTGGGGCTACCTGCTCACGTCCGTGCCTGCCTGTTCGACCTCGACGGGGTGCTCACCCAGACCGCCAAGGTGCATGCGGCCGCCTGGAAGGAGATGTTCGACGCCTATCTCCGCGAGCGCGCGGCACGGGAGGGGACTGCGTTCGTACCCTTCGACGCGGTCGAGGACTACGACGAGTACGTGGACGGCCGGCCCCGCGAGGACGGGGTGCGCACGTTCCTCGCCGCCCGCGGTGTGCACCTGTCCGAGGGATCGGCGGACGACCCGCCGGACGCGGAGACCGTGAACGGACTGGGCACCCGGAAGAACAACCTGGTACTGCGCCGGATCCGCGAGGACGGGGTGGAACCGTACGAAGGGTCGGTCCGGTTCGTCCATGCGGTGCGGGAGGCCGGTCTGCAGTGCGCGGTGGTCTCGTCCAGCGCGAACTGCCGGGACGTCCTGGTGGCGGCCGGTATCGAGGAGCTCTTCGACGAACGGATCGACGGCGTGGTGGCGCACGAGCGCCGTCTGCGGGGCAAGCCCGCTCCGGACACCTTCCTGGAAGCGGCCCGCGAACTCGGCAGGGAGCCGGGCGAGGCCGCGGTGTTCGAGGACGCCCTGGCCGGTGTCGAAGCGGGGCGGGCGGGCCGGTTCGGCCTGGTCGTAGGGGTCGACCGGGTCGGCCAGGCGGAGCAGCTGCGGGCACACGGCGCGGATGTGGTGGTCCGTGACCTGGCCGAACTTCTGGAGTCGCGGTGATCACCCATCCCAGCTACACGGTCGAGCCGTGGTGCCTGCGCGAGACCGAGCTGAACCTGGAGGTGCTCGCCCAGAGTGAATCGGTGTTCGCTCTGTCCAACGGGCACGTCGGATGGCGCGGCAACCTCGACGAGGGGGAACCGCATGGTCTGCCCGGCGCCTACCTCAACGGCGTCTACGAGCGGCATCCGCTGCCGTACGCCGAAGCGGGCTACGGATACCCCGAGTCCGGACAGACGATGATCAACGTGACCGACGGCAAGGTCATCCGGCTGCTGGTCGACGACCATCCGTGCGATCTGCGCTACGGTCAGCTGCTGGCCCACGAGCGGGTCCTGGACTTCCGCTCCGGTGTGCTCAGCCGCACCGCGCGATGGACCTCTCCCGGCGGCCGCACGGTCCAGATCACCTCACAGCGGCTCGTGTCCTTCACCCAGCGGGCCGTGGCCGCGGTGGTGTTCGAGGTCGAGCCGATCGACGGACCGGCCACGGTGGCCGTACAGTCCGAACTCGTCGCCAACGAACAGCTGCCCCTCGTCCAGGGTGACCCACGTGTCGCCGCGGCGACCGAATCCCCGCTGATCCCCGAAGAGTACTTCGCGCAGGACACCCGACTGCGGCTCGTGCACTGCACCGCTCGAAGCGCACTGCGGGTGGGAGCGGCGGCCGACCATCTCATCGAGGGGCCCGAGAGCACCCGCTGGACGGCGCAGAGCGAGCCCGACGTCAGCCGTCTGACGGTGACCGCCGACCTGACACCCGGTCAGCCGCTGCGGCTGGTCAAGTTCGTGGCCTACGGCTGGTCGGGGGAGCGGTCGCTGCCCGCCGTGCACGATCAGGTGGACGGAGCGGTGGCGGGTGCTGTCAGCACCGGGTGGGACGGACTGGCCGCCGCACAGCGTGCCTACCTGGACGAGTTCTGGGCCGGCGCCGACGTCGAAGTGGAGGGTGACGCGCGGATCCAGCAGGCGGTGCGGTTCGCCCTGTTCCATGTGCTGCAGGCGGCGGCCCGCGGTGAGAACCGGGCGATCCCGGCGAAGGGCCTGACCGGAACCGGCTACGACGGTCACTCCTTCTGGGACACCGAGTCCTACGTGCTGCCGGTACTGACGTTCACCGCGCCGCAGACCGTCGCCCCGGCGCTGAGGTGGCGGCACCGGACGCTGCCGGCGGCGCGGGAACGGGCGCGTCAACTGGGGCTGTCAGGAGCCGTCTTCCCGTGGCGGACCATCGACGGCGCCGAGTGTTCCGCCTACTGGCCGGCCGGGACGGCCGCCTTCCACGTCAATGCCGATATCGCCTCCGCCGCGGCCCGGTACGTCATGGCGACCGGAGACGAGCAGTTCGAGCGCGCCGAGGGACTCGACATCCTCGTCGACACCGCCCGGCTGTGGCGCTCCCTGGGCCACCACGACGCGGACGGTGTGTTCCACATCGACGGAGTCACCGGACCCGACGAATACAGCGCCATCGCCCGGGACAACCTGTACACCAACCTGATGGCCCGGCACAATCTGGTCACCGCGGCGGATACGGCCGCCCGTCATCCGGACCGGGCCGCGGAACTCGGCGTCGACCAGGAGGAGACCGCAGGCTGGCGTGACGCGGCGGCCCGCATGGCGGTGCCGTACAACGAGGGCCTCGGAGTGCACGAACAGTCGGCGGGGTTCACGCATTTCGAGCGCTGGGACTTCGAGTCCACCCCGCCCGAGCACTACCCGCTCATGCTGCATTACCCCTACTTCGACCTGTACCGCAAGCAAGTGGTGAAGCAGGCCGACGTGGTCCTGGCGATGATGGAGTGCCCGTTCGCGTTCACCGACGAGGAGAAGGCACGCAACTTCGCCTACTACGAGGCGCTGACCGTCCGCGACTCCTCCCTGTCGGCATGCTGCCAGGCAGTGCTCGCCGCCTGGACCGGACATCTGCGACTCGCCTACGCCTACCTCACCGAGGCCGCGCTGATGGACCTGGAGGACCTGGAGCACAACACCCGTGACGGGCTGCACATCGCCTCCCTCGCGGGAGCGTGGATCGCCCTGGTCGCGGGCTTCGGGGGCGTGCGCAGACACCTCGGCGACGACGGGCGGGCGAGCCTGCTCGGTTTCGCACCGCGCCTGCCCGAAGCGCTGTCCAGGCTGGCGTTCACGGTGCTGGTGCGCGGGCGCAAGCTGAAGGTGGACATCGGTCCGACCCGCGCCCGCTACCGGCTGCTGGAAGGCGAACCGCTCGTTGTACTGCACTACGGGGACCCGATGACCCTGACAGCCGAGGCGCCGGTCGACCGCCCGGTGCCGCCCACGCCCGAGCAGCCCGAGCCGCAGCAACCGCACGGCCGCCGCCCGGAGGGCCTGTCCACCGGGGAGGACACCCGGGCAGAGGCACAGGACTGAGGAGGGCAGGCCGCCACGGCCGCAACGCGCTCGGCGTCGCTCACGACCCGAGCCGAAGGCGGATCGACGCGGCGGGTCCTGCGCTGTGCGGCTCCGGTCCCGCAGCGCCTTCACTCCTGGCGCAGACTCAGGACCAGATCGCGTGGCAGACCGTGGGTGTCGTGGAGGTAGTGAAGGTCCTCGTCTCCCAGCGGGCCTTGGAACCGAGGCCGGGCGAGCACCTTCCGGCCGCGCTCCAGGAGCTGCCCGAACCGGCGCTCCTCCTGCAGCAGCATCCGGCGCACGCCGCCGGGGTCCACTCCCTGCCGGAAGTGGTCGAGCGTGTGCGAGATCAACTCGTCCGGCAGGTCCGAGAGACTGCGTGACGGATCCTCCTGCCACAGGACGGTGAGCACGCGTCGCACCAGGCGGCGCAGCACGTAGCCTCGTCCGGTGTTGGCCGGGCGAACCCCGTCGCCGAGAACCACGACGGCCGAGCGCAGGTGGTCGTAGACCAGGCGCAGCGACCGCTCGTCCAGTGGCCACAGGGCCGGAACATGGCGGCGCCACAGGTCGAAGACATCGCACTCGAACACCGATGACTTGCCCTGCAGCAGTGAAGAGAACCGCTCCACGCCGAGTCCGGTGTCGATGTTGCGCTGGGGGAGCGGCACGAGCGAGCCGTCCCCCAGCCGGCGGTGCCGCATCATCACGTGGTTCCACACCTCCACCCAGCGGTCGTCGCCGGTGGGCGTCGACCGCGGTGGCGTGTCACCGGTCCACAGGAAGATCTCCGAGTCGGGACCGCACGGACCGACCGGCCCGTTGGACCACCAGTTGTCCTCCACGGTGAGTTCGACGGGAACGCCGCGGTCCTGCCACACCTGCAGCGAGGCGGTGTCCGGCCCGACTTGGTCGTCGCCGCCGTAGACCGTGGCGTGCAGCAGACCCGGATCGACGCCCAGCCCCTCCGTGAGCAGCTCGTACCCCCACTGGAGACTGGCCGGGCCGTCGTAGTCGCCCAGGGACCACGTGCCGAGCATCTCGAAGACGGTCAGATGGGTCTGATCACCCACCTCCTCCAGGTCCGTGGTCCGCAGGCAGCGCTGTACGTTGACCAGCCGCCTGCCCAGCGGGTGGGGGCTCCCTTCCAGATACGGGGTGAGCGGATGCATGCCGGCGGTGGTGAACAGCACCGGGTCGCCGGGCGGGGGCAGCAGCGTCGAGCCGGTGATCCTGCGATGACCCCGGTCTTCGTAGTACTCGACGATCCTGCGGACGATCTGCTCCGTGTTCATGGGTGACTCCTTCGCTGCACAGCGGGGAAGGCACCGGATGACGGCACCGTGCAGGAGTCGGACCGGGGCAGGAACGAAGGAGCGCCACGGAACCACCGACGGGCCGTTTCCGGTCGCCGATGGGAATTGGAGAAGGTCAGGCGGCGGCAACCGGCGAGCTGGTCGCTCGCGCGGTCGCGATGGGGCTTCGGCCGGTGACGTTCATGTGGCAGACCATAACGCGCTCAGGCCGCCCAGGCATCCGCATTTCGCCTCTGCCGGCCCGGCCGCTGTGACTGGGCTGCACGCGCCCCGCCGCGGCTCCTCGCGGGCCTGCGGCCACGCACACGGCGAGTCCCCGCGGAGTACCTCGTCCTCTGCGCGCGCCGCACCGGATACGGCGCGGGCGCCATCGGCTCCGCCGCAGCGGCTCAGGGCGCGGTGAACAGGGTGGGGAAGCGAGGGGCCAGCCACGGCCGGGAGCCCCAGGCGACGATCTGCCCCCGGGCGATGGCACGCCAGGGGTTCAGCCGCCCCAGCGCGATGAGCAGGAAGATCACAGGATCGAGGACGATGGTGCAGTCCGCGCGCTGCACCGATGCCCCTGGTGTCACCTGTACGGCGCCCTCGGTCAGGGACACGTCGAACGCCTCGCCCCCGCGCAGCCGGATCCGGTAACGGGCCGTGAGACCGGCTGTGGCCGTGCGGTCCGCGACACGCGGCATGACCGACAGCATGAACGGCATGCACAAGCCCGCCCGTGCCCGGTCCACCATGTGCGGACGCTTCAGGGCGCGAGCCAGGTCGTATCCATGGCCGAGCATGTGCGTGAGCAGGTACGACGCGAGAACGGACCGGTCCATCGGGCCCAGGGGCGTGGCGGGTGCCGGGCCGTCGGCCGCGGGATGCGACAGAGCCTCCAGGAACGCCTCGGCCTGCTCCGTGATCATCGTTGCGAGAGGCTCCGCCCGGCGCTCTGCGAAGACGGCCAGCGACTCCGCGTTGGCACCGGCGAGGCTCTGGGGCGTTCCGTCGCCGTAGGGACGCTCCCGCCCGGCTGCCAGGTCGGCCATCAGCTCGTTGGCCAGGGCCAGGTGGGCGGCGGCCTCGCCGAAGGTCCACTGCGACCCCGGCACGGCAAGCGCCGTGTCGCCCGCGCTCCGCACCAGCGCGGCGATCTCCTCGGCAGTGCCCCGGATCGCCTGCCCCAGCCCGTCGGGCAAGGCCGACGAGCTGTCCTGCCGTACCGTCGTGTGCACGTTGTTCGCTCCACTCCCCGCCCGCCGGGCACGCCCGACGTGCCTGCGGAGCTGGTACCCAACCAGACCCGGGGGCGCGCGGCAAGTGCCCGCGCGCCTCCCTTCGGTCGCCGTCGGCGGTCGCAGGTTCCGACGCACGTGCACGGGGGATCTGTTCGGCGACGGTGGGCGGCGTGAAGCTCCGAGGTCGCGGTGGGGCGTCGTAGGAGCGCCGTTCCTTACCGGATGCTGACGGGTTGGCCGTCTTCCGGTTCTGTACGGCGCGCGTCGGGCAAGGTGGAGCTGCGTCGGACGGATTCGTCGGTGACGGCTGCGTGCTGAGACCGGACAGCACACGGCTTCCGACCCCGCCGGAGCCGGTAACAAGGAGTCGGCAACCAAGGCCGGGAGGGGTTGCCGGTGGCTTCGCGGCCCGTCCGGGCCGGCGGTGAGGCTGTCGCTGCGGCATGAGGGAAGCGGCTGTTGCAGCGGCGAGGGGCGCCCCGGGCACCTGCCCGGGGCGCCCGCACATCCACGCCGGGGTCGCCGGACCCCGTCCACGCCGGACCCCGTCCACGCCGGAGCCGGGCCACCGCCCGTGGCGGCTCCTGCACCGGCGCCTTCGCAGGACGCGCGGTGCAACCTTGTGGGCAGGTTGTGAGTCTCCTGATCGATCCGCCGTGATCGGACCTACGAGGAGACTGTCATCAACGCCATACGCAAGACCCTGACCGCCACCGCCGTCGTCGGTGCGGTCCTCGCGGGCTCCGCCGCCTGCGGAACGGTGGAGCAGCTTTCTGCCGGCAAGAAGCTCGACCGCGCCTTCGAGAAGCTGGGCAAGAAGAAGACCCTCTCCTTCGAGCTCGACCTGGACACCGACGTCACCTCCCTGAAGGCACTGGACGCCGAGTCCGACCCCGCGCCCGGCGAGGAGATCCCGGACGAGGCCGCCGAGCTGATGAGCGGCGCGAAGATCAGTTTTACCGTGCAGTCGAAGAAGCCGATCGAAGACTCCGGTGAGAAGGACCTCATCGGCATGGCCATGAAGATCAGCAGCCCGGACGGCGACCTCGTCGAGTACCGGGTGATCGGCGACTACGTCTACGTCCGCGCCGACATGGACGGTGTCGGCAAGGTGATGGGCAGCCCCGTACCGGACGCCGAGGACCTGCCTCCGGAGGCAGGGGCGCTCAAGGACGTCATCGAGGGCAAGTGGGTGAAGTTCAACACCAAGGAGATGGACAAGGCCGCCGCCGAGGGACAGGGCGCCCAGGGCGACCCCGCACCCGCACCGTCCCTCGACGCCAAGTCACAGAAGAAGCTCGTGGGGGCCCTTCGCAAGGTCGTCGCCCGTGAGGTGGACTTCAAGACGGCCGGCGGCGAGGACGGCACCGAGCACATCACCGCCACCGCCCCCTTCCGCACGCTGATCACCGAGCTGTTCGGCGAGATCCGTCCGCTGGCGAAGGACCTGCCGCCCGGCATGGAGCTGCCGACGGACAAGGACCTGAAGGACGCCCCCGACAACAAGGTCACAGCGGACTTCACGCTCAAGAACGGTGAGCTGACCGAGGTGGACGTGGACCTCGCCAAGCTGGCCGAGAAAGCCAAGGTCAAGAAGCTGGGCCTGACACTGCGGATGGGCGCCGGCACCAAGCCCACCGCTCCGGCCGGCGCCACGGAGCTGAACCTGAACGAACTCATGCAGGACTTCTTCGCCGGCCCGGCGCCGAGCGATGCCGAGTTCCCCGACGGCGACCTCGCTGACCAGGACTTCTGACCGGACTGGTGCTGATCGCGCCGGGCGCGTACGGGGCGGGCACCTCATCCGCACGGTGAACAGCCGCGCGGATGAGCACCGCGGGACTGTTCGCCGCCGGCGACGGTACCTACGGCCGGGGGCGTCTCAGCAGCCGGTGATCCACCGGGCGGGGAACTCGGCCCGGGCCGCCTACTGTTGCGGCCCAGGTGACCGTGGCCCGGCCCGGCACGTCCGGTGCCGGGCCACGGTCAGTGTTCAGAAGTTCCAGCTCTGGCTGGCCGCTCCGTCACAGCTCCAGCTCACCAGGAGCTGGCCGTTGTCAGGCCGGCCACCCAGGATGTCGAGGCACTTTCCGTTCAGCCGGCTGCGGATCCAGGCCGAGAGGGATCCGGCCGCTCGGCGCTGAGTGCCCTCCGCGGCCGGTGCCTGCTATGGGGTGGTGGTCAGTAGGCGATGCGGTCGGCCTTGGCGAGCCACGTGTCGAAGGGCTGGGTGCGGTTGGGCAGGTCGAGGTGCTCGACGGTCATGGGCCACAGGGTGCTGGGCTTCTTTTCGAACAGGTCGTAGAACTTGCGGTCGTCGAAACCGGCGACGGCGGCGTCGTGGCGGTCGGCGGAGTAGACGAGGCGGTCGACGCGTGCCCACAGGGCGGCCGACAGGCACATGGGACATGGTTCGCAGGAAGTGATCAGGACGCAGCCTTCGAGCGAGAAGGTGTTGAGTTCCTTGCAGGCGGCGCGCATGGCGCTGACTTCGGCGTGCGCGACGGGGTCGAGGGTGGAGGTGACCTGGTTGTTGCCGGTGGCGACGACCTCGCCGTCCTTCGCGATGAGGGCTCCGAAGGGTCCGCCGCCGTTGGTGACACTGGTGGTGGCCACGGCGATGGCCTGTTCCATCCAGGCGCGCTCGAGGCCCTGGATGCTTGTTTCCTGGGTGTGGATGGTCATGGTGGCTCCTTCGCCGGTGGTGGGGTGTGGGTGGTCGGTGGTGCCGCCGCTCCGCGCGGTGCGGCGACCGGGGTGTCCCGTGCGGGACGGTGCGCGGTGCTGCCGGCCGTGCTGGTGGTCCGGGGGAGGGGTCACGGGCCGCGGAGTTGTCCGGGTGTGACGGGTGTGCGGGTGAGGTAGAGGCCGGCGGTGATCAGGCGGGACGGGAGCCGCGGGAGTTCCCCCCCCCCCCACAAAAAGAAAGCCCCCGCTCCCCCCCCCCCCCCCTCCCCCCCCCCCCCCCTCCCCCTTCCCCCCGTCCCCAAAAAACACCAACACCAG